>MFDZ01000001.1:0-1429 GCA_001777455.1 Candidatus Daviesbacteria bacterium RIFCSPLOWO2_02_FULL_41_8
GGCTTTCTGATCCTTTGGTGTTGGGAAAAGTTATTGCAGGTATGAACGGTGATTTTCCGGAATTAAAGAAGTCGAACGCGTATCAATTTGCATCGGGTGCATTTGAAGCTTCAATTTTGGTAGATCTTCCGGAAGACAGATTAAATCAACTTGCCCAATCTATTCATGATTCTGTTTTTGGAAATTAGTCAACAAAAGGTAAAAAGAAGGGTTCACCCCAAATTCTATCGGAGTTTGCAATACCTTCAAGCGCTTGTTTTATATCAGTTTGTGCGGCCCGGGCGAAAGTAATAATATCCGGAATATACATACTTCCGCGTATCTTTTCACCGAATTTTTTCCTTTGTATGGAATCTTCTATATTTAAATTCTTGTCAGCAATGATGCGGGTTACTTCTGCAATACTTCCTGGCTTATCGAGCAGGTTTACCCTAATATACCCGGCTTGGCGGAGATTGTCGGGATCAGCATAGTCTATTTTTGAATCTAAGCGGGGTAACCTAGTGGTTGTGCCATTCCGGATATGTTCGGCTACGTCTAATATATCAGAGATGACTGCACTGCTGGTAGGTTTTTCACCGGCACCTCTGCCATAAAATGTCTGGGGTCCAGCCAATTCTCCTTCAATGTATATCATATTAAACTCATTTCTTACAGAGGCAAGGGGATGTTCTTTCTTAAGCAAGGCAGGGGTGACTTGCATGGTTACGGCTTCACCTTCTTTACTAGCCATTGCCAAAAGCTTGACTACATATCCATTCTCTTTAGCAAAGTCCATATCTATAGGTGTTATTTCGGTAATGCCTCGGCAGGGAATTTTGTTAACATCGATTTGTGCATTGAAGGCAAGAGCTGCAAGTACGGCTAATTTACCTTGAGCATCAGATCCTCCTGTATCAAGGATATGGTTTGCTTCAGCAAAACCGGCTTCTTGCGCCCCTTTGAGAGCTGTACCAAAGGCTAGCCCTTCTTCTGCCATTCTTGTAAGCATATAATTTGTGGTTCCATTTATAATGCCCATCAATTTGTTTATTCTTTCGCCCCGAAGCCTGCCAAAAGTATTAATGACTTGTATGCCTCCGGCAACAGATGCCTCAAAACCTAAGCTTACTTGTCTTGAGCGGGCAGCATCAAAAATCTCTTTCATATGAAGTGCTAGTAATGCCTTGTTCGCGGTAACAACGTTTTTCCCGCTGTCTATTGCATCAAGTGCAATTCTTCTTGGATTATCTACGCCGCCCATCAGTTCAACGACTATATCTATAGAGGAGTCTCTTAGAATATCTGCCGGATCATCTGTCAATGGAGAAAATTGAAGTGCTCGAGGTTTAGTAAGATCCCGTACTGCCACCCGCTTAAGGCGTAAATTAAATGGTTCTCCGCCTCCGTCTTGGAACCAGCGTACTACACCTGTTCCGATATTGCCAAA
>MFDZ01000001.1:1454-2925 GCA_001777455.1 Candidatus Daviesbacteria bacterium RIFCSPLOWO2_02_FULL_41_8
TTTTCTAAAGAATTCATTGTAATTTGGGCGGGATTTAAGGATTCTATCAGAGAAAATTTGGAAATGCAACCGATTATCTGTATAATCCTAAGAAAGATTGCCACCCCGCCAACAGCTACGCAGTTGCGGGCGGGTCGCAATGACGGGAGAAGAATATGATAATCGCAAAGTTTGGCGGGACATCTGTTAGTAGCAAAGAGAGGGTTTTGACCCTTTGCAATATAGTGGAGAACCAACTGGCAAAACAGCCGGTAATTGTAGTGTCTGCTTTATCAGGCGTCACTGATTTACTGTTGTCACTCCCGACTTTACCTAAAAACGAGATTGGTAAAACAATTAGGGAAATTAAAAGCCTGCATAAAAATTTAGTGGAGAAGCTATGGAACGAACAAAAAAAGCAGCGTAAGGTTTTGCAATTTGTAGATAAACAACTTGAAGAAGTAACCCGGCTTGCCCTCGAAAATAGTTCAACAAATGAATATTTAGATAGATTAGCGTCATTCGGTGAAATTATGTCGTCATACATCATCACTGAGGTTTTGAAAAGCAAAGGGATTAATGCGGCTCAAGTTATTGCAACGGATTTAATAATTACCACTAATAATTTTGGTGCGGCAGAATTTCTTTTAGGCCCAACCAAAAAAAATACCAAAAAGATTTTAGAGCCCTTGTTAAAAAAAAGTATAGTACCGGTGGTAACAGGATTTATTGCTTCAACCAAAAACGGTCAAGTGATAACATTAGGTAGGGGAGGATCAGATTATACAGCCTCCATTATTGGCTTCTGTTTAAAAGCGGAAGAGATTCAAATTTGGACTGATGTGGATGGGATGTTTACCACCGACCCCAGGTTTTTTAAAAATACTAAGCAGTTGCCGGTCATTTCTTTTGAGGAAGCTTCAGAACTGGCTACTTTTGGAGCAAGAGTTTTGCATCCCAGAACCATTAAGCCGGCAATTGTGGCCAATATTCCGGTCAAAGTATTAAATACTTTTAACCCAAAAAATCCCGGTACTTTAATCAAAGAAAAAATAGAAAATTTACCTTCCATCAGGGCAATAGCTTTCAAAAGGAAGATTAACTTGGTAAATATTTATTCTTCAGAAATGTTACTTCAAAAAGGCTTTTTGGCCCGGGTTTTTAAGGTTTTTACTAATAATAATATTTCTGTAGATCTGGTTAGTGTATCCGAGGTTAGTGTTTCAGTTACCCTGGATGATAACGAAAGATTGGAAAATGCAATTTCTGAGATTAATAAATTCGCCAAAGCTTCAGCGGTCACAGGTTTGGGGATGGTGTCTTTGATTGGAGAAGGAATAACTTCTTCAGCTCACACGATTCACAAAATCTTTGATATTTTGGATAAGGAAAAAATACTAACCAGAATGGTTTCCTTGGGAGCAACGGATATAAATATCAGCATTGTGATTGATTCGGATAAAGTTGAACAGGCAGTTGCGGCACTGCACGA
>MFDZ01000001.1:2969-5308 GCA_001777455.1 Candidatus Daviesbacteria bacterium RIFCSPLOWO2_02_FULL_41_8
TACGGTAATATGGGGCGGGAAGTGGAAAACCTGGTTAAGGAATCAGGTACTCATCAAGTGGTTTCAGTTAGCTACAAAAGCATCAAAGATGGGTTAGATAAAGAGGGAATTGCTAGAGCAGATGTGGTGATTGATTTTACTTCTCCGGAGGTAATTTTGGACACCATAAAAGAGATTACAGGAATTGGTAAAAATATGGTGGTTGGTACCACCGGTTGGTATGACCGGACGGATCAGGTAAAAGAAGTGGTAGAGAAGTCGAAAACAGGATTGATATATGCCCAAAATTTTTCTATTGGGGCAAATATTTTTTTTCAAATTGTCGGTTTTGCCAGTCCGCTTTTTAGTAGGTTTGGTAACTACGACGTAGCCGGGTTTGAAATTCACCACACCGGTAAAAAAGACAGCCCCAGCGGCACAGCTAAAAAGATTTCCAGTGTTGTTATGGAAAATTTCTCCGGAAAAAAACGGCTCGAAACCGGACGACTGGACAGGCAAATTGAAAAAGATGAACTTCATTTTGCATCTCTTCGGTCAGGACGAAATCCTGGGTTTCACGAAGTTATTTTTGACAGTGCCGCAGACGAGATTAAACTTTCTCACAGTGCTCACGGAAGGCGCGGATTCGCCGAAGGTGCTATTGTGGCGGCAGAATTTATAAAAGACAAAAAGGGTTTTTACAGCTTTGATGAGGTATTTAAACAATCCTGACTGTCATTCCCGCGTATGCGGGAATCTAATTAACAAGTAGAGGTTGTTATTTGGATCCCTGCCTTCGCAGGGATGACAAAAGAAATATAATAAGGAAATAAAATGACTAAATTTACAGGATCAATCACGGCTTTGGTAACACCGTTTCTTCCTACAGGAGAAGTGGATACGGAAGCTTTAAAAGAATTAGTGGAGTTTCAAATTAAAAACGGTATTTCCGGTATTGTGCCTTGTGGCTCAACCGGAGAGGCCGCCACCATGGATGAGGAAGAGAAAAAACTGGTCATTGAAACGGTTATTAAAGCAGTCCGCAAAAGAGTGCCGGTGATTGCCGGAGCCGGCAGTAATGATACGGCCAAGGCCATCAAGTCATCGCAGATTGCCAAGCAAGCGGGCGCGGATGCACTACTTCATGTGACCCCTTATTACAACAAGCCAACGGCTAAGGGTTTGGTGGCTCACTTTAAAGCTATTGCTAACTCAGTCGACTTGCCAATTATTTTATATAACGTCCCCGGCAGAACCGGTTTAAATGCTACAGCTGAGGTAACTTTAAGGATTGCTAGGGAAGTGCCGCAAGTGGTGGGGGTCAAAGAAGCATCCGGCAATATTAATCAGATAATGGATATTATAAAAGGTGCGCCCAAAGATTTCTCCGTTCTTTCCGGAGATGATGCCATGACTTTCCCGGTGATGGCGCTCGGGGGAGACGGAATAATTTCGGTAGTTTCCAATGAAATACCGAAACAAATGTCAGCTCTTGCTAAAGCCGCCCTGGAAGGTAATTGGGAAAAAGCCAGAAAGTTGCACTTTGAATGGCTTGATTTAATGAATATAAATTTTATCGAAACAAACCCTCAGCCGGTTAAAACTGCTCTGGCCTTAATGGGTAGGATTAAAGAAGTCTTCCGGTTGCCTTTGGTTTCTATGGAAGAAAAGAATAAAGAAAAATTGCGGGAAGTATTAACATCCCATAAATTGATATGAATATAAATTTCACACCTATCGCCATTCCTAGGAGCGAAGCGATGTGGGAATCTATAATAAAGATTGCCACACTCGCCTCGGCGAGTTCGTAATGACAACGAAAATTCCTGTAGGTATCTTAGGTGCCACCGGTATGGTTGGCCAGCGCTTCATTACTCTTTTAAATAACCATCCCTGGTTTGAGGTGGTTTCCCTGGCCGCTTCCCCTAAATCCGCCGGTAAAAAGTACTCCGGTGCAGTAGCCGGCCGTTGGATGATGAAAGAGCCTATACCGCCGGTAGTTGCCGATTTAACTGTGCAGTCAGTTGAAGATGATATGGAAAAAATTGCCGGCAGGGTTTCTTTAGTTTTTTCCGCTCTGGATATGGAAAAGGAAAAGATTAAGGAAGTGGAAAACGGATTTGCCAAGCGAGGTGTGGCGGTAGTTTCTAACAATTCCGCCCACCGCTTTACTCCGGATGTGCCGATGATTATGCCGGAGATTAATTCTGATCATTTAAAACTTATTAAAGCACAACAAAAAAACCAGGGGTGGCAGGGTTTTATTGTGGTAAAGCCAAACTGCTCAATTCAATCATTCGTGCCTCTTTTGACTCCGCTTTTGAAATTTCAACCCAAAGAAGTGGTGGTAACAACCTTGC
>MFDZ01000001.1:5374-5457 GCA_001777455.1 Candidatus Daviesbacteria bacterium RIFCSPLOWO2_02_FULL_41_8
TTATTACTGTCATGGAGGAAGAAAACCGGCCGCAGACTAGATTAGACCGGGATTCGGGTAAAGGGATGGGAATTAGTGCCGGC
>MFDZ01000002.1:0-125 GCA_001777455.1 Candidatus Daviesbacteria bacterium RIFCSPLOWO2_02_FULL_41_8
GAGTTTTGAAAGCCGCGTTTTATGCTGATTTACTTGACGCTGACGGAGTGGCGATAGTATTTAAAGAAAGGGATGTCATGAAAAAGAACGAAAGCAAGGCTTTGGATATGATAGGGGATGTTAAA
>MFDZ01000002.1:290-9314 GCA_001777455.1 Candidatus Daviesbacteria bacterium RIFCSPLOWO2_02_FULL_41_8
CTTCAGTAGCTGAGGATCTTTTGGCCGCGTCAATTATCAAAAAAAGTTCCATGATACTGGCATCAACCGGCGGACAGGTTGGTTGGATTATAAAAACATCTCTTTTGCGAAGATTCTCGGGGATAACAATTCTTTTTTCGCCGTCAGCAAAGGTGGAGACGGTTTCATCAGCGTCCTTGCCCAAAATTTTAGCAACATCTTTGGCCAGCTTTAAATTTGCAGTTCCTGTTAAAAGTACAAAGCCATTATCCTTTGCCATTTTGTATATTAGATTATATCATGAATAATGATAAAATGAATGAATGAAACCGGGCACGATTGTTTATACAGGTAAATCAAAATCAGGAAAAGAAATTATCTTTCGTTACCCTACTGAAAATGACTTGCATATGCTGCGTGATTACATCAATACTCTTTCTAAAGAGAAAACATTTATTATTTTCCAGGGCGAACAAGTTAGCTTGGAGGAAGAGAAAAAATATTTGGATTCACAGCTTAAAGCAATTGCAGAAGAAAAGTCAGTCCAACTATTGGCATTTTCAGAAGGACGATTAGTCGGCAATACACAAATTGGTTTACAATCCAAAGCCATAAAGCATATTGGCGTTTTTGGAATATCCTTAGCCAAAGAATTCAGAGGAGAAGGAGTTGGCACACTTTTAATGGAAAAAATTGTCAAAGAGGCGAAGAAAAATTTAAAAGGTTTGAAAATTATCACTCTTGAATGTTTTGGAAACAATGAAATTGCCAGAAAACTTTACGGGAAGATGGGATTCAGAACATTTGGCAATTTGCCAAAAGGGATTATCTACAGAGACACCCCAGTTGACCACATTTATATGTTTAAAGAAGTTTAAGATTATTTTTAATTCTTTTGTTAACATTTTTTGAAGTATCCGGGATAAATTTCTTGCCTGTTATTTTTTCATAAATTCCCATATAAAGCATGCTCATTTTGGCAATAAATTCCGGCGGCATTTTGGGAATTTTGCCTTTGCCGCTGTAACCATGCTCCTTAAACCAAATTCTTAAAGGTTCTTTATCATAGCTTTCCGGCTCCAATTTTTTTTCAAATCTTTTTTTGTAGGTTTTCTTAATCCAATATCTTGAAGAGTCAGGGGTATGAATTTCATCAACCAAAATTAATTTTCCGTTCCCGTCTAAACCAAATTCATATTTAGTATCAACCAATATTATTCCGGCGCTTTCACAAATTTTCTGGCCCCGTTCAAAAAGAGCCAGAGCAGCTTTTTTCATTTGTTTCCATACTAATGAAGTAACTATTCTTCTCTGAAGAATTTCTTTTTCTGTCAATCTTTCATCATGCCCGGTTTCTGCTTTAGTGGTAGGAGTTATAACCGGCTCCGGCAATTTTTGATTTTTCCGCAAACCTTCTGGAAATTTAATCCCGTAAATTGTTCTTTCCCCTTTTTCATATGAGCCCCAAATAGATGTATCTGTCACACCTGTGATATAACCCCTGATCACCATTTCTATCGGAATGACTTGACAGTTTTTTACTAACATCACGTTAGGATCCGGAACAGAAAGTAAATGGTTTTGAATAATATCAGCGGTTTTCTTAAACCAAAATTCTGAAAGCCTTGTTAATACCTGTCCTTTAAATGGGATTAGTCCCAACACATGGTCAAAAGCAGATTGCCGGTCAGTTGTCACAATAATTCTTTTACTATCTAATGCGAAACTATCGCGGACTTTGCCGGAATGTTTTTTACCAAACTTAGGGAGATTAACGGTTTTAAGAGCAAAAGGAATACTGTCAATGACTTTTTGTTTACTGATCATTTTCTATCTTCAGGGCTTTTTCTTCTACCTCTATTGCCAATTTCTTTTTGTATTCCAGTAATTTATTCTCCAATATTTTATCTGATGTTGCCAATATCTGGACTGCCAGAATACCGGCATTTTTTGCACCGTTTATGGCAACCGTTGCCACCGGAATCCCGGAGGGCATTTGCATAGTAGAAAGCAATGCATCTACTCCACCTAATACTCCACTTTCCAGCGGCACTCCGATAACCGGCAGAGGAAAACGGGCGGCAATTACTCCGGCTAAGTGTGCTGACATTCCAGCCCCGACAATTATTACTTTTATACTGCGGGTACTGGCGTCTATTATCAATTCTTCTGTTCTTTCCGGAGACCTGTGTGCCGAAGAAATTGTCATATCGTATTCCACACCAAATTCTTCCAACACTTTTGCCGCTTCTTTCATTACAGGCAAATCAGAATCAGAGCCGGTGATAATAAGGACCCTCATGAAATTTTCTCCTCTTCTATTTTAGAAAATTTCATTCGGAACCTTGCCTTTTTGCTTTGCAAAAACGTAAATACTTTTTTCATAATGTTATTTTCTTAATTTCTTCTGCTAATGTCAATGCTTTTTCTTTGGCATTGCCAACGTGATTTTTGGCATCCATTAGCTGCACTATTTCAGTAGGCTTTAAGTATTGCCCGATGGCAGAATTTTCGGATATTAAAACTTCCATGGGATTTACATTACCTTCCTGAATTGATTCCCGGGCCTTCATGGAAATCTCCCGCAATTCCTCATGCATTTTCTGCCTATCAGCACCCTTTTTGACCACTTCAATTATTATTGTCTCGCTGGCGGAAAAAGGCCAATAGGTGTCGAGATTTTTCATAATCCGTTTATCGTTTATTGTTATGTCGCTAACTATATTAGTTGCGGAGTTCAGTATCTCATCTACGCTTAAAAACATTTCCGGAATGACTACTCTTCTATTGGCTGAATCGTCCAAGGTCCGCTCCAATAACATCATAGAAGCATTATCCCAAGCAGTTCTGGA
The DNA here is from genome assembly GCA_001777455.1 of Candidatus Daviesbacteria bacterium RIFCSPLOWO2_02_FULL_41_8. GTDB lineage: Bacteria > Patescibacteriota > Microgenomatia > Daviesbacterales > UBA10151 > UBA10151. Next base: position 3,122 of record MFDZ01000002.1, read on the forward strand.
AAGATTTACTACCAATCGGGCCAGAGAACAAATTTGCTCGGCTTTTATCGGATTTTTCTTAAACGGCATAGCGGAAGAACCAACCTGGGATTTTCCGAAAGGCTCCTGCCACTCTCCGAATCCGGGTGATTGCATAATCCTTAAATCAAAAGCAAATTTATTTAAAGACCCTGCAATCCCGGCCAATAAATTTGCCAAAATAACCTCTATTTTCCGGGGGGCAGTCTGGTTGGTTATTTCAAATGCTTCTATCCCTAGCTCTTCGAGTACTCCAGCCTCCATTTCTTTCGCTCTTTTTTCATCCAATAATTTCACATAACCGGCACTGGTCCCGACTGCTCCTTTTAATCCCTTGCTTTTCAAATTCTTTTTAACAAACTGCAAGAGCTCTAAATCCAGCAGTAAATCCTGCGCATAAAAGGCAAATCGGTACCCTAAAGTAGTCGGTTCTGCCGGCTGTAAATGAGTGTATCCCATACAGGGAAAGTCAGCATATTTATTAATCTTTTCACCAAATACCTTCAGGAGTTTTATCAGATCTCCCTCGATCAAAGAAAGCGCCTCAGTCATTCTGACGGTCTCGGCATTATCCGAAATATCCATACTGGTGGCGCCCAGGTGAATTTTTCCTCCTCCAATCTTGGCTTTTTCTGCAAACTCCTTAATAGCTGCTACTACATCATGACGCGTATCTTTTTCAATTTCCCAAATTCTATCTATATCAATGTTGTCCTGGTTCTTTTCCAAATCAGCTAGTTCTTCTTTTGAAACTAACCCATCTTTTGCCTGAGCCCTGGCCAACGCCACCCAGACTTTTCTCCAAAGCTTGTATTTCTTCTCCTCAGAGAATATCTCTCTCATTTTCTCCGACCCATACCGCCAGCTAAACGGTGACTGATAAATTGAATAATTATTATTTTTCATAATACTTTTCTCTGTCATTCCCGCGAAAGCGGGAATCTATATAAATGTTTATGGATCCCGGATCAAGTCCGGGATGACAAAGGTATCAATGTCTAAACGCCCTCCTTCCGGTAAATACCATCGGTATATTAGCTTTATCAGCAGCATCTATTGAGGCCCTGTCATTGACAGATCCTCCCTGTTCCACGATTGCCACAATACCGGCTTTGGCCGACATTTCCACCGAATCTTCAAACGGGAAGAAACTGTCACTTATCAGTATACCGCCTTTTGTAAAGTTGCCTGCCTGTTCCAGCGCAATTTTAGTCGCCCCCACCCGGGAAGTTTGTCCGGAACCGATTCCGCGAGTCATTGGGATGTCTTTATCAATAACTATAACAGCATTAGATCTTACAGCTTTCACTGCTTTAAAACCAAATTTCATTTGTTCCATTTGTTTCTCTGTAGGTTTCTTATTGGTCACGATTTTCCAGTCTTTAAAGCAATTTTGCACATTATCATCAAAATCCTGGAGCAACACTGCTCCGGCAAAATATTTAAGATCCCATCTCTCACTCCTTTTATTTTCAATCGGCCCAAATGTATAAACTCCCATACTTTTTCTGACCTTTTTTAAAAGTTCCAAAGCATCCGGAGATATGGAAGGAACTGCCACTATATCAGTATTTCCTTCCCGCTCATTTTTAAATGTGGCGATATTCTTGGCGGCTTTTAAATCCATTGGTTTATTCAAAACAATTACCCCTCCAAATGCGGAAACCGGATCGGCTTCAGTGGCCCGGAACAGCGCTTCGAAACTATCCTTACCGGTTGCAATCCCGCAAGGGCTTAAATGTTTTATGACAGCCGCCGCCGGTTCGCTAAATTGCCTGACTGTTTCAAGACCCGCTTGAATATCTCCGATGTTGGTACCGGAAAGCTCACGACCCCAAAGGTGTTTTAATTTTGCAAAAGGAGAATTTGTTTTTGGCATCAGGTACAAAGCTCCTTCCTGATGTGGATTCTCACCATAACGAAGAACATTAGTTCTTCTAAGGGGTATTGTTAGTTCTTTTGGAAACTCCTGCCTGCCGGCAGGCAGGTCTCTTTCTGAAAAGAATTTACCAATCTGGGAATCATAAAAAGACAGATGATAAAAAGCTCTGGAAGCCAACTCTTTTCGAAGCTTTTCAGTCACCTTTCCATTTTCCAAAGCGTCAGACACCATTCCATAATCATCGGGACTAACTATTACTAAGACATTAGAATTATTTTTAGCAGCTGCCCGGATCATAGTCGGACCACCCACGTCTATTGTTTCAATACCGGGCCGCTCTTCAAACGGATAAAGGTTGCAAACTACAATATCTATTTGCGGAACTTTTAATTTTTGGGCTTCACTAATATGTTTCGGGTTTTTCCTGTCAAACAAAATACCTGACTCAATTTGAAAACTGATAGTTTTCATCCGTCCGTCAAATGAATCCCTGGGGTTACCAGTAACTTCTTCTATTGGAGTAACTTTTATTTTGTTTTCTTCCAAAACCTTCAGCGTACCGCCGGTGGAAATTATTGTATATCCAGATTTTAGCAAAACTTTTGCAAAATCTACAATTCCGGTTTTATCATAAACGCTTAGTAATGCAAACTTTTGATCTGTTTTCATATATGTTTGTCATTCCGAGCGATTAGCGAGGAATCTCAAGATTAAATCTGGAGATCCTTCACTTCGTTCAGGATGACAGAAGACTACGTCAAAACCTTTTTTAGCTCTCCTTTCTCGATTGCTTCTTTTATTTCCATTGCCACTCTTTTGCCCATACTGATATTTTGTCCAAATAAATACCCGCTGTAAGGGGTAGCAAAAATGCCGGGTGATCCGGGCATCCGTGGTGAAACATCAAAAACAATAATTTCTTTTTTGGGCGGGCCGGCAGTGATCATGGTTTGCAATCCAAACGGGCCGATCACACCGGGCGAAACCATCTTCTGGCTGGCCTCTACAAACCGCTCACCCATAGCAAATACATCCTCTAATAAAGACTCCAGCACAGTGACTGCAATGTGTCCCGCCTCTTCATATTTTACTCCAATTTTTTTAATTAACTCCTCTTCATATATTGACGGCAATTTGGTTAATCCTTCAATATTAGTTTGCCTCCTGGTATCAGTGCCAATTAATTCCAGTCTTTTATTAACCGGTGAATAAAAGAAATTAAAGTTTACCTGCACCCCTACAATGAACTCTTCAATTACGGATGATTTGATTTGTTCTTCAGTAAATTTTCCCAGTCCTAATCCGTGGGCCACTCCTAATTTATATTCCTCAAAGGACTCGGCAAAGAAAAATGCCCGCTCAAATCCTCTTTCTTTTTCCAAAACTTTAACTATACAAAGCCGATCAATTTTTTTTGGATCATCAAATTGCTGAGGATAACGAATCTGTGCGGCATCCAGTAGATCATACTGGTTTGGTTTTACTCCCCGCTCTTCGGCTTTAAGTAAAAACCTGTTTCCAAACATCGGTACTTTAAACTTTTTCTCAATGGCATTGTAATCATTAATATAAACTTCAAAAGACCGATGAGGAATAAAAATTGCATTTCTTTTAAGAAGCTCCTGCTGGACTTTTTCGCTAAGTATATCTCTAAACTCATCCAACACAATTACTTCATCTACACAACCCAATTCTCCATTTGTCGCATAATATTTTTTGTAAGTTTTTTCTCTGCCTTTTTTACAAATAACTAAAGTCTTAAACCCCAAATCCTTCGCTCCCCGGCAAACATCAAGAGCGGAATGAGAACCAAGTACGGCAATTGTATAACTTTTATTCATACTTTTAAAGAAATAGCGAAATTACAATCATAAAAGCAATCGATGAAGTTGAGCGCACCACTTATTTCGTGATCCAGGAAATTACCCGGCGCGAAACAAATCCATAGCGAGCACTGTGGAGATGCGAGCGGTGCTTTTTGATGTGATGAGCTATTTCCCATTCAGTCCAGTACCTCCTTTAGTTTATTTGACTTTACCGCATTTTTGATCTCTCTGGCAATACGTCTCCCTGTAGACATCGGCTCATCATAGAGTAAATATGTATAAGGTGAACCGTTTATAAAACAATTTGTCCCTGCCACAATTCTGGCAGAAATTTCTATCACATAAATTTCCTCACTGGAGGTAATAATTGTCTCCAGACAAAACGGCCCGAAAAGTCCTTTTGGCGAGATGAGTTTCCGGGACGTTTCAACCACCCTCTCTGCCATTGATACTGCCTCTGCCAGCATTGACTCCCGAACAGCCAGCGGAATATTGGCAACAACTTCAAAAGACGGTTCGATATTTAAACCCCTTTGGTTTTTGGCCGGAATTCTGCCAAGCGAGTCAACATTAGTTTCGTAGCGCTTATCAATACTCATTATCTCCACCCTTTTTGTTAGCGGCGAGTAAAAAAATGAAAAATAAAGCGGCACTCCTATGACATATTCCTGAACGATAAATCTTTCTTCATTATAATTTTTTAACTTTTCATCTAATTCCTTTTGATTTCTGGCAGTAAAATAACCCTTGCCGCCGGAAGCGCCGTATGATTTTACAATCACCGCGCGGTCTATTTTATCACCCCGTTTAAACCGGTGCGGCACTTTAACTTTTGACTCTTCCATCCAGATTCTCTGCATCTTTCGGTTTTCTTCCCAATCCAAAACTGCCTTATTACCGAAATACAAAGCTTTCATATTTTTGTTTTGGTCAAGCCCTAAATATGCCACAAAAGATCCATGCGGAATTATGATGGCATTTCGCTTCAAGAGTTCTTTTTCTAGTTTGGGAAAATCTCCCCAGGATTTAATTTCTATAACTTCATCAATGAAATTGCCGTACGATTTATAAAGAGGAATTCTATCCGGAGTAGCAACAACCAGCGTTTTGAAGCCTTCATCTTTTGCCCCTTTGAGGATTTGCAGGGCGGAGTGAGAACCTAAAGTTACAATTGTGTAATTCGTAATTCCCATAACTTATTATATATAAAAGACTACCAAATGTCAAAAAGGTATGCTACACTTCTTTTGTCATTCAACTCCTTCGTCATTGCGAGGAGCGAGTGAAACGAGCGACGTGGCAATCTATACTAATACTAATACTAATCAAGATTCCCACGGTCGCCGCGGCGACCTCGGAATGACAAAAAGAAAATGAACAAAACAGTTTCAGTTTTAGTCGGCACACAATGGGGCGATGAAGGCAAGGGTAAAATCGTTGATCTTCTGGCGGAAAACAAAGACTTCGTTGTCCGTTTCCAAGGCGGTAACAATGCCGGCCACACCATTATAGTAAACAATAAAAAGTATCCGCTTCACTTAATCCCCTCCGGAATTCTTAACCCAAAGGCCAATTGCGTAATTGCTAACGGAGTAATCCTTGACTTAGAAGTTCTTGTCTCTGAAATAGAAATGTTTGTTAAAGACGGAATTAAACTGCGCGACAGATTATTTATTTCAGACAGATGTCACCTGATCCTGCCTTATCATAAAGCATTGGACATAGCATACGAAAATGCCCGAGGCAAAGGTAAATTGGGAACAACAGGAAGAGGCATCGGCCCGGCATATTCTGATAAAGCGAGTTACAACGGAATACGAATTTATGAGTTGAAAGATTGGGACTTGTTTGTAGAAAAGTTTAAATTCCAAACCAAAATTAAAAATGAAATCCTAAAAACCTTTAAAGTGGCTCCGATTAATATTAACAAGGAGCTTAAAAAGATTTCGGAACTTAGGAAAACAGTCCTCCCTTTTGTTGCAGATACTTACCAGCTTTTACAAAAAGCTATAGCCCAGAACAAAACTATTCTTATGGAGGGGGCCCAAGCGGTTATGCTAGACTTGGATTTTTCCCCTTATCCTTATTGCACCGGTTCCAACACCATCCCCGGTATGGTCAATACCGGCGCCGGCATACCGGTACAAAAAATTGGCAATATCTTGGGGGTAGTTAAAGCTTACACCTCAAAGGTTGGCAGTGGACCTTTCCCCACTGAGTTAATAGATAAAACAGGTGTAGGTCTTCAGCAAAAAGGCGCAGAGTTTGGTACCACCACCGGACGAGCCAGAAGAGTTGGATGGTTAGATTTAGAGGCAGTTAAGTTTGCCTGTGAAGTCTCCGGAGTAACAGAAATTGCTATTACCAAAATTGATATTTTATCGGGTTTCCCAAAAATCAAAGTTTGCGTGGGATATGAGCTTCCTCCTTCCGTCATTCCTGCTTCTTCCTCTGTCATTCCTGCGAA
>MFDZ01000002.1:9324-10478 GCA_001777455.1 Candidatus Daviesbacteria bacterium RIFCSPLOWO2_02_FULL_41_8
CATATCAAAAAAATTCCGTACAGCTCTTGTGGCTATCTGGAATTAGAAAAACTAACCCCAATCTACAAGGAATTTTCCGGATGGGATGAGGACATTATGAAAGTTAAAAACTTTAAGGACCTCCCAAAAAACTGCCAAGATTATGTAAGATTTATTGAAAAGTTTTTAGGAGTCCCAATTAAACTTATCTCCACCGGCCCCAAAAGAGAAGAATATATAAAGATTATTTAAAGTCTAGCGCAAGTCATCTCATCAGCTTACCTACACCTACTGGAGATATATCATATCTTAATTCCCGATAAATACTTTTTAAATCTTCAGCAAAAACATGAGGTCGTTTTAATTCTGGCTTTTCTCTCAAATAATAAATCATATTACCAACAACAGCCGTCGGCGTTTCAGCCATTGTACCTACAAACATAGGTCTCTGGATATTTGTTATCCACCTAACTTCGGATAAGCGATCATTTATCATCACGGTCTCTGTAAGCGCAGCAGTTGCAACTAATCTTGATAAATCGGGAAATCCTTTAAACATATTGAAAATTCCTCCTGATTTATTTTGCCCGTAATGAAAAACCTCTATTGGAGAAGCTGAGTCGCCGGTAAGAACTAATACCAAAGATAAACCATTATTAAAAGATTTTTTCTAATTCTTCAGCTTCAAACCCTCCCGATTTTTGCCAGCTATTACCATCAGTTATAAAAAAGGATTTTTGCTCTGGTAAAGATGTCTCAACAACATCTCTGTTCTCAAACGCCTGATTAATTAATTGATAATCTATCTTTTGATTTTTAAAAGGTAACTTAACTACCGCTCCAGTTAAAGCAACTACTCCCCTCCGCCCCGCAGAAAAAAATATGAGACCAGGGAAAGGGCGTCTATCTACTATCTCCGGTGAAGTAACTGGCTCTAAGCTTCTTAATTCACTTCTATCTTCACTCACAATTCGATTATAACATAGCAAATTACGTTCAATGATATAATCGAAGTATGGCTTTTTCTAAATACAGAATCCTCATTTATTCGGAAAACCCTGATAAATTGATGCATTTTTATAGGGATGTTTTAGGATTTAAATTAATTGACCAATTAAAGCTTCCTGAAGATTATGGATATATGTTCAACATTGCCGGCGATTATAATATTTGGG
>MFDZ01000003.1:0-1228 GCA_001777455.1 Candidatus Daviesbacteria bacterium RIFCSPLOWO2_02_FULL_41_8
TGATTGGGAAATAATTGTTGTCATTCCGAGTGAAACGAGGAATCTCAAGATTAAAAAACAAAAATCTTGAGATCTTTCACTAATCGTTCAAGATGACAAAAAGTATGGACACAACACTAATCATATCGGCAGGAATACTACTTGGCTGCCTCATCAGTCTTTCCTGGTTTGCCGGCTCCGATGCTCCTTACATTCCGACAAATATAAAACTTGTCAGAAAAATACTACGACTTGCAGGTGTAAAAAAGGGTAAAAAATTTTATGAACTGGGGTCAGGAGACGGCCGGGTAGTTTTGCAGGCAGCCAAACTGGGTGCTGATTCCACCGGTATCGAACAATCATGGCTCAGGGTTTTATACTCCAAATACCGGTCCGCCAAACTAGCTTCCTACTCGTCTAGTGGGAATGCAGAATTCCATCATGGTAATATCTTTTCTAAATCCTATGCAGACGCAGATATTGTCTATATTTATCTTCTGCATAAAGGGGTTAACCGTTTAGAAAATAAATTAAAAAAAGAATTAAAAAAAGGCTCAGTTGTCGTTACTCAAACTTATCACTTTCCCAATTGGAAACCGTTTAAAAAGATCGATTTTACCAAAGAAGTAGATTTATCAAAAGATATTAAAGGAGCCGGCAGTTTTTGGCTATACCGCTCTTAACATTTCTAAAACCACATTTTATGTAACGGCCGTATCATACTTTGTGGTGCTTATATAACAAACAAACGTTTGGGTGAATCAGTAAGCTGTCTTAAGCCCTGCTTTTCCAAAACAAATAAATCTTCAATTCTTACCCCGCCCGCTTCGCCCGCGAAGCGAGGCGAGCCAAAATCAGGTACATATATTCCCGGTTCGATAGAAAAAACCATACCCTCTTTTAAAGTTTCTTTACTTTTGAGTGACAAACTGGGGTGTTCATGGACTTCTAAACCGATTCCATGACCTAAGGAATGGGGAATTGTCGGAAACCCTTTGGACATAATATAATCCCTAGCTACTTTATCTACATCAGTAGCCTTAATTTCCTTACCAGATTTTACAGCAGAATTGATAAAATCTACTGCTTTTTGTTGAGCTGCCAACACCGTTTTATATATTTCTTTTTGTTGATTGGTTGGTTTTCCAAAAAATATTGTCCTGGTCATGTCAGAGCAATAATCCTTATGCTTTGCGCCAAAGTCCAATAGAACAAACTCTCCATTTCCGGTTAATTTAGTTTCCCCTGT
>MFDZ01000003.1:1319-3325 GCA_001777455.1 Candidatus Daviesbacteria bacterium RIFCSPLOWO2_02_FULL_41_8
TCCCCCGCCACTTCTTTTTCGCTAATCCCAATTATGATCTTTTTTAAGATAAACTTGAAAGCCAAATCTCCAATTCTACAAGCTTCTTCTATTTTTTTTATTTCTTCTTCAGTCTTAATGCTTCTTAAATGAGAAACGTCAAAATGTTTTGTGATTTGAAAATGTTTTCTTAATGTTTTATGCTCCGTCACTGTTAGATTATCTTCTTCGATCCCCAGTTGTTTAATTTCTTTTTGGTGTTTTTTAAAAAGATTTTTAGTGGGATTTTTATGGCTTCTTTCAAAAACAGTTAGATGGGGGACTTGTTTTTTTATGGCCTCTGTGTACCTCCCATCAGTAATGATATAGGCAAAATCGCTGCCAAGAAAAATATACGCCTCCCGCTCCAAAGCTGAAAAATTTGTAAAACCGGAAAGATAACTAATATTGGAAACAGAAGAAATTAAAACGCCGTCCAGTTTTTCTTTTAAAAATTTTTCCCTAAGGCTTTTAATTCTATACTCAAACATAAACCCTATTCTATCAGAAACATACTGAAGTAGAATTTTATCTTAATAAAGAAGAATGAATCTTTCTCTGAGGGGTATATGATTCTTTTATAAATACAACTGCAGGAACTGCCGCAACAAGAAAAGATCCTCGAAGACCGCTTTGCATATCTATAGTAACTGCACTAACTGCAGAATCACGATATACATATAGTTTTAGTTCTGGAATGTGTGGAGCAAGACGACCAACCAAAGGGCCATCTGAATCACTTGCTTGATCCAATGGACAGGCGAAAAAACCGCCAAAGAATCTTTCACCAGTTTGCCTAAAATACTCTATATCAATCTGAGCATAAGTCGAAGCAGGCAACATTAATGCTGTTGCTCTTGAAAATTCTGCTTCAATAGGTTGGGAATATGCATCAATCATCAACAGGTTGACAGACGGAGATCTACCAAAACTATTATGGATGGTGGGTTGATCTGGTTTAATTGCCACTACCAGTGACGGTGGCGTGAATGCTGCTAGGTCTAAACCATCATCAATGTGCCCGAAATGATCCGGGTGTTCTTGAATAACTTGGGCTAATGGCTTTGCTTCCGTTTGCAGAAAAACCCACCCCTTTCTCTCTAAGGCTTTTCGCTCTTTGGGTCGAGGATCTCTGGTCTCGGCTAACAGCTGCAATGTTCTCGCGCGAAAATCCCTTATGGGTTGTATTGTTTCAACGGGAAAAGGAATATCGTCAATTCCAAGTTGAGCTTCTAGTACGCCACGTACAGCACTAATCACTCTTGCAAAACTTCGCAATCCTTGTCTTGATAATTCCAACTCAGACTCTCTCAACATAATTGGCGTATATTACCTTTCTATAGGTTGTTTGTCAAATGTTGGCCGCTTAGTTATAATCCCTCTGTGAAACTACTTCATTTTTCCGATCTTCATATTGGCATGGAAAATTATGCCAAATTGGATCCTGAAACCGGACTCTCCACCAGGTTAATGGATTTTTTCAACACTTTTGATTTTATTGTTGAAACGGCATTTAAAGAGGATGTGGACGCAGTCATCTTTGCCGGGGATGCCTATAAAACCCGCGACCCCAACCCCACCCAACAACGTGGTTTCGGTGAGCGGATTGCCAAGATAGCAAAAAAAATACCGGTTGTTTTAGTGGTGGGAAATCACGACACCCCCAACGCAGAAGGCAAAGCCAATACTTTGGATATTTACTCAGCCCTGGAAATAGACAATGTCTGGGTCTCCAGACAACCGGGAATTTTACAAATCCCCACCAAATCCGGCAACTTACAAATAGTCACCCTCCCCTGGCTGCACAAAAACGACTATAAAACTATTGCGGAAAAGTTAAAATCGCTTTACGGCAAAATTAAACCTCCGGCAGTTGCCGGGCCTGCCATATTGGCTTCCCACGCTGAAATTACGGGAGCGGAGTTTGGCAGTGAAAAAGGCATGGCCATCGGAAATGATGTCAGTATTCCCCTGCCGCTAATTCAGGA
>MFDZ01000003.1:3344-9727 GCA_001777455.1 Candidatus Daviesbacteria bacterium RIFCSPLOWO2_02_FULL_41_8
GCCTTAGGCCACCTGCACAAACACCAGGTGTTATCTAAACCCGGAGATCTACCTTTAATTGTCTACTCCGGTTCTCCTCAGCGGGTTGATTTCGGGGAAGAAAAGGAAGAGAAGGGAATTTGTTTAGTGGAAATCAAAGAGCGTCAAGGGGAAAGCGTCAAGGGTAAGGCAACTTCACCCTTCCCCCTTAACGCTTTACGCTATTTCTCAAGCTTTACCTTCATCTCCACCAATGCCAGAAAATTCTTGACCATTACCATCAACCTGGATGCTAAAGACCCGGATCCCACTCAAACTATTATCAAGGAAATAGAAAGCAAAGATATCAAAGACAAAATCGTCAAAGTGATAATCAATATTCCGGCCGAGTGCGGGGAGGAGCTAAAAATGGACCAGATTAAAAAAGTCCTCAAAGACGCCAATTTTATAGCCGGAATTTCCCGGAACACAGAAAGGGTGGAACGATTCAAACTGGAAACATCAGAGGTGGAAAGCCTCTCCCCACTGCAGGCCCTACAAGCATATTTTACCAGTAAAAAATACTCTCCGGAGAAACAGAAAAAATTAGAACAATATGCTAGTCAAATACTAGAAGGTTAAAAACTGTCATTCTGAGCGAACGAAGTGAGTGTAAGAATCTTGATTAATATAGATTGCCACGTCACTACGCTCCTCGCAATGACATAGATTATGATACCGACAAATCTTAAATTATCTAACTTCACCAGCTACGGGGAAAATCCGCCGGAGTTGGATTTTACCAAATTTAAACTGGCTGCCATTTCCGGTCTTAACGGCGCCGGCAAATCTTCTTTGCTTGATTCCATCACTTGGTGTCTGTGGGGTACTTCCCGGGCCGGCGACTCTGCGGATGAGTTAATTCATCTGGGAGCGAAAGTAATGAACGTCGAGTTTTCTTTTGAACTAGACGGGCATATTTTTACGGTTAAGCGAAAACGGAGTAAAAAAAGCGGCGGCCAAACCGCATTGGAGTTTTGGTCCGGTTCGACAAGTTCACCACAAGCTCACAACCTAACCGAAGGAACAATAAAGGCAACACAGGAAAAAATCATCAATGCCCTGCATTTGAGTTTTGAAACATTCACCAACTCCGCATATCTCCGCCAAGGTCATGCCGATGAGTTTACTACCAAGGGCCCAACTGACCGGAAAAGAATTCTGGCTGATATTTTAGGACTTAACCACTACGACAAACTGGAAGAGCGGGCCAAGGAAAAATCCAAAGAAGCCCAAACTAAATTAACGCTACTGGATTATCAACTGCTGGAAATAGAGGCAGAACTTTCCCAAAAAGAAGACCGCTCAGAAAAGAAAAAAGCCGCCGAGAATAAAATTAACGAGGTTGAAGCGCAAATTAAAACCTCGGAAGAAAAATTAAAAGCCCTGCGGGAGCAGCGGGAAGCGTTGAATTTAGCCTCCGAACAAAGAAAAAAGCTGGAGCAAAATTATCTGGAAAACAAAAAGGAACTTGAAGATATTATTTTTCAGGGCAAAAACCGCAAGAGCAAAATCGACTCCCTTAGGTTGCAGTTGGAAAGCCTACAGGGAGTGGCCGGAAAACTGGAGAATCAAAAATCCCTGCAACAGGAAAAAGACAAGATGGATAAAATCAAACAGGAACAGCTGGAAATAGAAAAAAAATTATCCGATATCACCGGAGGAATTAATTTAAAAAAACAACAGACACAAAATATCAAAAATGAAATAGATAAATTAACCGACCAGCTTAGCGCATCAACAAAAACCGGAGCCAAGTGTCCGACCTGCGGACAGGAAATCGGCAAATCTGAAAAAGCTCATGTGCACAACCAATTAACAGTACAGATTAAAAATTTGAAAGAAGACCTTTCGGAAATTGATTTTTCCAAAGAAGAAAAAGTATCCGCTGATTTGGAAAATCAGTTAAAAGCAATCCACTTTGATCCCGAAAAATACCGGCTAATTCTCTCACAACTTAAAAATTCGGAGGAGATTCAAAAACAAAATGAAGAAAAGCTGACCATTACGGCCACTTTGCTGACTGAGGAAAAAGTAGTTTTAGAAATGAGAGTTTTGTTTCAGAATAAAAAATTGCAGGTTGATAAAATATCGGAAGAATTAACCAAGCTACCTGATTTATCAGAGAAAATCTTACATTTAAACCAGGCAATCACCGGTACGGAAAATCAACTTACCAATATCCGTGAAGAAGAAAAAGCAGCCCGGGGAATTTTGGGGCAGATAAATGAGCTAATTTCACGGACTGCCCAGATGGAAAATCTCTCAAAGCAAAAGTCAGCAGAAAAAACTACTCTGACGGAGGAAAAACAAGTTTTTGACGAACTTTCTTTAGCCTTCGGCAAAAAAGGTATTCAGGCCATGATTATAGAGCAGGCCATTCCGGAAATAGAAGATGAGACCAACCGCTTATTGGAAAAATTAACCGAAGGCCGGATGAAAATCCGGCTGGAAACCCAAAAAGAAACAAAAACTAAAGTATTGCTGTCGGAGGGAGAAAAAGGTTATGCGCTAGTTGAAACCCTGGAAATTATTATTTCAGATGAAATGGGCGAGCGGCCTTATGAGCTTTATTCGGGCGGAGAAACTTTCCGGGTTAATTTTGCTATTCGCTTAGCCATCTCAAAACTATTGACTCACCGGGCCGGAGCCAAACTGCAGTTTTTAGTCATTGATGAAGGCTTCGGCACTCAAGACGCCCCCGGCCGGGCCAGATTGGTGGAAGTTTTGGATACCATCAAGGATGACTTTGAAAAGATTATCGTCATCACTCACATAGAAGAACTAAAGGAGGAATTCCCGGTCAGAATCGAAGTCTCCAAAAACTCCGGCGGGTCTACTTTTCAATTAGTCGGAGACTAATTTAACAAGCAAGCTTTGCTTAATACGAGTGTAAGCGAGTATCAAGCTCTGCTTACTTTTGAAGTAGTGGGGGTTTAAGTAGCCGGTCTTTTTTGATGCAATACTTCTTCAGCTTCCTGAAGCGTTGCCTTGACCTGCTGATTTTGATTAGTGTGATTCAAACCGGAATTCGGACGGGGATCTGATTTAGGTAATTGTTTTTTTGTCCAGCGAATTTCTGTCTCTCGCACATACCGTATTACTTTAGCCTTACTCCAATAAACACTCCCTGAACCTTTTTCACTCATGCTATATATTTCACTATTTTTAACAGCTCTTTGTCAAATTGGTCTATACAACGTAAACTATAGATATGAAATATTTTTTAAAGACTTTTCCGGCTTTAATTTTCTGGGGGGCTTTTGCATATGTAGTCTTACAGGTGCCTTATCCGAAGAGCATAACAGCTGCTAATTACACTCAAATTCTCCCTTTTCTTGCCAGTCTTTACCTGGCGCTAGTCCTCACTCTTAACATTCTATTCAAAAATATTCTTTTTTCAGCTTCCGTTTGTTTAGGCCTAATTTTTATCTTGATTCTCAAGGCATTGGATTCTTTAAATATCGTTACAGCCATATTAATAATTGTCGCCACGTATCTACTGGCCGGTTATTTTTGGAAAACAAAAAGAAATTTGACTAAACAGCCAAAAATCCCTAAACTCCAATCATTGCGGTAAGAAATTAAGAAAAATAGCCATTGACTTTTCGGATTTTATTTGGGTAATATAGATTTGTGTCTGCCTTTTTAAATCTAACTCGAGAATCGTTAGAAGAACTGTATATAAACAAACGCCTCTCTACTTGGAAGATAGCAGAAATATTAGGGTGCGCTCGTTCAACTGTTTATGCAAAAGCCATATCATTTAAAATACCTGTAAGAACCCGTGCAGAATCTCATATTATTTATCCTAGAAAGGATTTTAGCGGAGATTTAATCGAAAAAGCATATTTAATTGGTTTTAGAATTGGGGATTTAAGAGTTAGAAAATTTTATAAAAATAGTGAAACTATAAAATTAGATTGCGCTTCAACAAAAGCTGAACAAATTAACCTAATAAAGAATTTGTTCTTTAATTATGGTCGGGTTTGGATAAGTAAACCAAATAAGCACGGTGCTATACAAATCGAATGCTTTTTAAATACTACATTTAATTTTTTATTATCAAAGGAACCAGCTAAGTTAATTTTAAGAAGTAAAAAATATTTCTTTGCATTTTTGGCTGGTTTTACAGATGCCGAAGGATCTATATTCATTTCTCGAAAACAAAACCAGGCCGCCTACGCATTGGGTAATTACAATCTACCGCTATTAAAAGCTATCAAAACCTATTTGAATAAGCACAGCATCAAGACTCCTAAACTAGGGTATTCTAAAAGACAAGGCTTGCTTGCAAGTCATGGGTATAGATATAATCACGATTATTGGACTTTAACTATCAGCAGAAAGAAGGATCTAATCAAACTCTTTGATCTACTGAGCCCAAATCTAAAACATAAAAATAGAATTAAACAAATGAAGAAAGCAATTAAGAATATTGAGGAAAGAAATAGACTCTATGGACAAAAATAGAAAATATTTTTCAACTACCCCAATTTATTATGTTAATGATGTCCCGCACATTGGTCACGCATACCCTACAGTCGCCGCAGACGTGATAACTCGTTACTTCAAACAAAAAGGTTACGATGCAAGGCTTTTGACCGGGACAGATGAACATGGTGCAAAAATAGCTGAAGCTGCAAAAAAGCACGGCAAAGAACCCAAAGAGTATACGGATGAAATTTCTGAAGAATTCAAAAAAACGTGGCGAGAATTAAATATTGATTACATCAGGTTTATTAGAACTACGGACGAAGACCATATTAAAGTCGCTCAAACATTTTTACAAAAACTATATGATAAAGGAGCAATCGACCCAAAACCGAGACTTTATAAGGGCTTGTACTGCGTCGGCCATGAGAAGTTTATGTCTCCTGAAGAACTAGTCGACGGTATTTGCCCAGACCACAAGATAAAACCTATTGAACATTCAGAAAAAAATTATTATTTAAAATTAATTGACTATCAAGACTGGTTAAAGGAGGTTATTCTTTCTGGTGAGCTAAACATTAAGCCAGAATCAAAAAGGAATGAAATTCTGGGAAAAATTAAACAAGGCTTGGAAGATATATCAATCTCAAGAGTAAGTCTTGAATGGGGAATTCCTTTGCCTTTTGATAAAACTCATACTTCCTATGTTTGGATAGAAGCTTTAATTAACTATTACACCTACGGTTCTCAAAATAATTTCTGGCCAGCTGATTTACATTTAGTTGGAAAAGATATCTTATGGTTCCATACTGTAATATGGCCAATTATGCTTCACGCAATTGGAGAAGAATTACCAAAACAAATATTCGCTCATGGTTTTTTTACCATTAATGGACAAAAAATGTCTAAAACAATCGGCAATGTCATAAGCCCTGCAGATTTAGTAGCAAAATACGGAGTAGACGGAACAAGGTATGTACTTTTGGCTGCATTTCCTTTTGGGGATGATGGGGACTTCGGATGGGAGATATTGGATCGTATTTATACTGCAGACTTGTCAAACGGGCTAGGAAATTTAGTTTCTAGGATATATAAGTTATTTACTAACCACACATACGATCACCAAATCCAACCTGCAGTTGGGGAAAATAGTCCTTGGGTTGAATCATACAAATTATTAATTGAAGATTTACAATTTTCTATAGCATTAGATATTATCAGAAAAGAAATAAGGGATATAGATGTAGAAATCAATAAAATAAAACCCTGGGAACTACAATTAGAAGACCAAAAATTTTTCTTACAAAGAATAATTCCAAGAATTTTACTACTCGCAAAATTACTACAGCCTTTTTTACCGGAAACTGCTGAAAAAATCCTGAAACAATTTTCCGGGCAAATAAAATCTGCCCCGCCACTTTTCCCCCGCCTTCGCTAAAGCTACGGCGGGCAAGCAAGACTATGAAATTAATTGACACACATGCCCATCTTTATTGGGATAGCTTCAAAGAAGATTTTGATGAAGTCATTCAAAAAGCTATTGATGCCGGCATCTCTACAATAATAAATGTTGGTGTTGATGTTGAAAAAAGTCAGGAGGCTCTGGATCAAGCTAGAAATACCAGGTGGCCGGAAGGCCTCTCGGTTTATTCCACTATCGGCATCCATCCTCACGAAGCCACCAAATACGCAGAGACACAATTGTCCTCCGACCTGCCCGACAGTGCCAATCTTAGGCAGGCGGGTCGTGGCGCTTTTGTCGATGAAGATATAACAAAGCTGGAAGAAATATACAGGAGTAATCCGGAAAAGGTGGTGGCTGTTGGCGAGTGTGGTCTGGACTTTTGTTTCCAAGACAAAGGATTGACTACTGTCATTCTGGGGAGTGAAACGACACCAGAATCTTTTGACTCTGGACAAGCCAGAGTGAC
>MFDZ01000003.1:9755-13976 GCA_001777455.1 Candidatus Daviesbacteria bacterium RIFCSPLOWO2_02_FULL_41_8
AGTGGCTTATCCCATACTACTAACTACCTACTACCAACTACCAATCTCGCAGTCTCCTTTGCCGCCAATATCACTTACCCCAAAAATGAATATTTAAGGGAAGCCGCTAAATTATTACCGCTAGACAGAATTCTTTTGGAAACCGATTCCCCGTTTTTAGCTCCGCAAAGTAAACGCGGCCAAAGGAATGAGCCGGCTAGTGTCAAAGAAATTGCGCAACTGATTGCGGAACTAAAGGGAGTATCTTTGGAAAAAATCGCCGACCAAACCACATCTAACGCCAAAAAAGTGCTTAATATTTAAATCATTGACAGCTTGTCATATTTATGACATAATAAATTTATTATGTTAATCAGGACCACTATTAGAATAAATGAAAATCTAAAAAAGATCGCAGAACTCAAGGCTTTACGGGAAGATTTAACACTGCAAGATATTTTTAACAGCGCCCTTAAACACTATCTTGAAAGTGAGGCAAAAACGGAAGCTAAAAAAATAGTCTTTAAAACCCATAATTTAGGAACACCGCTAGATAATCTTAAGCGGGCTGACTACTATCCTAACCCGTAAATACATGCTTATTGATACAAATATTTTGGTTTATTCAATAAACAGCGCCTCTCCAAAGCACAAAAAAGCCCAACAATTCTTACAGGAAAATCTAGGAAAATTTGAAATTTCTCATCAAAATATTTTTGAAACTCTTCGGGTATTAACACATCCAAAATTTCCTTCACCGATGAAAATTGAAGCTGCCTTAAAAGCAATTGAGAATATTTTAAAAGTATGTACAGTTATTTCTCCGGATTACCGCACTCACCGCATCACCATAGAACTTATTAAAAAATATCACCTCTCGGCAGATCAAATTTTTGATGCCTATCTTACCGCAACAGCCTTAAGTAATATTATAGATGTTATAGCCACTGATGATACAAAAGATTTCAAAAAATTTACGGAACTCAAAATTATCAATCCTTTCGCCTCGTGAAGAAATTGCGCAACTAATTGCCGACCTAAAAGAAATCTCCGTTGAATAACTCGCCAACTAAACTTCCGCAAACGCCAAAAAGCTATTTAATATTTAATTTGCTTTCTGAGGCTAAAGAAAGTACACTTAGGGGTACATTCATGCGAATATTGTTGTTTCTTTTTATTGGATTTATATCCTTTTTTTATTTTGGGGAAGTTTTAAAGCGGATAGCCAGGGGAATCCGTTATAGTTTTTTCGGCATCGTTTTGGCACTGGCGGGCTTCTTTTTTGGGTTTTTCGGCCAACCTTTCCTGGGCGGCGGTTTAAATGTGTTGATAGCTTTTTTTCTGGTGGGAGCAGGACTCGGTTTGATCGTCCATCATCTGCTGACCCAACGTTTTTTCTTTTTTGAAAAACCGGAGAAAGACTTTGTATTAAGGCATGAAAATGGCTTTGAGCGGTTTTTGGAAATTCTCCCCGGGAGCTTAACTTGGCTGGCGCTAACTTCCCCCATCTGGCTTTCATTTAGTCTACCCTATGCCGTTGCTTACTTAATTTTAATTGCCGATGTGTACTGGCTGCTGACTGCTTTCCGGATTGCTATTCTAATCCTGATCGGCTACAAAAAAATGGAGCTGGCCAAAAAAGAAAATTGGCTGAAACTTCTGCAAAAAGATTTTCCGCAATCTTGTGAAAAATACTATCAACTAATATTAGTGCCGACTTATAAAGAAGCTTTATATATCCTAAAACCCACTTTTGAGGCAATTATTAACGGTAGTTACCCCAGGAAAAAAATTCTTATTGCAGTCGGCTTTGAAGAAAGGGATGACTCGGAAAAAATCCGGGAAACCAAAAATTACCTTAAAAAAATTGAAAAAAAAGTAGCCGGTATATTTACCACAATCCACCCTTACGGACTGCCGGGTGAGGTAGCCGGCCAGGGATCTAATAAAAATTGGATGATTAATCACTTGTTGCCGGAGATCCTTAAGAAAGGTATCCGAATTGAGGATGTTTTTGTCACCACTTTGGATGCTGATTTTGTCATCCACCGGGAGTTTCTTTCCGGTGCGCTCCATAAATATTTATCTTTACCGGCACCGGAGCGCGACAAAAGAACTTTTACCGGTGTATTTTTATATCATAATAATTATTGGCAAACCCCTACTCCGATGAGACTGATGGCTACCGGTACTTCTCTTTGGCAATTGGCTGAAATGGTCGGCTCTGATAAATATATGAACTATTCTTCTATGTCAATTTCTCTTAAGGCCCTGCTTGATATTGGCCTCTGGATACCGGATAAAGTAAACGACGATAATGGTTTTTACTGGAAAGCTTATTTCCACTTTAACGGCGACTATAAAGTCATTCCACATTTTCTTCCTATTTCCGCTGATGCCGTGCAGGATACTACCCTTCTGAAAACCTTTCAAAACCAATATTTGCAAATTAAAAGATGGGCCTACGGAGTAGAACATATCCCATTTATTATCAGACAATACTTCACTAAAGAAATTGATTTCTGGGACAAAACCGATAGGGTCTTATTTAAAATCTGGGGAGATCTCAAGTGGGGATTTTTGGCTATTTTTGTCACTTTCGGCAGTCTTTTTATTCCTTTAATCAATCCTAACTTTAAAGCTTCCGTCATATCGGTTAACTTGCCTATTGTGTCTTCATGGATATTAACAGCAACTTTTCTGGGGCTTTTTGCTACTATCTTTGTTCATGAAAAAATTGCCCCCAAAAGACCCGCAGACTGGTCGCTGCTTACAAAGATTTGGTCATACATCCAATGGCTTTTAATACCACTTATGTTAATAACTATTTCCTCGCTGCCGGCAATTGATGCCCAAACTTCGTTGATGTTCGGCAGAAAGTTGGAGTTTAGGGTAACAAATAAGGCTAGACTAGTAGAAAAGTCGTAAAAATTTATGTCTAATAAATTACATTTTTGGATTGGATCGGCCATATTAATCTTAAGCTTAAGTATTGTTCTAATTATTATAACTGCTTTTAAATTTTTGCCCCCTCGCTTGCCGCTGTTTTATTCCCTATCGTGGGGCGAGATACAGTTAGCAACCCATCAACAATTCTTGATCCTCCCGGCCAGTATCGGCATAGTCGCCATCCTGAATCTTCTACTTGCCTGGCAACTTCATCCATCTCAATCTTTCTTTAAAAAATTGTTGCTTCTGTCGTCGGTCACAGCGGGTCTAATATTAACTATTGCCTTTACTAAAATCGTTCTGATTTTTGTCTAAAAATATGAACATACTTCTACCTGCACTCGCTTCATTTCTTGCTACGGTTTTCTCAATACCGTTTACTATCCGGCTGGCGAAAAAATTTAAATTACTGGATAATCCTAAGATTAGACTTCATCCTGCCCATACTCAGCAAAGAATTGTTCCAAGGGCAGGAGGACTACCGGTATTTATCGGTATTACAACAGCAATACTTATCTTTACCCCTTTCAAAAACTACACTTTAGGAATATTGGCAGGGCTTTTTGTTTTACTCTTGGTAGGTCTTTTGGATGACAAATACCAAAAGCTTTCACCTTATCTCCGACTCATTGCGCAATTCATTGCGGCAGGAATCGTGATATGTAGTGGCATCGGTATTAACTTCATTACCAATCCTTTCGGCGGCATTATTCATCTTGATACAACTCCGCAAATCGCCCTGCTGGCTGATTTTTTAGCACTAATTTGGATAGTCTGGGTCATGAATATGATAAATTGGTCAAAAGGGGTGGACGGCCAAATGCCGGGAATTATCACAATCTCAGCCCTAATCCTGGGGTTGTTGTCTTTGAAACTTAACCTTTCGGCAGATCCGGCACAAACGAATTTAACTAAATTAGCGTTTATTACTGCCGCATCAGCCTTTGGACTTTTGATTTTTAACTGGCACCCGGCCAAAATTTTTCCTGGGTTTTCCGGGTCAACAATTTTAGGATTTATGATTGCGGTTTTAGCTATTTCGTCCGGAGGAAAATTGGCTACAGCTGGGCTGGTGCTGCTAATCCCTGCCACTGATTTTGCTTATACTTTCATACGCCGGATTATACAAGGCAAATCACCTGTTTGGGGCGACCGGGGGCATTTGCATCACAAATTACTCGAAGTCGGATTTTCTCATCGACAAATAGCCTTGTTTTACATTTTGGGAAGTGTTATTCTGGGGGCAGCAGCGCTAAACTTGTCCTCCTCCGGCAAGCTTTTTGCAGCAGCTTT
>MFDZ01000004.1:0-9195 GCA_001777455.1 Candidatus Daviesbacteria bacterium RIFCSPLOWO2_02_FULL_41_8
ATGGGTTGACTAAATTAGCATTGGTAATTGAGGAATTAGGTAAAGATAATCCTGAGGTAACCGTTAGAGATCCGCCTATCCCGACATTACCGGTAGTTTGTAGCTGGAAGGTTGGATTAGTAATCCCTATTCCCACATTACCCCCTGAGTTCCAAATTACGGAGGAGTTAGTTAGGGAAGAGGTGGAATCAAAAACCGGAATATATCCGGCAGTTCCGGAACCGCTCAATCCGCCTACTCCAGCAACGGAAGTCCAGGTAGCCAGGCCATTGCTGTCAGAAGTTAAGACTTTTAAGTTGCCCGGACTGCCGCCGGTGATTTTAATTTGTCCGGCTACTTCTAAAGCCGCTCCGGGAGAGGTGGTGCCGATGCCGACATTACCAAAGACTGCCAGGCCTAAACTTGGAAAAACAATTGATGAACTGCCGGTGTAGCCAATCCCGACATTGCCTGAAACCGCCAAAGAGGAAGAAAGAGTAGTAGCGCCAGTTACATCAAGAGTTGACGACAAAGTTGTAGCTCCCGTCACTGCCAGAGTGGAAGAGAGCGTAGTAGCGCCGGAAATTGTTAGTGTTCCGCTTAACGAAATAGAATCTTTTAAGGCCAAGGTGGTTGATTCTCCCAGTTTAATATCCCCGCCGCCGGTTAAATTAGTACCGGCCGTGACTGTAATTTTAGCATTGGTTAGGGCGGAGGCAGGGATATTGGTTATGGTATTACTACTGCCGGAGATTGTTTTGTTGGTAATGGTTTGGGTAGCACTGTCTAAGAGAACAGTGCCGGTGGCGTTGGGCAAGGTGATGGTTTGAGCAGTAGTTGGAGTCCAGGTCAAGGTTCCGGTTGCGCCTCCGGATTGGAACACCAGTTGGTCTTTTACGGCTGATAGGTTCAAGGCATTGAAAGTAGGGGAAGCGGCAGTTGATACATCCTGATCCAGTAAAGCATCATTTGTTACAGTCAAAGTGGTATTTCCTGAGGTTAAAACAAAAGTATTAGCTGATGGGGTGGCCTCCAGAGAGAGGTTGTTTACGTTGTCACGGACAAAAAGCGAGCCGTTAATTTGGGTATCAGAGTTAATCTCTAAAACCTGAGAACTGGCCACTGCGGCCAGGACACTGGAGTTGTTAGTTTTATTGTCTGCCATAGGTGGCGGGTTATCGGGCGGTATAAGCGAAGCTTGCAACCCTTCGGTCTCGAATCCCCACTCTTTAGCTTTTACCGGAGAAACTGCAGCCACTGTTACTTCTGCTAATTCGTAAAACGGAAACAACAATAATGAGGCTGTTTTATTTTTGAAAAAATCCTGAGTGGCTTTGGGCTGAATTAGGTAGGAGGCTATAATGGAGACGGTCAGGAATAAGGTAACGGCAGATAAAAGAGCAGAGCCGATTAAGAATTTGGTGAAGAGAGTCTTTTTGAACAGTCCTGTCCAGTCATTTTGGTTTTCCTCTTTGTCATTCTGGAAGCCCGAAGGGCTGAAAGAATCTTTGAGAGAGATCCTATCGCTTCGCTCCAGGATGACAGAAGGGGAAACAGGGGTGACAGGAGAAGAAACACTGTCAGAAGCTTTTCTTAATAATTCTTCCGTACTGGATGATCCACTTTGATAGATTTCATCTGCATAGGTTTGAATGGAGGGATTAATTTCTTTTAAAGCTGAAATGTGGTAAAGCCTGGTTCCGCCTGGAGTCCTGACAGTGGAAATTTTTCCTGTCTTTTCCCATCTGCGCAGAGTGTCGATGGAAACGCCTAAAGCCTGGGCTGCCTGGCCAATTTTGAGGAAAGAGGGATCAACTTTTATTCTTTTTTTCGCAGACGGGTTTTGCATAGATATTGCTCGGCTCCGTCTGCCTCAAATCTATGTAAATCTGCTTACTTGCATAGATTTGTAATTCCATCGTACATAGGTTTGCATAGGTTTGTCAAGGGTTATTATAATAGAACTCTTAAATATATATAATGCTTGGAGAAAATTGGCGAAAATTTAGTAAAAGGGGAGTAGAACAAACTAGATCACTTGTTCGGAAATATCAGAAGAAATCAGATAAGATCAGAATAAATCAGATTACAGATATATCGGAAAAATCAGATATTCTGACTTTGTCTGGCACTCTGATCTATCCGATACACCGATACTCCGATTTTATCTGAATTTAGTCTGGGGTTGAATGTATGTATAAATATTCACTTTATTTTCCATTGTCACAATGATGGCCAGGGGAAATTTAAAAGTTTGGGGTTTTTGCCCCGCCGTGGCGGGACGGACAAGTATAGGGGAGTTTTCCACCAGGGTTATAAAATTGGCGTGTTGAGGCAATATATCAAAATTACCCATTGTATTTTTAGAGCTGACAGAGTTAGCCTCGACATCAAGGATTAATTGTTGGGGAGATATTATTCGGACATGTAGGGTAGGGTTTGGCATAGCTCAAATTTTACAATACCTATTTCGTCATTGCGAGGAGCGAGTTTTCGAGCGACGTGGCAATCTATATTGATTACTAATCAAGATTGCTTCGCTAGTCGCTCGCAATGACGTTACTATACTAGCTTTGCATCGCGTAAAGATCCAAGGTACATGAATTTTTCAGCCGGGATGTTATCTAACTTACCAGATAGTATCACTCCGATATCGTTTACAGTAGTGTCTTTTACCACATATTCGCCTTTTTTACCGGTTTGTTTTTCGGTCATAAAAAAGGGTTGAGTTAAGTAATTAATAATCTTTTTAGTCCGGTTATAAAGTATCCTGTTTTCCGGAGATAATTCTTCTTCTCCGACAATTGCTACAATATGTGATAGTTTGTCATAGTTTTCCAGTAATTTTTGGAACTGTGTTAAAGCCCGGAAATGCGCTTCACCCAGAAAAGATTTAGACAGAGTTGAAGAAGAGGATTGAAATAAGTCTATCGGAGGGTAGATGCCTTTTTGGGCGACAGAACGGGAGAGCACTATGGCATTATCCAATACAGACATGACAGCGGTAACTCCCGCATCCGTAATTTCATCCGCCGGCACATATACATTTTGAAAGGAAGTGATAGAGCCGCTGGCAGTCGGAATCAGCCTGTCTTCCAGTGTGGAAATCTCCGTCTGCATGGTTGCCTGATAGGCTTGTTCCGAAGGAATAGTACCCAAAAGAGTGGCTACTTCCGCGCCGGCTTGAACATACCGGAACATATTATCAATGAAAAATAGGACATCGGATTTTAACTCATCCCGGAAATACTCAGCCTGCGCCACTGCCGCCAGAGCCACCCGGAAACGGACTGCCGCGTTTTCATTCATTTGCCCCAGGATAATCACCGTGTTTGGTAATACTCCGGATTCCGTTAAGCGCTGATGTAATTCCTGACCTTCACGGATCCTTTCCCCGACACCGGCAAAGACAGAGAAGACCGGTTTAGTTTTACTCAATCCCGGTTTGTCTCCTTCAGTCTGTCGGAGAGTAATATTGTGCATCAGTTCTGTCAGCAGGATGGTTTTTCCCACTCCGGCGCCGCCGATAAAACCGACTTTGCCCCCCCGCTGGATGGGGGTTAAAAAATCAATGGCTTTTATGCCGGTTTCCAATATTTGGTAAGTGCTTTGGACAATATTCAAAGAGGGGGCTTTGGAATAGATGGAGGTTTTTTTCAGGCCCGGAATCGGCCCTCGGTTATCTTTGGGAGATCCGAATAAATTCATCACCCGGCCTAAGACTTCCCGGCCGACAGGAATTTTTAAATCAGACCCGCTACCGACAATTTTCATCCCCCTGTACAATCTGTCAGAACTGCTTAAAATGGCCGCAAAAAGAGCCGTCCTGGACTGTGAAAACACCTCTAAGATGACACCCGGATCTTCCGGGGAAGTTAGTATTTCAGAAAGCTCCGGAAAGTTGTCTCCCTCGATTTCTATGGTGGCAATTTGACCATTAACGGAGGTAATGATTCCGCGGGCCTGATTAGTATTAGGTTGGGCAGGTTGATTGGGCATAGGTGGGGGTGTTAAATAGATATCTGGAGTTTACTGCCCAAGGCTTTGGCGACTTTTTCTAAAAAGGCGACTGATGGGTTAGTGGTGCCTCCTTCAAGTCTGGCTATGGCAGATTGTTTGGTGCCGATTTTCTCAGCCAATTGCTTTTGGGTAAGCCCTTTTTCCAGTCTCTTCCTGATTACTTGCTCAATAATACTAAACTCGAGCTCCAGAGCATCATATCCTTTTTTCCATTCAGGATTTTTAAGAGCCTCTTTCAAAACATCTTCAAATGGTATGGGTTGAAATTTATTCATGTTTATATATTACATATATGTTATACATTTGTCAATACAGAGATTCTGGCTAATGCGATTTCAATCTCTTTCTGAGGTGTTTTTTGTGATTTCTTAATAAAAGCATGGACAATTACTGCTTGATTTTGGTAGAAAAAATAGAAAATGCGTACTTCTTGTTGTCCTCTAACACGCAATTCATAGAGATTAGACAAAAGTTTTTTCGAATACGGCATACCTATCATATTGCCAAAAGTTACAAGTAGTTTAATCAGTCGAAAAGCTTTATTAGAAGAAGATTGCTCTAAAGAAAGTAAATAAGTTTTTGTTTTTACATCTAAAAAAACAACATTCATATCTTCATTTTAACATTTTTTAAACGGTTACAACTCTACCTCGGAGGAGTCATGGCTTCTCCGCGAAAATCTGCTCCCGGATCCGTGTTAATCATTGTCTTAATCTAATTCCCAATCCTAACATTCCCTCTAATGTAGGTAGAGCCGTTAAAGTGGGGGTTTACGTTGCCAGGGTAGCCTCCCCAGCAGGTGCCATTATTGCCACCGTTCCTGCTTGTTCCATCCAGGGTGATGGAAAGGGAAGTCCCGTCACAGGCCCCGTCCTGGACAAAAGCATAGGTAATAGCAGAGGTGCCTTGTTTGTTGATGATCCATTGTGTCATAGGGGTGGCGGAGCCTAAATTAACTGGATTATTGGCAGTGCCGGTAACAGTGAACAAGCCATTTATCCGGAAGGTTTTGCCAGCCCCGAATTTTAGGATTTTTGATGCAGTTGTTGAGGTTAAGTTATAGAAAGTTATACCGGAAGTGCCGGTAATAATAGAGTTGGGAGAAGTCCCCGAGGCATCATTGAAAGTGAAGGTATTATTTCTGGCAGTCATAGTCCCGTTTTGAGTGAAGTTGCCTCCTATGGTTACATTGTATAAAGATGCAGTAGCATCAAAAGTCCCGGCAGAAATGGTTAGGGATTTTAGGGTGGTTAGGTCTGCCCCTAGGTTCCAGGTATTGGTGCCACTGGTGGAATTTAAGGTTAAATTGGAATAGCTCCAGTTAGGCAGGGTGTAGGAGGTAGAACCGCTACCGGTAAATGTGACTGTAGAACCAGAATTTAATGTTGGGGTAGTATAAGTTTCCCCACCCTGGAGTTGAAAATTCCCCCCGTTTGCTACAGTTAAGGATGAACAAACTAAATTATAGCTAGCCAAACTTAAAGTGCCTGAGGTGATATTACAAGCCTGTCCGGTAGAGGTAGTGCCTGTATTTAAACTATTGGCCAAAGTGACAGTCCCCGAGGTTTTATTGACAGTAAAGAGAGAGACAAAAGTGCCGGTAGACCTGGTATAAGTTTGGTTAGAAGAACCTGTCATAGCCACTGTTAAATTCCCTCCCCCAAAAGCAGTATTGGCATTTTGGGTAAAGTTGCCGGTGACAGAAAGGGTATAGGCAGAGGCAGGATTGGACATGGTTCCTTGGGTGAGGGTAAAGTTGCCTACTGTGCAGTTACTGGTAAGGGTATTGGTAACCCCTGAGCTGCCTTTATTGATGGTTAGGCCGTTAAGAGTTGCTGATCCACAGCTAAGACTCATATTGGTACTGCTATCCAAGGTAACAGTTCCGGAATTGGCATTAAAGGTTCCACCTGAAACAGTAAAACTGCCGGCTACTGTCATGGTGCCGGATGGGGCAGTGAAGGTGCCGGAAGAAAGGGCAAAATTGTTATTTAAGTCGACTGTAGTATAAGAACCAAGGTTAAGTGTGGCACCAGCTACAGTAAAAGCATTGCCAACCACTAAACTATTAAATCCAGACAAGCTTGCTCCTGAGTTTAGGGTAATGGTATTTACATAACCGCCATTAGCAAAAGTTAGTGTTCCAGTTCCACTTAAAGTGCCGTTAAGAATAAGATTTGCACTAGTTCCAGCAAGGGTTACTGTTGGGGATGCACCTAAAGGTAGGTTACAGTTACTGCCTATAGTCAGGGTGCCATTGGTACTTTTGTTAATCACTACGGTATTAAAAGAAGCATTATTACAAGAGAGGGTGGAGCTTGGAGCTCCACTAAAAGTTAGGGTTGGTGGTGCAGTAAAAGAGCCTGATGAAATAGTAAAATTAGCTTGAAGTGTAACTCCACTAGAGTAACTACTAAAATCAGTTGTCGCACCAGCAATTATAACACCCATATTGCTTGTAAATCCTGTAAACCCAGAAAGAACAGCTCCCGAGTTCATTGTGAAGGTATTACCACTAACATTACTGGAAATAGTTAATGTTCCAGTTCCACTTAAAGTGCCGTTAAGAATAAGGTTTCCATTAGTTCCATTTAGGGTTACTGTTGGGGATGCACCTAAAGGTAGGTTACAATCGCTTCCTACAGTAAAAGTATTATTGCTATTTCTGTTAATTATTACAGTATTAAAGGTGACGTTGTTACAGGCAATCGTGGTGCCAGCAGTAAAAGTAACTGTTCCACTATTGGCACTAAAGATTGGACTGCCTGAGATTGTAAAAGTAGTCCAGGCAATGGTCATAGTTCCGGAGGTAGAAGTAAAGGTACCACCTGTTAAAGAATAGGAGCCATTGATGGTAATGGTGCCGGAGCCTCCGGTGAAGGTGCCGGCTGATTGGGAGTAGTTGCCTGTACCTATGGTAATAGTAGAAGTCCCCTGGGTAATTATGCCGGTATAGGCATTGGTGGTGGCGCTGATAAGGATCCCTCCGCCAGTTCCTGATACATCAATATTGGTATCAATAGTGACATTTTTAGTGAGGCCAGAGGCACAAGAAGCACTACCAAAAGTGGCTAAATTGGTGGTATTGCCGGAAACTCCCGGGGCTACCCCCAAAGACCAGTTGGCAGTTTCTGACCAGTTTTCAGTAGCCCCTGCCCCTGTCCAGCAATTAGTGGCAGCTTGAACATACTTAAAATAGACAAAAGCGGAAAGGGAAAGAAGGACTAGAAAAACGACAATGAGTCGGATGGGTTTTACGTGTCTGATGGGTCTAATGCTCATTTTTAAAAGCTAAACGTTTCTTGAAAAGATTTTCCCTGAAACCGCCGGTTTTTGCAAACCTTTCTTCTAATCCTTTCAAAAACCTGTCCATTAAAAAGCCTTGCTTAATACAAAGTGTAATTAAAAGATTGGCAAAAGCCTCAGGGTCAGAAAATTTAATCCCATTGGACTCCTGAGACTCATAAGTCACATGGGGCCCATGGGGGTCAATGAGTATGGCCCGGAGCCAGAGAACCCGAGGGTCGTTTTTATCCCAGACCTTCAGGCCTTTTTTAAAGAGAAAATCCTGGTAATCTTCGACGAGCTCCCCATAACTAGCCCTGGACACTCCGGAGAGCTTTAGGTTGCTTTCTACAGAGTTTTCTAAAGATCCTTCTACTAAGTCTTGTTTACCGGATCTGGCAGCCTGTTCCATTTGATCAAAAGTCCGGGAAAATTTAGAGATATAAAGGCCTAGGAAGATACTATTAAGGTTATAAATCTCTACCGCTAACCAATAAACAAGGGTGTTTTTAATTCCCCCTGCTTTTTTATCATGAGACTCATTAGACTCATTGTTTTTACTACTGCTCATAGGACTCATAAATCTTTTACTCGTGTCTAACAGCCATCATGGAGGCAAAGTTTTCCAGGATCGCATTATTATCCATATTCCTTTTAACATAAGCCCGGAGAGTTTGGTATTCCTTAATGAATTTATTGGCTGATGTTTCCGCCTGATCCATGGAAATAAAACGGGAAGCTGTCCGGGAAAGTTCTGATTCTAAAAAAGTCCCCTCCAAAAGCAAAGTAATAATTTGGCTGTCAAAAAATTCCAATATCTTAGATAACTCCGGTTCAAAGATGAATTTAAAGTTCTCATTATTTGTATGGATCCCGACTTTCGTCGGGATGACTGGAGATGTGGCAGTGATGTCCACCACTGTCGGAGTTTGATTTAGCAGACTTTTCATGCTGGAATAAAAAACTAAAACCTGTTTATAATTTTTGACTAAATTGACCAAACTCAAAAGCTCCTCCGTGTCCGGCTGGTCGCCTTTTAATATCACTTCCTGATAGTTTTTAAAAATTGGCTGGGCTTTGAAATAATCAAAGGCGGCTTTATTGACCATAATACGGTCAGTATCAAGTTTTTGGGTGGAGGAGACAAAATATTTTATTAAATCAGAGTTAATTGAACCATAAAATCTATAATTTGAAGTGAGTATTATGCTGACTGTTTTTTTTGGCTTGGGAGCCATGTTAATTTTTTTCTTGACACTCAAATCTTTTACTAAAGCGTAAATATTTTTAATTTCCTGGAAAAAAACCCTGTTTCTTTCCACTTCTGCCCTGATCCGTTTGATTTTTAAGTTGGCAATTTCTGAATAAGCCTGGGTAATGGCCTTCAGTGATTCTCCCTCTTCTAAATTTTCATCAATTTGTTTGAGATTCATGGGCAGATCTTTGCCAGTAATGGCCCTGCTCCTTCCAGCAGTTTTATCAACTCTTCGTCGGTTTTTAGCTTAGGAACGGCTTTGGTGATCGGCATCAACTGCGGTTGCCTGATGAATGCTTCCGAGATAACCCCTTTGTACTTTTCCACGAAGCTTCTGTTTTTATCCTGCAGGAATGTTGTAAAGGGGAGGGCGAGCAGTATTGCCTGAACCGGCTTGATGACGGCGGTTAGCGGATCTTGTTTTAGTATTTCCATGATCAAATTCCTTCTTCTCAGGATTAATTGCGTTTCCTTGGGGAGTTCTGAGCTAAACCGGGAAATTGTTTCCAAATCCGCCGCGGCGGACAACACTTGCCTGATCCGGGTGGACAGCAAATTGGTCATTTGGTCTTGAGTTTGCCGGCCGACCCGGGAAACTGAAAGCGAAATATCAATGGCCGGGGTTTGTCCCTGGGAACGCAGGGCGGCTTTGAATA
>MFDZ01000004.1:9209-9642 GCA_001777455.1 Candidatus Daviesbacteria bacterium RIFCSPLOWO2_02_FULL_41_8
GTCATAGACATCACATTGGTGGGGATCAGGGTGGTAAAGTCGCCCAGGGAGAGTTCGATAACCGGCAGGGCAGTGATGGAGCCGCCCCCGTAGCCGGGCAGGAATTTGCCCGCCCGCTCCAATAGATGAGCGTGCTGGTAGAACATATCGCCCGGATATGACTCACGCCCGGGTGATTTATTGCCCAAAAGCGATATCTCCCGGTAGATTTTGGCATGCGATCCTAAATCGTCTAATATCAGCAGGACATCCTTACCCTGTTTTTGAAAATATTCCGCAATAGTAAAGGCGGCTTTGGGAGTCAGGGAGATCAGCGGGGCGGGTTCGGAAGAAGAAGTGGCCACAATGACCGTATAATCCAACGCCTTATTCGACCTTAATGTATCAATCAAGTTCCTGATGGTGACAGCCGGTTTACCGATCAGCGCTAAAA
>MFDZ01000005.1:0-4030 GCA_001777455.1 Candidatus Daviesbacteria bacterium RIFCSPLOWO2_02_FULL_41_8
CATTCTTTTTTTATTTGCCCATGTTGCCATATCTTTATTTTGTTTAATTTTATGCTCTTACATTATCATAACAAATTTTAATACAAAATACCACAAATACTGCCGAATTAAAGCGCTTACAAACTTTCACTCTTATTTTACCAAATTTAATCCATAAATCCAAGAGGCGAGATTTAAAAAAACAATGACGAGAGAGTAAAGACGGCGGCAATTGCCGTCGTCTTTCTGCAAAACCGCCGCCCCACAGGGCGGCGGTTTTAATCGGAATCAAATTCAAAATCGTTGAAGTATTTTTCTTAACATATTTTCTGCCCAACATTAAAACTTCTTTTTCGTATTTTAATTTTCTATCTATGGTTGCAATTCCAATTCTTTTTAACTTTTCTACAATAATATTCGAACAAAAAATTTCATCGAAATTGTGCAATCTTTCAAGTTCATTTTTGATTAAAATTTTTAGACGCTGACCGCACGGATAATTAAATATTTCCCACAGTTTTACCAGTGTTGGTTTTACAGAATTGTCATAGGTTTCCTTTTTCTTTTTTCTGTCTTCGGGTTTTTTCAATTTAACTTTGTACAAAAACTTTTTAATTGAATTTTTTTCTGTCCTATCCGGTATTTCTACAATATTCGTCCAAAATTGCAGTTTTCTCTTTTTTCCCTGCTTTTAGATATCTTTCTCTTAATGTTTGCATATATTGTTTTTTGGCTTCTATGTCCATGGATTTTAAAGATAATTAATGAGTATATTATCTTCAAAATATATCACAAATTTCGGTGTCTTTTTATATGATTTAACCAGTACAACTACGGTGTCATAGTTATATGATTTGATGCGTAACGTTGATTTTTTAGGATAATAATGCCAAACTTAAACAATACAAAAGCCACAAATCAAACAAATATGAAATCTGAAAAAACAGAGGGTGGTGCGGAGGATAGAGAAATATCAACACTAAATACTCCAGCAGTGGAATCGTTTTTAGATCCTGCTCGTGTAGCCGAAGTTTGGCCTGAAAATATTGCAACAAATCAAGAATTTTTAGAGCAAGTTGAAGAAAGGAAAAAATTAGTTGAAAATTTTGATGGAGTTTTTGGTCGTTTGCCGAGACCCGATATTTCTTTTCAAGCCGCGACAGAAGAAAGCTTGGTCACAGAAGATCAGGTAAAAAAAGCTTATGATTCTTTAACGGAATTATTGAAATCGGGACACGATTACGACAGAATCGTCCTATATCTCCCTTTTGAAATGCTTCCTGATAAAAAATGGAAACCCGGAAAAAAATTGAAAAAATCGGCAAATGATTTTAGACAATCATATATGAAAGCTTGGCGCGGGTTATTGCAAACACATGACGTCAGGGCTAATTTTGTTGACGGCGATGTTCTAGAAGCAGAACAACGCAAAGACGATTTACCACGAGTCGTAAAAGCCGCTCATCTTATACCAGTGCTTGTACAAAAAGGCCTTTTAAAAGCTGGATATGCCATAAGTTTAATGAATAATACTGAAGATCCCGTTTTAAAACAAAGCATTGGCGAAGCGCTTTTTGTCATGGCCGACATGGTGTTGATTCCAGAAAATAAACTTCCTAAAAATCTTCCAGAAAGAAAGTTTGCTGAAAAACCAGAGAATGTTTCAGAGAAAAGAAAAAAGTGGCTGGCTGAAAAAGGAAAACCAGTAGAGGCTCTAACTCAACCGAGTATTGATGCGCCAAGATTAAAAAGTCCTTTTTCGCAAAATTTGGAATCAATGTCGCAGGAAACTTCAGAAATCCAAGGAATGGTGAGGTCTGCTGAAACGAATACAGAACTTTCGCAATTCATTTACCCTGTTGCACTTGTGTTTGGTTCAAGACTCAAAGGATATGGCGGCCCGGAAGCTGATATTGATTTGGCGGTTTTTGTAAAACCTGGTGCAGATTTTGAACAAAGAAAAAAACTACAAGCTTTACTTAGACAAAATTTTCAGCATGAAAAGATCGGCAATGAAATTGTTGAATTTTGGCTTGAAGATAAGGATGGGAAAATGCAGATTCGCAATTTTGATTCACATGAAGTAACGTTGGGCGAAAATTCTTGGACTCATGTTCTGTTCGGCGGTGCATGGCAAGGAAATGAAAATGTAATTCGCGAACTCCGAGAAAAACTATTAACTCCATATCTAACTGAGACAGAGGATAGACAAACACGCCTTGAAGAATTAGAGCGCGACACGTTACAATATAGATTAATGCATAAAGGATATAAAAAAAATTTCCCGCAATGCGGCGGTATCCACACAGAACATTCAGACAAAATTGATAGCAAAAGCATGTTTTATGATTCCGGTTACAGGCAATTAGCGACAAGGCTTTTTGCAAGCAGAGTATTCATTCCAAAACTTCCTGCCCCTAAAAAATAACAACAATAAAAACTGCCAGATAAAACTGGCGGTTTTTTTGTAAAAAAAGAGGCCGAGACAATCTGCACAAATTGTGAGATTGCTCGGCCGAACCCTTGCGGGTCTAAAGAATTGTTGGCGATCAGAGATCGCTACCGTCACGCCGCTTTGCGCCGATGCCCGTGGGCTTACTCGAGCGACCTGACGAATCGAGTCCAAGTTTGTCCCACGTGATCGCGCTTCCGAGTTGAAAGAGCGCTGTGATGTAGGACAGCTCCGTATTGCCGGCGGTCACGTTCGGGAACTCGATAATCCCGAGAGCGTAACGCTTGACGTTCGCCTCGAGGCGCGGGTAATCGGAGGTGACAGCGACCCCAAGCTGCTTGAGCATCTGATCGCGGTTCACTGCTCCGATGTGCGCCGGGAGGTTCGGATTCTCGAGGGCCTTGCGGATCTGCTGGGCGTCGTAGGCCAAAGCCGTGGCGACCAAGATTCCGGTACCCGCGAAAATCTTGTTGATGACCTCGATGACCCCCTCGGCCGCGTCACGAAGAACATCGGTCGGAGGCGGTTGCATCAGTCCGCCAGGCATTGGCGTACCGCTGGCCATCGCTGCGATGGCAGACATCATCAAGGTCGGATTGGCGTTGCCCTTCTGCCACGCATCGAGCCAACCGTTGAGCTGGCCATGGAAGGAGGTAAGCGCGGCCCAGAGATTCTGATCGAGCTTGCCCAGCAACGCATCCTTGCGGGTTTGCGTCGCGTACCGTCCGGTTGCTCCGGGGATAGCGGCAAAGATTTCCGCATAACTGTGCTCCGTCAACATGCGCTGCATGTCGAAGAAGTCGGGACCGACCGGTTCGGAGAGTGATTCGGCGAACTGTTCCATGGCCTGCACGATACGCTTGGGCAAATCGTAAAGACCACACCGGCTGGCGAGCGCGGCACTTACCGTGCCAGCGACCGTAACCGGATTGAACTTGAGAACGCCACCCACTTTCAGGGCCTTCAACCACGACTCGTCGTCCGGAACGGACGGCAAGACGTCGTAGTTAGCCATGGTGAACGCGGCCGCTGCCGAAGCCGAAGGTTCGGACACTGGTGCAACGGGCGCAAGCTTTTGAAGCAGCGCCCTTGCTGGCAATTTCTTCATGCCAACACTAACAAGGTCCGCCTCGGTGAGGCCGGACAAGTCCGCCGCCGTCATTGCTCCCAACTCCGACTTGATCTTCTCGATCACATCGGCAGGGACGTCCAGTGGTTGTAGCGCTGCAGCCACGGAATCGGTTTTTACCGTTGCGGTAGCGACGGCTTCGAGGGCGGCTTCGGGTTTCATTTCGTCGGACATAACTATCCCTTTCCTTAAAACAGGGGCTGAGACTCATCTGCACACTTTGTCGAGCTCGGTACACCCGAACCCGACCATACGAACAAGAACATCCAGCTCGCACTGCAATGTATCTGCGCAAAGCGAGAACAACTCACTCCGACTCGCGGTTTTTGCAATCTCAATACGCCTTATCTCGGGTTCACAGCAAAAAAGCTGTTTCCCGAGCGCTTCCTGGTATTTTTGGTGATCGCCAAATTTTTCTCGCCAGACACAAATCTGGTCCGAATTAAGATAACGATTACACAAGTGCCAGA
>MFDZ01000005.1:4042-9549 GCA_001777455.1 Candidatus Daviesbacteria bacterium RIFCSPLOWO2_02_FULL_41_8
GAATCTGATCAAACCAAGTGATGGCCAACCCATCAAACGCGGACGGACCGCCACAAACCTCTATTGCATATTTCAGCAAAATGAGATCAAGCGGCCCGACCCGTACTTTTCCTTGATAGCGGTTTTTGTCTTTATTGCTACCGGGCAGCAGACTTTCCGCCATTTCAGGGGCGGCAGTTGGCATTGGACCCGCACCGTGGCGAATCGTGTAGGCTCGAGTTACCCCGAGATTTACGATTTGCCCGCTGTAACCAGCGTCTTTGAGCATCGCATGTGTGAAACACGGTAATGTCCGAAGTGCGCTGGTGTGCGGATAAAAACCGTAAGAACGATCCGTGAGAACTCCATGCGAACTTTCAACCACAACCACGCCATCCTTGGGGAAAACTTCTCTCTGCAGATAATCGAGGTCGACAATCTTAACTCGCTGGGAAACTTCACAAAAACGTCTCGCGACAAAATCGAGAAAATCTTCGTTGTTGAGAAGTCCGGCTTCCTCGTTCACTAGGTCGCGGTCGTCTTTAAGAAATTCTCCGTGGATAATCTCTTGGAGATCGAAGCGGATTTGTTCTCGCACTTCGGCGAGCTGTTCCTTGATACAAGGCGAAGCAAGTTCGCCTGCCCAAATTGCCAGCTCAGGAAAATCATACATGCAGCGGTGAGCTTCGCCTACTCCGGTGCCAATCGTACCACGCGGATTTTTTCCTCGCGCCAATTCTTTCAAGCGCGAAGCGATCCCATGATACGGCGTGGCGCACAACGCCATCGAGTCCACTATAAGCAGATCGAAGGCGTTGTGAACACCACACTGGTATCGTAGCGCATCGGCTTCGTTGAGAATACCCTCGGGTGAAATCACCATCCGAGGAGACAAATAAGTCTTTATCCCCTCGAATGTTCCACAGCCCCACTGCGAAAACGCAAAACGTTCTCCGCGGGACGTGCAGACACCGTGACTACCCTGAGCTCCTCCAACTTTCACGACGGTGTGAGCTTTAGTCATTTTGCAGACCTTATGCACCACGCCGCCTTTTCCGCCATCACCAGGACCAAGGTCGGTGACGACGTAGATTTTATCTGTCATCGTCACCTCGCTTGGTTAGGGTTGAAACTATAGCCACCTAACTCCGCCATGGCTCTGCTCGTCGGTGACCGAAGACTCCGACTGTAGCTCCTCCTCGCTTACCGGCCAAAGGTCGATCTTATCGCGGAAGAGATCGCCAGCTTTGGGCAACTTACCGAAATTCGGCAACGCTGCCTGAGCGCCGAGTGGAATGTGGGCTACAGCCCGAACGATACGCTTGGCCTGATCAGCCTGCATCTTCTTGCCGTCCACCTTCGTGTTACGCAGGAACTCCTCGGCTGAGGAAAGATCCAGCACGCCTTCGGTTAAGCCGATGATCGCGGCCTTCACACAATGAAGATGCTCGGTGCCAAACGGAAGCGCCACAAAGTGGTCTGACCCGTAAAGGTCTATCCACTGGTCATGAACATCCGAACGGCCGTTGACTTGCAAGAAGAAAGCGTGAGCTTTCTTTTGCAGATCGCGCACTGCTTGCGCAGTGTCGGGCACACCCTTGCGGTCGAATTCGTAGCCGGTCTCCTTAATGCATTCGAAGACGTCGTCTCCGAAGATTTTGAGGAGCCACACCGGATCGATGACGGGCACGATAGGCTCGTCAGAAACGGTGAAGTGGTAGTACTTCAGCTCGTACCGGTTGATGGACGCTGTGGTCAGGTAGGTGGCACCGAAGATTCCGAATTGGGAGTCTTCCTTGCCGTTACCGCAACCGCCACGGCCGGGCACGAGCTTAGTCATCTGCAGGGCGATCTTCTCGCCCATTTCGAACTGCGACCTGCACAACACCGGAATGCCATCCTGATCCTCCACGTCGTTAAATATCGCGGTTGCGATTTGTACGTCGTAGCGGCCAAGCACCGGCGCCTTTCCGGTGGTGTACATCTCATAGGAATGTGGCAAGGCTTCAAAGGCCAAGTCCACATTGTTTTCCATGGAGCCGGTCGTGTCCAGCAAGGTTTCCTCTGCCATCGGCATACCGCACGTCAAGACCCACAGGTTGCCCTGTTTGTCGAAGCGCGGTAGCGATCGGCGGATAGGACCCAGATGTGCCAATCCTTTCGGGTCAACGAGCGGGTCCATTCCTTGTTGGTTGCGTGCGCGTTCCTCGGCTTTGGCGGTGGCGCTACGAGTGCCTCCGGCAGTTGCCAATTTCGCGACACTGACGAATGCTGCGCGAGAGAGTGTTTCTCGTCCCATGTTTGAGTTTCTCCTTGCTAAAGCGGAAAGGTTGTGAATTTGTGAAACTTCCTGCCCCAAATCTGTTCGACCAGATCATAAAAGGCAGCGTGCGCACGTTGCGCATTACTTTCACTGCCACGGGCAAGCCGTAGGATGTGATCAGCGTACCGAACAAAGCCATCCTTACAGCCAGGATCGTCTGGGATACCCTTTGTGGGGTCACCTCCCAGAGCAAGAACAATCGATCGCGCAGCGTGCGCGATGTTTTGCCGACGCTGATCAATCGGGATTCCTCCCGGGCAAATCTGCGTTAGCGCCCAGTCAAACACCACAACGTAGTGCTTTTCTGGTTCGATAAGAATGTTGCTACCGGTCATTTGGCCAACAGCAAACTCCTCGCTATGCGCGAATACGAGCAGCTTCAAGAGCTTACCCAAAATCCACGCGCTAGTTTTGAGATCGACACGTCGCCGATCTTTCGCCGTAATATTGGAAAGTGGAACCATACTTCTCGGCTCCTCTACGTTGCGAAACGCGAGGATAACAATCCGGCGGTCTCCTTGTTCGTGGCAGACAAAGCTGTCTACGACTTCGGGAAATTCCAAATCGTAATTGAGAAAATGTTTCTCTCCCTTCTTCACGACTTCGTATTCCTTCTCGACCTCATCAGCGCGAGCCTTGAGCTCTCGAAGAATGTACGCGATCCTGTCCAAAGCGCCATTCTGCTCGATCAAACTTGCGATAAGCAAAAGGCACTGTCTCCCAGTCTCGGTGGCGCAGAGATACATGTTGTATACCTGCGACCGACCTACCGCATCGCTGAGGTTGTAGACATGGGAATCGTTCCGTATTTCCACGGTACCCTCCTTTCATTTGAAATCAAATTGTTTCGTTTAGATAAGAATTGTAAAAGAGCGCATTGGTTGCACTCTTCTTAGCACATAACCAACTATGCAACCACCTTATCATAAACCGCCGACAATGTCAAACACATTAAAATTAAAAAGGTTATCAACTGATGGGGTCTGGACTCCCTAGCACCGTTGCGGCATCTTTGTGTTAAAAGGTCGAATATACACTATTAACTAATCAAACAAACATGCAACAAACAACAGTGCAATTTAACAACCACCAGTCCCCTGCCATAATTTGCCACGCCCATTAAGTACTGCCTTTATGCAAGGAAAAGTACGGAGTCAGAAGAACGGCAAATTTTGAGCATTGATAGCCAGATAAAGGAAATGCTGGCTGTCGCACAACAAGAAAGCTTAAACATTGTTGATATCAAGCGCGAATCGCATTATTCAAAGGAAGTTGGCCAAAGAGAATTATTCAATCAAATGATTACTGAAATCCGGGAAGAAAAATACAACGCAATTTTAACATGGGCCCCTGACCGACTTAGTCGAAACGTTTGGGATTTAGGATCAATAGTAGATTTAATGGATCAAAAATTACTGATTGAGATAAGAACTCATGGACAAAGGTTTACCAATAACCCGAATGAGAAATTCCTACTAATGATTTTAGGAA
The DNA here is from genome assembly GCA_001777455.1 of Candidatus Daviesbacteria bacterium RIFCSPLOWO2_02_FULL_41_8. Classification (GTDB taxonomy): domain Bacteria; phylum Patescibacteriota; class Microgenomatia; order Daviesbacterales; family UBA10151; genus UBA10151. The sequence goes on from MFDZ01000005.1 coordinate 7,836, forward strand.
GCCAAGCCAAACTGGAAAACGACAATAAGGCAGTTAATGTAAAACGCTGACTCCGTATACCGCGATGGACACGAACTAACGGACGAATGCTCTAAATTTTCCGTTGAAATCATTTTAAGCACTCTAAAATTTTTCGTTGACGGAATTAAAAAGACAAAAGGAATTGAAAGAAATCTTTTTGCTAAAAAATTTCTTTCGAACATTTTTTACTCGCCCGAAACGATTAAATTTCGCTTCATTTTGCCCCAAAGCGGCGGCGAAGCCGCCGCAAAAGCGAGCCCAGCCCCGCTTGTGGCGGGGCTGGGCGAGCGAATGTCATCGTCGGTAAGTTTTGAGTTTGTTCCGAACGAAATTGCTGTGGGCTCTGGGCAATGTTAGAACCGCAATCCAGCAGAGTTTATACGCCATTTAAAGCCCACAAAAATTTATTGTTCGGAGTTTGATGCAACAATATAGCCCTCGTGGGTTGTAAAACCATTTATTTTTGTTTCTGACTTTATCTCAAAGCCCGATTTAAAAACTAAAAGAGATTTTATCACATAATCATCTTTTTTATAAATACCTATTCTGGCAATTGATTCTTGTTCTTCTTGGGTAAGATTTTTATTAAATAAGTCAACAATAAATTTAAAAACCTCATCCCTATTATCATCTTTTGCCCAATCAGCACAAAGAATCACAGACCATTTGCCGCTTAAATCGTCTGTCTTTATAACAGCGAATAAAACAACCTTTCCTTTCCACTCTTCCAATTTTTTTAATATTTCATTAAATTTTTCTACCATCTCTTTTTTATTTCGCCGATTAAAATGTTTAATTTATTATACACATTATTTATCTTTATTGCATCCCATTCTTTATTTTGAGGGTTTGCTTCGTATCGCATATCTGTCCATTGCCCTAAATATTCTTGGGTAAAAGCAGACCAGTCGTCATAAAATTGTTTTCCAAAACCAAAAATATCCAACATACCAGAAACTAATAATAAAGAATCAAACTCGTGGGTTCTGAAAAATGTTTCAATTTTTTGTGCGGCAGATTTTTGACCAAATTGTGTTGGAGGATAACTTGATAAATGAAGAGTTTTACAAGTCGCCGCTTTTAAAGCAAATTCAAGAACGCAACCCATCATATAAGCCGCAACAATCCAATCTTCTGTATTGATTAAAGTTTGGATGGTCTTCAACCTTGCCTCCGTAATAATTTTTAAATCCTCGTGCTTCGTCATTTATCTTACTATTGTTATTTATAATATTTTTCTATTTCGTTAAATTTTTCAAAAATCTTTGCGACTAAATTGTCCTTTCTAATTATAAACTCCGAAAAGCGATTATGGGTATCGGGACGAAGCGGCGTATTTAACACATAAAGCTCGTTTTTCTTTCCTCTATTAACCACATTCGCTCTCTCAATAAAAACTTTTGACGGGATAAACACGAGATAATCATCAATATCCATTTTTTGAGGGTTATAATAAGCTCCCACGATAAAAAGCGTATGATGAGGATTCAATGCACTTGATTTTATCCCAATCTGCAATATGTTTTTACCTCTTAATTTAAACTTCCCTTTTACCTGTATAAATAATGGCTGAAATATTTTTCTTTTTAATACAACTAAATCTATGCCCTCAATATCTGCGGCTGGCTCATATACATTTAAAACTCCCTGCCCATATAGAATTACAAGCTCCTTAATCCTGTTTTCTACAATA
>MFDZ01000005.1:9638-10466 GCA_001777455.1 Candidatus Daviesbacteria bacterium RIFCSPLOWO2_02_FULL_41_8
TTCGGATTATATGATAGTTCTGATTTGCCCGTCCCGTCTAAATCAAAAAGCAAACGGGAGTTCTCTTTTGGAAAAAGTTTTTTATATTTGCTTGGTATTCTAACAAATCCCAGTTCAATTTCAATAGGTATAATGCTTTTGATAAATTGTATATTCTCCATTATTTTTTAATTTCGTTGTCATCTTTCGGTTGAGGAATAGTTGTTTATTTTTTACTTTTCAGCTCTTCTAATTTTTTCAAGGCTAATTTTTTTAACTCTCTTAATCTCTCTAACCTCTTTAAATTGTGTGAAAATTTCATTTAACGGGTTTATCAATAATAATTTATTTGCTGTAATCAAGGATTATTTCATCGCCAGAGATATTGCGGATTTTCATTTTGAATTTACTGCTTGGCAATACATAAACTCCCTTGATTTTATCCTTAACCTCTGCCTTGTCCTCTAAATCCAAATTGCTCGTCCAAATACCGCTTTTCTTTAAATCTGTATCAAACTGCACGGATTCAATAAGCTCCAAGCCATCAACGCTTATCTTAACGGCTGTTTTCTTCTCGCCCTCTAATGTCCCCTTTTTAACTTTTTTAACATTATATTCGTCTATCTTGGCTTTCAGATACGGGCTAAAATACTTTTTGATTTTAACCTTGCATTTACTCCCCTCTTTTTTAACTTCAATGTCTGCGTTATCTTCGGCAACAAACATATCCTTTTTTTCCGCCAACAAATCATCTAAACCAATAAGCTCAACAGAAATAGTTGTTTTACCAGAGTTTTTTACTTCTTTATTTACATAGCTCTGGTCAATTTCAAGGTCTTTAAAAGCGTA
>MFDZ01000006.1:0-7732 GCA_001777455.1 Candidatus Daviesbacteria bacterium RIFCSPLOWO2_02_FULL_41_8
CGCCGGCCAATGGTCAGCAACAACAGCAACAAGCCCAACCGGCAGAATTACCTTTGGCTAAAAACAAAAAGTTGTCTAAGTTTCCGGGGCCGCTAAAACCGGCAGATTTAGCCAATAAAAAAGCGATGATTCAAACGGTTAAAGGAATTATAGAATTACAAATTTATCCCGAGGCAACTATGGCCGCTTCCAATTTTTTGATCTTAGCTGATAACGGTTATTATAATGGGTTAACTTTTCATCGGGTGGAGCCGGGGTTTGTGATCCAGGGCGGGGATCCGGTCGGGGATGGAAGCGGAGGGCCGGGTTATACTTTTACCGAAAGCAGCTTGTTTTATAAAAAATATGATAAGGGAATATTGGCAATGGCGAAGAGAGCGGATGAGCCGACGGGGACCGGAGGCAGTCAGTTTTTTATTATGTTGGCAGATAATCCTTTACCACCGGAATATGTGATTTTCGGTAAAGTTATCTTCGGTCAGGATGTGGTGGAAAAAATTGCCGTAGGGGATGTCATGCAAAAGGTGACAGTGCAGAATCTTCAATGATTCAAACTGTCATCCCGGACTTGATCCGGGGATCCATAGAATTATCTGTATAGATTCCTGCTTTCGCAGGAATGACAAAAGGGGAACTACACAATATATTGTATATTGACACTTCAAGATATCAACATGTTATGCTACAATTAGTTTTGTGAAATGCCCGTTTTGCCAAAGTAATTTAAGTAAAGTTGTCGATAAAAGATCGGTACAGCGCCGCGGGGAAGTCCGCCGCCGGCGCGAGTGTTTAAAGTGCGCTAACCGTTTTACGACCTACGAAACCACTGCCCGGATAGACATCTTAGTTATCAAAAAAGACGGCAAACACGAACCATTTACGAGGGAAAAATTGCAGGCTGGTCTGATTAAAGCTTTAGAAAAGCGGCCGGGTGTTGACAAGGTTCCGAACATACTTGATAGAATAGAGGGCCGGATTCGGGCGAAGAGACTGCAGGAGGTTCCGACGCGAACGCTGGGCAGTTGGGTGCTGGCAGAACTTAAAAAACTGGATTCAATTGCCTATTTGCGTTTTGCGAGCGTTTACAGAACCTTTTCTGACCCAAAGGATTTTAAAAAAGAAATTGAGACTTTATGAAAAAAACTAAAACTACGATGCAAGTTATTTCCGTACCCCGGATTCGTGTCCGGAGGAAAACTAATGGTCAAATAAAGACAAACGGTCTGGACCACAACGGGCGCAGTTTTGAAACCAGGTTTACTCCCCGCTACAAAAAAATGCCTCCAATGCCGAAAGAGTTGCCGGAGCCGACATTTTCCGAAAGCTCCAATAAAATTTTAAAGGAGAGATATTTACTAAAAGGCGGTAATTTGGAAGTTGTGGAAGGTGTTTCTGAGAGATTTTGGCATATTGCATATGATATTGCTTCAGGCGATTTTGACTTCTCGTCCGACAAAATGTCGGATTCGAAGCAAGCTTCTACATCGAAGCAAGCTTCTGCGCCGGAGCAGGTTTTGGGGTTAGCTAAGCAGTTTTATAACGTGATGGTAAAGCAGGAATTTTTGCCTAACTCTCCCACCATCATGAATGCCGGAAAGCAAAACGGTTTGCAATACTCGGCCTGTTTTGTTCTTCCTGTAGGAGATTCTCTACCGGAAATATTTGATTCCATAAAATATGCCGCGCTTATTCATCAGACAGGCGGCGGCACTGGGTTTGCCTTTTCGCGGCTCCGTCCGGCCGGTTCAATTGTTAATACAACCGGCGGCGTGGCCTCCGGCCCCGTGTCGTTTTTGCGGGTATTTAATGCCGCAACGGAGTCCATAAAGCAAGGCGGCACCAGGCGGGGAGCCAATATGGGGATTTTACGGGTGGACCATCCGGATATTTTGGAATTTATCCGCTGTAAGGCGGAGCTGGATGATTTAAACAAACCGGTTTATGAAAAGATCGCCCCACTTTTGCCGGATGAGCAAACCCGGGATTTTGTAAAGACTTTATTGTTAGACAAACAAATCTCCAACTTTAATATCTCGGTGGCTGTGACGAATAAGTTTATGGAGGCGCTGGAGCGCGGAGAAGACTATGACCTGATTACTCCGCCGAGCGGAGAAGCGGTCGGTAAACTTAATTCCAGGAAAGTTTTTGATGAAATAATTGAGCGGGCTTGGAAAACCGGCGACCCGGGACTGATCTTTATTGACCGGATTAATGACTCCCCTGCCAACCCTATCCCTAAACTGGAAACTATAGAAAGCACAAATCCGTGCGGAGAGCAACCTCTGGCACCCTGGGATGCTTGTAATTTAGGGTCCATTAATTTGGGTAAATTTGTTTTGGCGGACGGATCCGGTTTGGATTGGGAAAGATTGAAGTCCGTTACCCGTTTGGCCGTACACTTTTTGGATAATGTGGTACAGACCAATCCTTTTACGCTAAAGCAAATTTATGATGAGGTTCACAAAAACCGGAGAATTGGCTTGGGAGTAATGGGGTTTGCGGATATGCTGTTTAAATTAAAGGTGCCTTATAATTCTGACGAGGCATTGGAGCTGGCCCGGCAAATAATGAAGTTTATAAATGAGGAAGGGCACCTTGAGTCGGAAGAGTTGGCGAAATTCCGGGGACCTTTTCCGAACTGGATTAATTCAATTTATGCTGACCGCCGCTCCGGCGCTTTTAAAAACAGGTCGGTATCACCGGCTTATGTCGGCGGAAGACCAATCAGGAATTCTACAATCACCACCATTGCCCCCACCGGTACTATTTCAATCATCGGGGATTGTTCCTCCGGCATTGAGCCGGTATTTGCCTTGGCCTATATTCACCGGGCCAAAGCCAAAGGAGATGAATACAGAGTCTTAACAATTGCCAATCAAACATTTACCGATATTGCCAAAAGAGAGGGTTTTTATAGTGACGGCTTGGCCGCCAAAGTCTTGGAGCACGGCTCTGTTGCCGGTGTTGCCGGTGTGCCGGAGGAGTGGCAAAAAGTTTTTATCACGGCCCAGGAAATTGATCCGGTTTGGCATGTTAAAATGCAGGCTGCGTTCCAAGCCCACACCGACAACGGGGTGTCTAAAACCATTAATTTGCCCAATTCCGCGACCCGCGACGATGTGGCTATGGCGTATAAAATGGCCTACGATACCGGTTGCAGCGGCATCACGATTTACCGGGATGGTTCAAAAGGCACTCAGGTTTTGAATGTGTCGTCTTCCCTGAGTCAAACAAAAGAAGATCCGGCGGCGCCGGTGGCTGAGAGGCCGATGATTTTGCGGGGCCGGACTTATAAAGTTTCCACACCGGTGGGGGAAGCTTTTATTACCGTCAACAGGGATGTCAGCGGCCAGCCGTTTGAAGTGTTTGTAACAGTCGGCCGGGCCGGTATGCACACTATGGCAGATGCGGAGGCAATGGGCAGATTGGTATCTTTATCGCTCCGTTTGGCCAGAGGCGCGCAAGGGACAGACCCCAAAGCAGTGGCACTAAAAATTGTCGGGCAATTGCGGGGGATTGGGGGAGCCTCATCCGTGGGTTTTGGAAAAAACCGGGTGCAAAGTTTGGCGGATGCGATTGCCAAAGTTTTGGCAGAGGATTTGGCCTTAACTCCGGAAGAGCAGACAGTTGAGACAATCCCGCTTAATTTAACAGTTAATGGTGATGTTTCCCAACTACTAACTACTAACTACCAACTCCCAACTGTTAATGCAGACCTCTGTCCCGAGTGCGGCTCAGCCTCTTTTGTAATGGAAGAAGGCTGTAAGAAGTGTCACTCCTGTGGTTATTCAATGTGTTAATTTTCCACTGTCATTGCGAGGAGTGAAACGACGAAGCAATCTGGATAGGAATCAGTTTATCTGGTAATGGAATCGTATAAATTTTCAAATACAGGGTTAGCTGATTCTATCAATTTTAATTTCTTTTCTCTGGAACCGCCTTTGATTTGTTTTTCTCTGGCTATTGCATCATTAATATTTTCAAATACCTCATAAAATACTAGTTTATTGATGTTATATTTATTGGTAAATCCGGGGACTAATTTTTGTTTATGTTCCCAAATTCTTCTTATTAAATTATTAGTTACTCCAGTATAAAAAACATTATTCTGTGGGTTTGTAGCTATATAAATATAATACTGTTTCACTGATTTAAGTATATTACATGGGCTAGATTGCTTCGCTCTGCTCGCAATGACAGAATATTATTTGCTATAATCAAATTATGAAACAAAGATTAATTGAAATAGGTGGGTGGTATGGCACTGTGGCAATAGTGGGAGCGTTTGCCCTGTCCAGTTTCGCCATCATTAAGCCAACTGATTCGATCTACCAGATACTAAATTTAACCGGATCGTTTGGGATAATCGCAGTTTCACTATACAAACGTGTCTGGCAGACTGTAACTTTAAACAGCATTTGGGCGGTTATAGCTTTAATTGCATTAGCAAAAATTCTTCTCAATATTTAATCAAGATTGCTTCGCTCTGCTCGCAATGACAAAGTAAAAATGCTAGAATTTGCTCATGAATGATGGTAAGGGTTTAGTCATTATTTATACAGGCGAAGGAAAAGGGAAAACGACGGCGGCTTTGGGGTTAGTGCTTCGGGCTGTTGGCTACAAGAAAAAATGTCTGATAGTTCAATTCGGCAAAATGTGGTTTACGGGTGAGGTGGAAGGGGTAAAAAAACTTGCTCCGTTTGTGAAGTTGGTCCAGGGAGGCAAAGGGTTTGTTAAAATCCTGGGGGATAAACTGCCTTTAAAAGAGCACAAAAAAGCAGCCAAAGAAACTTTTCAAAAATTACATAAGGAAATGATGTCCGGCAAATGGGATGTGGTGGTGGCGGATGAAATAGTGGGAGCGGTTTCTTCCGGTTTGCTTACGGAAAAGCAAGCTGTTACACTGATTACAGATAAACCTAAACTCTTGGATTTAATATTAACCGGCCATCATGTATCAGAGAAGTTAATTCAAATGGCGGATTTGGTAACGGAAATGAGAGAGGTTAAACACCCGTACCAAAAGGGCATTTTGGCAAAAAAGGGTCTTGACTTTTAGCACTTGTGGTGGTAAAGTGCTAATTGAGTACTAATTATGGCAGATTTTACTAAACCGATCATGACTGAACCCTTAAAGTTTAAGCCAACTATGCCTGTTGGTCCCCTTCGCGATACGGTAATTTTTCCCGGTAATTCCGTTCCTATTATCTCCGGCCGGCCAAAATCCAAAATCGCCCTGGATTTAGCCTGGAACTCCGATAAATTAATAGTGTTTGTCACCCAAAAAAACAGTAAAATAGAAGACCCGACAGATAAGGATCTTTACAAGGTGGGTACGGTTTGTCTGATCAGAAGAGTGGTAAAAAACCCTGAGGGCGAATATACCCTGCAGGCGGAAGGGTTAAGCCGTGTTTATCTTAAGAATTTTACTAAAATTGATCCGTACCTGGAGGCGGAAATAGAAGAAATTCCGGATCTTTATGAAAAAAGCGAACAAACAGAAGCGCAAGTCCGCACAGTCCGGGAACAAGTTAAACGTTTCCTGGAGCTGGGGGGTAATCCTTTCTTTGACCAGAGTAATTTTGCCAACTGGTCGCTTTTTACCTACAGTGATGACCCTAATCAGTTAGTTAATTCCATTACTCAGGCGGTTGATTTTAAAACAATTGATAAACAACAAATTCTGGAAATGGTATCAGCACAAGAGCGGCTGCAGCGGTTGTCTGAACTGTTAGCCAAAGAAGTGAGAATCTTAGAAATCTCCCAGAAAATTCACTCTCAAACACAAGAGCGGGTGTCCAAGATGACCAAAGAAGCCATTCTGCGCGAGCAGATGAAAAGTATCGAAGAGGAGCTGGGCGGGGCTGATACGGAACATCAGGAAATAAAAGAATTTGAGCTGAAAATTAAAAGCGCCGGTATGCCGAAAGAAGTATTAGAGCGGGCCAAAAAAGAGCTGGGAAGACTCGCCAAAATGTCCTCTTACAATCCGGAAGCTGGCTACATCAGAAATTATCTGGAGTGGTTAACGGATCTGCCCTGGAAGCCGGAAAAAAGGGGCAAGGTTGAACTTAAAAAAGCAGAAGGGATACTAGAGGAAGATCACTACGGACTTAAAAAGGTCAAAGAGCGGATTATTGAATATCTGGCAGTTTTAAAACTGGCAGGCAAAATGAGGGGACCGATCCTTTGTTTTGTCGGGCCGCCCGGTACCGGTAAAACTTCCATTGGCAAATCCATTGCCAGAGCCTTAAACCGCAAGTTCGTCAAAATTTCTTTGGGAGGAATCCGCGACGAGGCGGAAATCAGGGGACACAGACGGACTTATGTCGGTTCCATGCCGGGCAGAATTATCCAGGGAATTAAACAGGCAAAAACCACCAACCCGGTTTTTATGCTGGATGAGATAGACAAAATCGGGGCAGATTACCGGGGTGATCCTTCGGCTGCGCTTTTGGAAGCGCTGGATCCGGAACAAAACGAAGGATTTTCCGATCACTATCTGGAAGTGCCGTTTGACCTTTCTAATGTGATGTTTATCACCACAGCCAATATTTTGGACACTATCCCCCCCGCTCTTAAAGACAGACTCGAAGTAATCAGATACCCGGGTTATACGGAAGATGAAAAATTTCACATCGGTAAAAAATTTCTGATCCCGAAACAGTTGCAAAATCACGGCTTAACCGAAAAACAGCTGGAGTTTGAAGATCAGGCCATTTATTCAATCATCAGGGAATATACCAGAGAAGCCGGAGTCAGGAGTTTGGAAAGGGAGCTGTCGGCGGTCCTCCGGAAAGTGGCCCGTAAAATTGCCGAGGGTAATGGCGGTGTTAAGAAATTTGTTGTCAGCCCTGAAGATGTCCATAAATTCCTGGGGCCGATTAAGTTTTTGCCGATTTTGGCAGAAAAGGAAGATGAGATCGGCATGGTGACCGGTCTTTCGGTAACTGAGGCCGGAGGAGAGGTGCTGTTTATCGAGGTCACGTTAATGCCCGGAAAAGGCACTTTGATTTTGACGGGTCAGCTGGGTGATGTGATGAAAGAATCCGGTCAGGCCGCCATGTCCTATGTCCGGTCGCACTGGCTGGATCTGGGGCTTCCGGAAAAGTTTTTCCAAAAAGTTGATGTGCATGTTCATGTGCCGGAAGGGGCGATTCCGAAAGACGGACCGTCAGCCGGGATTTCTTTAACCACTGCCATTGTTTCGGCGTTTACTAAAATTCCGGTTCACAAAGAAATAGCCATGACCGGGGAAGTGACCCTGCGGGGAAGGGTTTTGGAAATCGGCGGGTTTAAAGAAAAAGTGCTGGCCGCGCACCGGGCGGGAGTAAAAATTATAGTTGCTCCGGCGGATAATGAGAAAGATTTGGAAGATATTCCTGATTTTGTGCAAAAAGACTTAAGGTTTGTCTTTGCCAAACATATGGATGACGTATTGCGGGTTGCTCTGGTGAGACCCCCTCAACCGGCCTCCCGCAAAAGAGTCCCGGTTATCCCTCCGGTGTATGTAGCCTAAACAGGCTACCCCTTGACTTCTGCTACAGGCATGTTGTAAATTCTAAGAACTGCAACGTAATAAATTATAAAATAATTTAAACGTTGCTAGAACGTTTAATTCGCAGGAGCGAATTATTACGTTTCTGCTTCAATAATTTTCATGGATTTTAATTTAACGAACAAAGTGAGTTGAATCAAGCTATGCTTATCGTAAACAATATAAATTTAATTA
>MFDZ01000006.1:7758-9407 GCA_001777455.1 Candidatus Daviesbacteria bacterium RIFCSPLOWO2_02_FULL_41_8
TTTTATGGCGGTTGGCTGATTGTTGAAATTCTCAAAAAAGATGCCGGTGATGAAAAAATGCGGGAGATCGCTTCCGCTATTCAAATCGGAGCCGCGGCGTATCTGCAAAGACAATATAAAGTGGTGGCTTTGGTAGCTATAGCTTTGGCAGTCCTAATTTACTTTGCCCTAGGCCAAAATACTGCTGTTGGATTCTTGATAGGAGCAGTTTTATCCGGCCTGGCCGGATTTATCGGGATGAATGTGGCAGTGCGGGCTAATGTGCGGGTGGCGGAGGAAGCTAAAAAAGGGCTGTCTCCGGCTTTTATACTGGCTTATAAAGGCGGTGCAGTGACAGGATTTTTAGTGGTGGGTTTGGCTCTGGCCGCAGTTTACGGCTTTTATCAATACACCGGGGGAGATTTAAAATCCCTAATCGGGTTAGGGTTCGGCGGATCTTTAATTTCTGTTTTTGCTCGTCTGGGCGGGGGAATTTTTACTAAAGGCGCAGATGTGGGTGCGGATTTAGTGGGTAAGATTGAAGCCGGTATTCCGGAAGACGACCCGAGAAATCCGGCAGTGATCGCTGATAACGTGGGGGACAATGTTGGGGATGACGCCGGAATGGCGGCGGATATTTTTGAAACCTATATTGTGACGGCTATCGGAGCCATGATTTTGGGCCAACTGTTATTCCCCGGATTTGGTTCAGCGGTAACCTTTCCCCTGTTGATTTTATCTTTAGGAATTTTTGCCTCAGTTGCAGGATCCTTATTCGTTAAGTTAAAAGGTAAAAATATTATGGGTGCTCTCTACAAAGGCATGATTGTCACCGCCGCGCTTTGTGCCATTTTGTTTTATCCGGTAACTGCAGTATTAATGGGTGATAACGGCCAATTTTCAGTTTTGAACTTATATCTGGCGGCTTTGATCGGAGTAGCCGTGACCGGGGGAATGGTTTTCATTACTGAATACTATACCGGTACGCAGTACTCGCCTGTTCAGAACCTAGGTTTTGCTTCTAAAACCGGCCATGCCACCAATATTATTGCCGGATTGGCGCTGTCCATGCGCTCCACTTTTTGGCCGATTATTTTAATTTCCGGCGCAGTGATTGCCAGTTTTGCCTTGGCCGGACTTTACGGAATAGCTTTAGCCGGTGTCACCATGCTTTCTCTGGCCGGAATCGTAGTGGCAATTGATGCTTTTGGTCCGATTACCGACAACGCCGGCGGAATTGCCGAGATGGCTAATTTGCCTTCCAAGGTTCGCGCTGTGACAGATCCGCTGGATGCTGTCGGCAATACCACCAAGGCTGTGACCAAAGGTTATGCGATTGGCTCTGCGGCTTTGGCGGCCATGGTGCTTTTTACCGCTTATGCCCAGGAGTTTTCCATTCAGGGTTTGGAGCTGACTTTTTCTTTGTCTGATCCTAAAGTTTTGGTTGGCCTTTTTATCGGCGGCTCTCTGCCGTATCTTTTTGCCTCTTTTGCCATGGAAGCAGTTGGTAAGGCCGGCGGGGCAGTGGTGGAAGAGGTTAGAAGGCAGTTTAGGACAATCAAAGGAATTATGGAAGGAACGGCCAAACCTGATTATGCCAAGTGTGTGGATATTGTAACGGCCTCAGCTCAAAAACAAATGTTGGTGCCGGCTTTAATTCCGGTGTTATC
>MFDZ01000007.1 GCA_001777455.1 Candidatus Daviesbacteria bacterium RIFCSPLOWO2_02_FULL_41_8
AAGCATTGAAAGAGCCCGAGAGACTATAAGAATTCTTAAGGCAAATGACATAGAGGTACGCCTGTATTTAATAATGGGTTTACCGGGGGAGCCAGAAAATATTCTTGATTTAACGCTAGATTTTATAAAGGAGACTCAACCGGATATTGTTTCTGCCTCATTATTTACCATAAGGCCTGGTACGGAAATTTTTAGGTATCCAGAGAAGTTTGGTATAAATAAAATAAGCACCGATTGGTCTAATACTATGCATTTGCATGGATATGACAGACCTCGACCACGATTAAATTTCGAATATTTTGAGAACACACCCTGGGGCAAAAGTTTAACCGCCGATCAGATTGTAGATAATTATCTAGGCCTGGCGGACGCACTCGATAGGAATAACTTATCTTCAGAGGCATTAAATCAATCAGCACTTCCATTTGATGACATAAATCCTCTCGTCTAGCTTATTTAATAAAAAGCTACCTTTTAGGTAGCTTTTTTAAATTAATGATGTCCTGCAATTTCTTGATGCGGATTCTTTTTACCGTACATATACGCACCGCCTCGGTTGCAGTACCAGACTACTTTTTCATACCATTCTTCCCAACTATTCCATACCTCACTTGTCCTGTCTATTATATATGTATAGTTGCCCGACATTAATTCTAGCTTGTTTTCAAGTAAAGTTGATTTATAAATATCCCAAACATTATATGAGAGTCTTAGCTCTAGATCTTTTGTTTGAAATGGTACTTTGATAAGTGCTCTGTTTAATAATATTGATTGGTGCAAAAGTCCGTTCGGAATATTTATAGATTTTTCTCTCAGTAGCAATTCTAGAACATTCTCAACCTCTTTATAAAATTCCTCAAATTTATTTTCGACACAGAGCTTGATGAATATATATTCACCCACGGGCCAGTAGATGTCCAACCATTTCTTCGAATGCACAAACTCTTCTTGTCGACCGTCCTGAATATCTTGGGCAGTTTTTATGAGGAAAGAATAAATTTCAGATAGAATAGGATAGTCTCCAAATCTGCTGAAATTATTCATGAAAAGCTCAATAAAATCTATATATCTCAAACCGTAACGGTTCAGAACAATAGCCGGTATTTGAAGCAATTTATTGAAATAAACAACATCTGTCATCCATGTTAATACCCGGCTCTTGACCCAGTCGGATCGAGGCATAGATTTTGTTGCAATTGCTAGATATTGCCATTCGTCAATTCCGCTATCAGCGGTCATTTTCTTTCCGTGGACGTTGATAATTTTTGCTCTTACGGATTCAATACCATGCAGTTCTTGATATTCCGGATCATTCATTTCTGTATTTGGCCATAAGGATATAATTCCAAATTGAATTCTGTTGTGTTGACCATTTGAGATTAACGTTTCTATTCCGCCAGCAATTGACTTATATGTTTCAGCAGGCATGGGGAATATGATATCTGTCATGGTATTCACGCCTTCTTTGGCAGCCATCTTTTGCATTTTGAAATATTCATCAAGCTTCATATTTTCTCTGCGGACTAATTTTAATGTTTCAGGGTTCATTGATTGTTGGGCCATAACCGTTGCTCTATTGAGACCTGCCCGCTCAAGCACTATCAGGGCTCTCACAGTGTGTTCTTTGGGATTTTTGGCGTTTTGAACCGAAACGCCTTTTGGAAAATCATATAGTCTCTTAGCCTCTGCCAAATATTCAGAAATCTGAACATCTCTTGGGAAAATACCATAGTTTGCATCAGCGCAAAAAACAGTTCGTATTTCTCGTCGACCAAACCACAGGGCTTCTGGGTGAATACGTGTTTCCATTGGGTATTTGGACACCCTATCTTCAATAGCGCCACCCCAGTCGCAATAAGTACACTGATAGGGACAGCCACGGTTTGTTTCCCACATTGCAATGAAGACCATGTTGGGATATTTCGCCACTAGTGGATCGAATACCCCCTCTAGATATGGAGAAGGCGTCTCAGTTAGCTCTTTATCATTCATCCTCTCTAATTTTGGATTATGGTGGAAAAAACCATCTGAGTCCAAATAACTCACTGATGGCAGGGAATTTTTGTTTCGGCAGTTATCGACTGCCATTTGGTTAAGTACTGCCGTGAATACTCTTTCGCCTTCGCCGTGGCAAGCTAAGTCAATAAATTCATTTCTTCTATGGAATTCTTCAGTCCAGCCAAGCCTTTCCCGCTTTAGATCTTCTGGGCTCGGATCTGATTTTCTGGTTCTTTGAAATTGTTTATGGCTATCAGGCACTTGGGGTCCACCGAAGATATTTATAACATTAGGATTGCGTTTCTTTACTTCTTTGGCGTATGTTAGTAAATGCTGTTCATTCCAACCATACATGCTATAGCCAACTATGTCGGCATTACTTAATATTTCCCCTGCTTCTTCCGGGCGGAGCCAATCAATAATAGGTATCATGAATTCATAATCTTCGGGGTATGCTAAAAATTTTTGAGCATATGCTTGAAGCAAACCAACTGAGAGAGGAAAATAAGTTTGGCCCGAAAAAACGTTATTGAGTTGAACTAGTCCGACCCTTATCTTTTTGGACGGTTTTTTTATTACTGGCTTCGGAGAACTTTCACTCGCAGGAATTAGTGGAATTATTTTCATTACATTCCTTATTAATTGTCAAGGATCTAGTTTGAGTTTTTATACTATAAATTTGTATGTCTTGCAATACCATAATTTAATATCTAAAAATTAAAAACTCCGACTAAATCGGAGCATTTTATTAGATAGATCTTGTAACACCGCCATCTACATTGTAGCAGTGGCCAGTAAGATATTTTGCATTACACGAGGCTAGATATACGACTAAGTTGGCCACATCTTCGAGTTCACCCACCTTGCCAAGAGGAGATTTTGCGGCTTCCTCCTTAATCATGATTTCTTCCATTTCTTCTAATGATACTCTGTCTTTATCTGCTCTCCTTAGCTTATTTTTTACCCAACCCCCTCCATGAAGAGTGCTGGGGCAGATTGTATTTACTAAGATGCCTTTTTTGCCAAAACTATTGGCTAGATATTTACCGAGGTTAAGCATTGCCGCTTTGTCAGCTGAGTAATGAGGGTTATAAAATCCTGGTTGGTGAGCGGGGATACTTGAAATATTAATTATTCTTGGCTGGTTTGATTTTAAAAGCAACGGGAGAGCTTCTCTTGCGAATCGGACCATGCTCATAAAAGTTAGTTCATGGGAACTGAGCCAGTCCTCATCTGTAAGATCTAGGAAGTCACCTGGTTTTTCTATGTTCCCGACATTATTAACTAGAATATCCAACTGGCCTATTTCTGAAAAAAAGTCTTTAATTGCATTGGGATTTCTATCGTCTATGCAACACTCAAATGCCGAGACTCCTAGGTTTCCAATTTCCTTAACGGTCTTTCGAACCTCGCCCTCATTCCTCCCGTTAATTATAATATTGACGCCTTCTTTAGCTAAGGCAATAGCAATAGATTTGCCGACTCCATGAGTACTTCCGGTGACAAGGGCTATACGATTATTTAGGCCAAGATTCATTTTTTCCTCCCCCAATCTTTGAGAGAACTGTTTAGGAATATATAATATTTATTGCTTTCAGTCAATTAAAAACCCAAGATTAATCTTGGGTGAGTACTTTATTTACGCAGGTCGTCTAGCAGATAATAAAGATCAAGAACATTAAAGCGATTTTTCCAATAGGCAGAGCCTTTATTATTATCTGTTCCATCGCCATTTATTATTAAACTAGTTTGGTCTGCTCTTAGTCTAGCAAAACCTATGTTGCCAAGTTTTTTGGCTATTATACCGGAAAAAAGATGAGCAATTGCACTATCGGGAGCAATGCGATTGCAAATATCTTCGAGTTGAAGTTCAAGTTTCCTAAGTTTGATCGGATCATCTATCTTCAATATTTTCTCGTAATTTAACTTGTAATCAATCAAGAACCACAGGTCCTTTAATTGTTGTTTATTCGGTATCATCTCGGGATCACTTGTTTCAAGAAGGTTAAGAAAATCTTCAGACCTTATTTTTTCTTGCTGTTCGCGCAGATGTTGTTTGCCATGGGGTCCAAAAACATAGGCAATATCGCTGGTCTCAAGTTTGTCTTGAGCAAGCCCCAAGGCAATCATTTCATCGTATATTTCAGTTGATGGAAGAGGATTTAATACCTGAATCGCATACCAGTCCAAATTTAACTCTATGGAGAGATTTACCGTATCCATAAGCTGACTCATGGTTTCATTGGGAAAACCAATAATTAGAAAACCTTTAACAAAAACATGAGGATATTTATCGAAAATCTTTTTTGATTTAAGGAATGTTTCTACTGTGCCGGGTTTATGGACATGGCGAAGGATCTCAGGATTTCCAGACTCTATGCCAAGGTTAAAGCCGATACATCCTGATTCTGCCATAGCCTTCATATTCTCTTCTGTGATTGCGGCGGCAATTAAGCCGTTGGAAGCATCCCATGTTAAATCCAAATTCAAAGCCGTTAATCCGTTAAAAAATTCTAGGGTTAGCGTTTTGTCATGCAGGGGATCGTCATCGAGTAGAGTAATATGATTTATACCTTTTTCATATAATTCTTTTATTTCATCAAGAACACTTTGAGTGCTTCGTTCGCGTACCCCTGGTCCATTGAAGGTTCTCACGCTACAAAAACTACAGCGGGCGCGGCACCCTCGTTTAATAAGCGTAGAGGCGCCTTTTCTCCCCTCTCTTTTCCAGATAAATCCGTAGGTTCCTATTTGGCCCAAACTGCTATACCTTTCAATTGGTAGTGAATGGTAAATAGGTTTAGCGTCGATTTCACTTGTTTCGGGTGTGGCCCGTGATTCGATAACTATATATTTACCATCTATTTGAGTTGCTATTTGGGCCAGGCAGTCAGCTGGTTTTTTTTTGTTAACAAAATCAATAAGATCAGGAAAACTCCTATCACCCTCATAGGTGCCGATGAAATCAATGTTTTCGCAATCTTTCAACACATTTTTGCTGGCATTACTTAAGTGAACCCCTCCGCCAATAACAGAGAGTTCATGAGAATATTCTTTTACAGTTCTAGCGATATTTTTTATAATCTCATGAGACATGGTGAACATACAACTTATCCCGACGACATCAGGTTTAAAAATATCTAGTTTATCAATAAGCCAGTCTGTCCACATAGAATATCTAAAATTGTCTCTCAGTTCATGAGCTTGATTGAGCATATCAAAATTTAGATCAAGGATATCCGTGGTATAGCCACGAGCCTCAAGGTCGCGGCACAAAACCCCACAACCATAGGGCTGATAAGACCAATAACGGCTACTCAAAGCTTGTTTGATGAGAAAATGGTCTTCGGGTATATGCTGAGGATGAATAAGTAGGATTTTCTGGCAGGGCATCTTGATGGATTTTCTAATTTTTTTGATGATCAGATCACGATTTTTAGATTCTTCTCCTGGACTTGAGCCCAAGATTACTTTTATCTGTTCTGTGGCCACTTTTTTATCCCATATTTTTAACGAACTTTACGAAAATTATACATTTTTATTACATTAAGTCAACCTTAATTAACCAATAAAAAACCGCATAAGCATGCAGTTTTGATTAGAAGTTAACTCCTCTAATGGGTATCCTCATTCTATTGGCATTTCTTCCTTTTTGAAATTCAACACCTCGAGTTACATAAGAAATTGAATATAATGGACGCGATCGTGTTTTTGATTGATTAGGATAAGAGCCGTGGATAAGGTGGCCATTCATTACAAACATTGTACCTTTTTTTACGACAAGATCGACTTTCTCATATCCCGCGGGAATCTCAACTTTATTACCGGGGTTAGTTCCAGCCTTTTCCTTGTAAGAGACCGTTTCTTCGTAGGGTAAAATAGGTTCCCGGTGTGACCCTGGATACATATACATACAGCCATTTTCCTTATCGGCGTCGGTAAGAAAAATGTTAACCGTGATATATCCTGGGTATGGAACTTGGGGGTAGGAATTATCCTGATGAGGATTCCATGCCTGATTTTGATATTCAGTACCAGCTTTCTTAAACAAGAACTGGCTTTGGACAACATCAACTTCCCAGCGTTGGAGTCGTTCTATTGTGCTGACTATTCGCTCAGCTTTAACTATCTCTCTTGCTTCATAATATTCCCTGTCCTTATTCATCATGGCAGAGAAATCTATATCCGCATTGAATTCAAACACGCGGAGGAGGTTGTCCAACTCTTTGGGTAATAGAACATCTTCAACCAACAGGAATCCATTTGCATCATAGAAAGCAATATCGGAATTTGTTATGGGGTATTTTATCGGTTTTAAAAGATTCAACCTGTTCCTTCGTTAAAATCTTAGCAGTCACTGTCTGATAATTTAGAGTATTAATATATAAATGTCAATTCGACCCCATGGGGTCTTAGAGAGAATTAATTTTCAAAAACAAAAAAATTATTTTTCGATGATTTTAACAAATTATTTAAGTAGTTTATATCGGTGTATCTTTTTAGGGTTTGATTATCGCGTAACATAGAGATAATGACTCTTAGCATGGTTTTTTCGGAGCCATGAGTGGGGTCTATCATCTCTTTATCTTCTGGATCAAGTTTAGAAAAATCAACAAAGTTGTAAAAACCAAATTTATATTTTTCAAATAGTGGTTTCAGATCCGAATCTAAATTTTTTATATAACCATATTTTTTATCGACCCCTATCGTTTTATTTATTATTGATGCAAGCGGAGGCATGAATCCTATAACATATATATTTCTAGAACTGCTGTTTTTTAAAAATTCACTGACTTGATTTATCGCATAAGCATGGTTATCTGGACAGGTCTGCTTAATCTCGTTACTAAAAAATTGATTTTTAAAAGTGTCCTTATAGCTATCATTTCGGGGATGGGATAATAAATCAGCCATTACTCTGCCGTCAAAGTAAGAACCATCGTTTCTGTAGCCGGCGTTATGAAGAATTGCGTTTAACCCTATTTTACCGGAATCATTACCGAGCTTAGACAGGTCTTTTAATTTGAATTTACCCCCAAAGTAATCTAGATATAATTGTTTATAACCATATTCCCATGCCTTGAATGAACCCGATTGGCCGAACTTTTGCGAATACTCCTCTTCAATGGTTTTAGTGTCAGCGGATCTGCAGGAGTTATCAAAAAATTCAGGATGGAGTCCTAACAAAATAACCTTCGGCTGACTATCCGTCGGAATTTTGTTGAGAAAAATTCCATAGTCTTCTATTGTAGAGCCGCCAATTTGGGCGTTGTAAAATTTATCTGGTTTTTTGAAAAATCCGGCCCGGACTTGATTAGACCTGGAACTCCCCATGACGATAATATCTGGCTTTCTTGCCAGTACCGAAGCAAGCTTTAAATATCTCGGGAGGGTACTGTACACCATTCCGACCTGAACCGGATCATCAGACATCCATTTCTGAACAATAGAGTCCCATGATTCCAACTCGCTCGAGGTGAATAAAACATAAAAAGAAATGCCGAAAAATAGTGCTATCGGTGTGGCAAAAATTAATCCGCGGATAATAAATTTTTTTACATCAATACTCATTTTAAAATTGGAAATAAATAAACGGAGTTTTGGAAAAAACTCCAAAAAATAGGATTGCAAAAATTAGAATATAATAAATAGACCATCGGAACCATATTGGTCTACCGGAAAGCATGTGTCTGATGCTCCCATGTCTCTGGATTGAATGAACAAATTCCATAAAACCCAAGGCGACGATTGCTATGAAGAATTCCTCTCGGTGTTGTCCCAATAGGAATGGGGCAAGTTTTCCTGAACTGGGGGCGGTTAAATTCGAAAAGAGGTTTATGGTGAAGCGAATTACTCCGATATGAAGATGGGTTATTATGTAAAATGCATCGCTGATGTTGTTTACTCTGAAAAATATCCACGCAAAAGATACAAGAATAAACGTGAGGGAAACTCTGACGAGTTTATAGATTGCCGGAAACCTGTCTATGTATATGGATCCGGCAATCGCTGTTCTTATCTTGGAGGTCATAATCCCGAAGATAAGATAAAATCCATGAAGAGCGCCCCAGAAAATAAATGTCCAATTAGCTCCATGCCAGAAACCGCTCAATAGGAAAGTGGCGAATAAATTGAAGTACCACCTTGGAATGGATACCCTGTTACCGCCGATAGAAAAATAAAAATAATCTCTAAACCATGTGGATAAGGAGATATGCCATCTTTTCCAAAATTCAGAAATAGACTTAGAGAAGTAGGGTCTTTTGAAATTGTCCATTAGTTTGAAACCCATAACTTGGGCGGCGCCGATTCCTATGTCGGAATAGCCCGAAAAATCGCAATAGATTTGAAAGGCGAAGAATACGGTTGCCGTTATCAGACTGATTCCTTCAAACCCTGTGGGATTATTGTAAACTTGGCTTACAAAAACGGCTAATCTGTCGGCGATGACTATTTTTTTAAACAAGCCCCAAAGCATGAGTTTAAGGCCATCCGTGACTCGCTTATAATCAAAATCGTGTTTCTCGTAAAATTGATGAAGCAAGTTTTGAGGACGCTCAATAGGCCCGGCAACTAGCTGAGGATAGAACATCACATAAAGTGCATATATACCGAAATGATATTCGGCTTTCTGGTGGCCTCGATATACTTCAATAACATAACTTAGACTTTGGAAAGTATGGAACGAAAGGCCGATTGGCAGGATTAGTTTTAGTGTTCCTATGGAATAATTCCAGCCAATAAAATTGGATAGTACGTTTAGGTTAGTGCCGAAAAAATTAAAATATTTAAAGACGAAAAGAACGGTGCAGGTTGAGATAATGCTGACAACAAGGAGTGTCTTTTTCTTTTTTCCGCCTGATCTTTCTATGAAGATACCGGCCGAATAATCTATGAGTATTGTTATGAGAAGAATTAAGATATACCACGGAATGAAAGCCATATAAAAAATCACGCTTGCAATAAGGAGCATGAACCAGCGAAAGCGGTGGGGCAGCAGGAAGTATAGGGCTGTAACTATCGGGAAAAATATTAAGAATTCAAATGAATTAAATAGCATTTAATAGGTATATATTGCGAATTATAATATTACACAAATATTAAAATAAAAAAAGAGTCTTAAAGAAAGTCGAGGACTCTTCGTCTTGTGGATAAAAACATTGACCCCCCCTGCTTTGTCCAAGAAATATTACCATTGACGGTGAGGTGGTCATTAAGTACTATTTAGCCAATGTACATTTACAACATTAAGGACGGGATGCGAAAAAAGCTAATAGTGGGTCTAGCTCAGATAGGCAACGAATTTTCAGATGGCCAATGTTATTTACCGCCGTCGATTGGTTATTTACAAACCTACACGCAGAAATATATTAGTGATCCGGGTTCTATTGAATTC
>MFDZ01000008.1:0-2102 GCA_001777455.1 Candidatus Daviesbacteria bacterium RIFCSPLOWO2_02_FULL_41_8
AGAAACTTCAACCGGATCAAACATATACCACTCCTCCCCCATATTTACTCGCTTCATAAACTCATCGGAAAGCCATACGGCCGTATTGGCTGTTCGCATTCGCATATAGTCGTCACCAGCGTTGTGTTTCCAGTCCAAAAACTCCGGAAAATCAATATGCCAGTTCTCCATGTAGAAACAGAGGGCGCCTTTTTTCTTACCACCCCGCTGTATCGCACGAATAGCCGTATCTATTATCTTAGCAAACGGTGTCGGTCCGGTGGATGTACCTCCGCTAGAAGATTTAAGTGGCGAACCCGAGGCACGAAGTTTTGTGATCGACGCACCGATACCTCCAGAACCCTTTGAGAGCAGCATAACGTCTGAAACGGTCTTGGCAATGTGATTCATGTCATCATGAATTTCCAAAAGATAGCAATTTGATAGAGCTGGGCTTGTTTTCCCCGCTGCAAGATTTGTCGAGCCTCCGGCGATGTACTCATGTCGGGACATTTTCGCATAAAACTTTTGAGCCATCTCTGTCGGATTTTTCTCGTTATACGAAAGTCCCATTGCGATACGCATAAAAAAGTACTGTGGAGTTTCGATAGGATTCTGACTCGGATCTTTTAGTAAATATCTGTTAATCAATCCATCGAGCCCGGCGTACTGAAAAAGTTCATCGCGTTCGGTTGAAAGAGTTTCGGCTAAAATTTTGAGATCAAAAGCTTCTTTCATCTTCGGATGCAACTTTTTGTCAACAACGTTGTTCTCGATAAAAGAAATAAAACCTGCCTGATGCTTTTTTGTAAAAGTTTCAAAATCGTCACCGCTCCGGAAATCTTTTACAACTTGTCGATAAACAGTTTTGAGAAGAAGTCTCATCGCTACAATGTCATACTCAATGTCTTCTTTGATATTTTGCACCGCCGCGTTGATAGTAGCCTGGTCGAGCTCCTGTTCGGTAATACCATCGTACAAAGTCAGATGAGTTTCGGTGGCGATTTGGGTAACTTTGGATACGGGATCAAAAAGTCCGGCACAGGCACGCTCGATGGAACGATTTATTTTGTCCGCATTGAACGGCTCTTTCTTTCCATCGTGCCGAGTTACTGTGATACTCATGATAAAATAATTTTAGATTTTAACTATACGCCTGTTCGGGTATTTTTTTAAATATTAACAAATTTCTTACAATTTTCTAAGATTTCTAGAGGTTATCTTGAAAAATCCAGAGAAAATAACAGTAAAACTATCAATATTCTTTAATTTATAACCTTATTATACCTTATATAAAAACTAAAAAAAGTGGATAGCAAGACAAATTCATATCAAAAGACAAAAAAACCTTATGTAAAGTGGTCAACTGGAAAACGGCTACACCGCATGACATTTTGGAACTATTTTCGGAGAAATTTCACCTCATCTCCTACTTTAATATTGAGAAGGTCTGATTGACCTGCCGAAATCTCCAAAACGAATAGACTTTTTTCTGTTGGACGAAGAACTTTTGGATAAGTTTCGGGTGAAATATTTTTTTCTATATGAACTATCTTCAAACTTTCATCCATCCATACTATATCGATCGGAAAATTCATGTCTTTCATCCAAAAACCATAGTTATCCGGTCTGTCAAAAATAAAAAGCATCCCCTCTTCCTCCGAAAGCGGTACGTGTCCCGACAAGCCTCGTGTTCGCAAGGTGTCCGTGTCAGCAACTTCGACTAAAAAAGCTTTTTCGCCCAAAATCACCTCACCCTGCGAAGAAACCTGTATCGGGGTAGTGATTTGGTTTAAAAAATAAACTAAAACTCCGACAAAAATCGCGCAGATGGAGAGGGTTATAATTATTTTGTTGGATTTCATCATAAAGTTGTGATTGGCCTGGATTGGAGTATATAGAACTTATTATCATAAAGCGCCCACTCTATATCTTGCGGTGACTTGTAATGATTTTCTATTTTTAAAATCAGTTCCGACAACTCAAGAACCTGATTCTCGCTCAGTACCTGAGATGATGCTTTGGGTTCGGTAATTTCTCTCCACTCATTGCCGTCATGTTGTGACTGATACAAACCACGAGCCTGAACCGCGACATTTATGTCACTAATTTTTCTCGGTTCT
>MFDZ01000008.1:2127-3988 GCA_001777455.1 Candidatus Daviesbacteria bacterium RIFCSPLOWO2_02_FULL_41_8
TACGACCGCCTCACCAAGACCAAAACCAGCCTCTATAATAAGTTGATTTCTATCTTGTGTTACCGGATGAACAGAGAAGGCAATACCGGAAATTTCAGATTGGATCATTTTTTGAACCACCACCGCCACAGATATTTTTGTATTGTATAATCCCTTTTCAAAACGATAAAATACGGCTCGTGGAGTGAAGAGAGAAGCCCAGCATTTTTTTACATTCTCCAATACATTATGTTCGGTTGTATTAAGAAAACTGTCGAGCTGGCCCGCCCATGCATTTTCCGACCCGTCCTCGGCCGTCGCAGATGAACGGACGGCAACATATTTGGCATTTAGGTTTTTGAATTGTTTTTGTATCTCCGAAGCAATACTCTCTGGTATTGTCGCATTTTTAATCAAACCCTGAATCTTTTCCGAGGCATTTTCAACCAGATGTACCTCTTTATGGTCGACTTTATCTAAAATAGCCTCGATTTCTTGAACTAAATCGGCATCCTTTATAAATTGATCGAAGGTGCCGGAAAGAATAACGAAGCCCGGCGGCACCGGAATACCTGCTTGAACCATCTCACCAAGCGACGCGCCCTTACCCCCGGCAATATCCGTATCATTTCTACCTATTTTATTAAAATCTCGTACTAATTCCATCTTATTTAATTATCTTTACTATACCATTCTCGGCATCTACCTCGACCATATCTCCGTCCTTCAGAACTTGTGTAGCAATCTTTGTGCCAATTATACAAGGCTTCTTCATTTCTCGAGCGATAATCGCAGCATGACAAGTAATCCCGCCTTCGTCGGTAATAAACGCTATAGCCTTTTTCATCACAGGCAGAAAGTCCGGCACGGTCATGGAACTAACAAGAACCTCGCCTTCATTAAACTTAAACATATCTTTAAACTCCAGAACGATACGAACTTTACCGGTTACTTTTCCCTTGTATGCGATACTTCCAGAAAACTCATCGACATTATTTACAGACGAATCTTCTTCAAGCCTGAGATTATTTATTTTTAAAAAATCGGAAAACTTGACGCCGGTAGTCAGCGTATCGTTTGTATAAATATGACTTTTTTTTCGTCGCCCGATTTCATCCAGCGCCGGATACCTTTTGCTCACAATTTCTTCTATAGTCAGAAAACTTCTCGATTCTTCTGGAATCAAAGTGTCGATAGAATCCCATAAACCATTACCAACCTCGTATATCAAACGATCGGTTTCGGTACGAGCTTTTAGTGCAATATCTTTAATTTTTTGAGTTTCCGGATCTTTATGTTCGATTCCGCCTAATAACATAACCGAGTTAAGTGCCGGCCATATTTTTATGGCAGTATCGAAAAGAGTCGCGGAATCTTTTTTTTCAATAGCGACAAGGGCATCTTGGTGTAATTTTTTATATTGCTCAATGGTCTTTTCCAGCTCACCCGGATTTTTGACATAATATCCCAATAATCCGTCCGACATTAGTTTGAGTTCTGACTTTTCAAAATAAACGGAGGTCGCTCTACCTTCCTCATAGTAAAAAAGTGGAATACAATGGACTCCGGTAAGTTGCGCTATTTCTGAATACACGCCTCTATACCAGTACTGAACCGCATACATTGGCAGTGAACGATTATAGATTTTAGTATATGTTTTCATTTATTCGGCATCGTCATTGGATACGACCTTACGCTCAATATACGTACGAGAAAGTTCATCGACCTTACCCAAATCCAAATTAAAAGTTTTACCTCTGAAATACAACTCAACTGTTTCATCGCCATCCTCATTCGTTCTTATCCTAAACTCCATCGATTCGGCCGGCTTTAACGGTCCACCGATCTCCGCGAGTGTTTCCAGACCAACCTTCTGCTTATC
>MFDZ01000008.1:4014-5244 GCA_001777455.1 Candidatus Daviesbacteria bacterium RIFCSPLOWO2_02_FULL_41_8
GGTGAGTGACGTTGACTAAATCTATATTGGAACCGGATTTCAACCTCTTTGCCATTTTAAAATAATTACTTAAAACATAAGCCATCATCTCCGCAATTTCTTGGGGAGAAGAGGTCTCCGGATCCGGTCTTTGTTTGCCGAAATTCAAATAAAACTGGGTTGAGGTGTCCGGACTTCTTTTCTCTATTTCCACCAGTTTATCCAAAAATTCCTCTGATATATTTGGTATCTCCAAGGAAAGCTTCGTTCTTGTTTCTAATTTTTTGTCGTGGGTAACAGTTTCCCCGATTCCTTCTGCGGTCTCTCTGGCTCTCCTAATCGGACTCGAATAAACTTTGATGACATCGGCACTGTCGATTGACTGCCCCGCAATTTCTACCTGCCTTTTTCCTGTTTCCGTCAACCCTCCACCCTCATCAGCCTCACCGTGGCGCATAAAAATAGCGTGCAATTCTACATTTCTACCAAATTGTCCCTCAGCCGATTCTATCGGATTTAACTCATTAGATTCATTACCCATATTTCGTATTTTATCACAGACAACAAAAAACCGCCTTTCGGCGGTTTTTTGTTCATTATGAATGAATCCTAAGGTTTTCAAATTTGAGGCAAGGTCGCGTATAAAATTTGAGACTAAATCCGAGGTGTACATATAGTACATTGAGGATTTTGTTTTAAATTTTAGACGATGAGATTGTCCAAATTTGAAAGCCGACTACCAAGTTCGTCCACCTCGGTCATTGCCTCGGTCGAATCCCCCAGTTCTAGGTGCTCTAGGTTCCATTGGACGAGCTTCGTTTACCGTAAGCTTTCGTCCATCAAGTTCCTGACCATTCCACTTTGCGATTGCTTTTTCAGCATCAGCATCGTTAGTCATTTCGACGAAACCGAATCCTTTTGATCGGCCTGTCATCTTGTCCATAATAATAGTTGCAGATGTAACCTCTCCACACTGTGCGAATGCATCTTTCAATGCAGCGTCATTTGTGGAGTATGAAATACCGCCAACATATAACTTCTTTGCCATTCTATTTTTTCTCTAGTCTTTATTTTAAACTGTAAGGCGACTAGCTCTCTTCCTTTCCACAGCTTGCGCCTAGAAAACACGAGAAACTTACATTGGTACTATTATACCACCATTCGTCTATAAAAGTCAAATGTCTTATTTAGTAGTAACTTTAGTCATCGTTACAGGGCTAGCTGGCTTGTCATTCGCTCCGGTTGGGAGAT
>MFDZ01000009.1:0-12013 GCA_001777455.1 Candidatus Daviesbacteria bacterium RIFCSPLOWO2_02_FULL_41_8
CTGCCGCTGAGACCAGGGAAAAGATAGGTGTTATCAGCAAGCTGGTGGCTTGTCCCAAAGTTGTGATCTTCCCAAAGCCGAACTTTTCGCCGATTTTAACTTGAGCATAAGCAGGTGTAGTATGTGGTATGTGGTATGTAGTAAGCAATAGGAATGTGAAAAGCTTCGATAACCCCTTAAGTCCGAAGGACATTCGCATAATACATAATACATAATACTTAATACTAATTCTCAAAATGGTAATCCTCCTGTTCCCGGTGGAAATGCTTCTGAAACAAATTTGGCAATAAAAAATGCCAGAATGGTAACTATCATTCCTATTATGGCCCAGGTAATCCTGGCCCGGGCTTTGGCCAGACCTTCCTTTTGGCCGCGGGCCATCACATAAGAAAATGCCCCCCAGACTAAAAAGTAAAAGGCCAGGAATAAGGCCAGGTAGAAAATGATATTTAATATGCCGGAAAAAAGACTGCCCAAATCGGGAAATTTGCCTTGAATGGTTTGCGGGCTATCTATGCTGTTGCTTGGACCGGGTAATTTTAGAGCGATCTTAGTCATATTAAAAAATTTCTAATTTCTAATTACTAATTTCTAATCAAATCCC
The DNA here is from genome assembly GCA_001777455.1 of Candidatus Daviesbacteria bacterium RIFCSPLOWO2_02_FULL_41_8. GTDB lineage: Bacteria > Patescibacteriota > Microgenomatia > Daviesbacterales > UBA10151 > UBA10151. Next base: position 605 of record MFDZ01000009.1, read on the forward strand.
AATGATTAAATTTCTAAATTACTTAGATTAATTAGGTCAATCAAAAATTAGGTTAATTTATTTAACTTTCTTATAAATAGAGTTAAATATCAAGTTTAATTCCTTTGCCTCTTGCCATAGCGGTTTGGCTTCTTCTTTTAAAGAAGGTACTGCAATTATAATCATTCTGATAAAATGCTTGGCCTCTCTAGCTTCTTTTTTACAAATACCTATTTTATGTCTAAAGTCCATTCTACTCTCTGCATCATCTGCTTCGCAATAATTAGCGCCTACACTGGTGCCACATTTTACCAGTTGTATAATTAAAGGATCAGTTACAGGCCATCTGGGTATCTTTTGGCAAAATTTAATAACATTTTCTCCAAATTGAGCGGTTCTATCTTCTAGATTAAACTTTTTGGTAATTTTGTCGTTAGTCATTATTTAGGTCAATTAGAAATTAGGTTAATTAGGTTAATTGATGTTGTAGGTTATTATTATCTCCCAAATCCCGGTATCCTTAGTATATCCAGTCCGATAATCTGCAGCAGTAAAACAGCAAAGATAACAATCAGCAGTCCGATCACTGCGCTGGTTAACCGCTCCCGTCCGGCATGCAGAGTTTCGGGATTTCCGGCTGATGTGAGCATTTGGAAAGCGCCGATTAACATCATCAAAAAGGCTAAGCCTCCGGAAATCCCCAGCAGAAAAGTCAGCAGATCCTTGACAAATACGGCCGGGCTGGTATGGATACAGCCAATGGCAGTAGGTATCCCCGGGTTGTTTGGCTCATTACAATCTTTGATTATTTTTCCTCCTGCTCCGGAACATTCTTCAGGTGTGCCACAGGGATTGACCGGGGGGAGGCGTAGGGTGTTTCCCACACTAAATTGCGAATCCGGATTACACACTTTAATGTTGTCCGGGTTATCAAAATAAGTAATTGCATGATAAATTCCGGCAGTTGCTTGCGGCAATAGGGTAAAGGAAACAGAGTTGGAATTATCTACTTGGTTAGGTAAGTTGGCCAATATATTATTGTCCTTATCTAATACAAAAGTTCTTATTGCGGTGCCAGCCGGTAAATTTTTAATCTGCATATTCACATCACTATTAAGAGGAGCGTTAGCAGAAGGAAGAATCTCGCATGCTGCTGTACCGGACGGAGGAGACGGTTGTGATTCATTGGGTTTGAAGATAAATTCAACAAAGTTACCTTTGATGTTGCAATTATTATTACCCCAAGGAATACCGAGGGAATGGCCGTATTCCATACACAACTTGCGTTTATCACCGCTTGGCTTTTTAAATTGAAGCTCTAAAGGATGTCCCGGGACTTTGTTTTCATTACTTGAGTAGTATCCGGCGACACCGAGCAACCCCCCGACTCCCTGATCCTTTTCCCACCAAAAAGTATAATCGGCCCCGGGTGGAACATTGGAGATGATTACTGTTGGAAGCTGACCCTGATAAACTGTGGGGTTTTTGGCGGAAATATTAACGATATTGCCATTCGGTTGGGCAACGACAAAGGAATAGTCTTGCTCCAGTACGCGACTACTTGAGTCATCCGGGCCCATAAAATCCCAGCCGTCACCTACCCAAATCCGAAAAAACCAAGTATCGCCTTCATGGGCACAACTAGCAGTAGGAATATTGAATTTTGCAGTGATCTGCTGTGTGTTCCATGTCAAACTGTCAGAGGCCAAACCGCGGAAGTTAATTCTTGTGCAGACACCACTTTGATTTAATTGACCTGTCCAAGCGGCGAAGGAATACTTTGGCTCAACAAAAAAATCACTATTGTCAGCAGTTTTTACCGTAATACTTATTTCCTTTTTGTTTATAGTGAAAGGTTGTGGATCTTGTATGATTTCAAACGATGGCCGGTCGGCAAAAGCAAGCTGAGCCTTTATTGTAAAAAGCGCTAAAGTCAAAATAATTATTGGCAAGATAAAGCAAAAAAACCGGAAAACTTTGGACATTAAGACCAGTTTACCCGAATAAACTTTACTTTGCAAAGTTTGAGCGGATTTACCACAATTTAAAGAGTCTAGAGTTTAGAATCTAGAAAGATCAGAGAGATAATTTTTTGCTTTACAAAATCTTTGATTGGAAGATATAGAAGAAGGCTTGACATAATTTATTATGTATGGTATGGTTAAATACACAAAGCATGAAGATTGATTTTAATGCGCTGGAAGGATTTGAATGGGATCATGGCAACTTAGAGCATATTAAAAAGCACGATGTAGATTACAGGGAGTGTGAAGACGTTTTTTTAAACCAGCCGCTTTTTGTGCTTGTTGACGAAGAACACTCAGCAAGAGAGAAACGGTACAAAATCTTTGGTGTAACTACAAGTAAGAGAAAATTAGCATTAGCAATTACAATAAGGAATAATAAAATCAGAGTGGTCACTGCGAGAGATCGAAACAGAAAAGAAAAAATGCAGTTAGGAGGTGAGAAAATATGAAAAAATTAAAAGCTATACCAAAATTTAAAAATGAGGATGAAGAAGATGAGTTTTGGTCAACTCATAGTTTTACTGACTATTTTGATATTCATAAAGCTATAGTTAACCCGAGTTTTCCGAATCTCAAATTTTCCACTAGAAGTATTACTATAAGAGTTCCTGAATCTTTGCTCAATTCTCTTAAAATGTTAGCCAACAAGAAAGATGTACCTTATCAATCATTAGTGAAAATATTTCTGGATGAAAAAATCAGAGAAGAAATGAAGCCGGTTTCGCGGTAATCGTAACATACCCATACATGTGTACGATCGTATCAATGTATGTCCATGAGGACACCAGAAAAAGATGACGTGGCCATTGTGGTAGAATTTTAGGATATGATTGCCCGCAAATTAGTTAAGAGTTTAGAGTTCGTAGTTCGTAGAAAATTCCTTTTCCTGCTTGTGATTTTTATTTCCTTACTACTAACTACGAACTACTTACTACCAACTGTTTCCGCCGATGAAATAGAGGACTTACAAAGACAAATTGATGAGTTAAATCATGCCCGGGAACTGTCCGTCAAAGCTACCAAACCCTTGGAAGGACAGATTGAAGCCTTAAAGCGCCAGCTGGATCAAATTCAGGCCTCCTTAAATGTTCTATCCGCCAATATCAAGCAAAAACAAAAAGACCTGGATACCCGGGAAGATAAAATAGCTCTCCAACAGGCGCTATTGGAGACCCGGATCAGGGCCTATTATATCCGTTCGTATTTAGCAGATCCTTTGATGGTAATTTTCTCCTCGATCCAGGCCGGTGATCTGTTCCGGGAACTGTCATACCGCCAGTCAGTGACCCGGGAGGATCGGTCAATCATCTCCTCTATCACTGCCGAAGTGGTGAACCTGCTTACCCAAAAAGAAAAGCTGGAAAAAGATAAAATCAAAATGGCGGCCTTTCAGGCGGAAGTAGATAAAAATGCTACTTTCCTGGGTGGGGAAATTAAGAAGGCTAAAGCATATCAGGCAGATTTAACCGGTAAAATTGCCCAGCTTTCCGCCAAGCAACAGCAATTATTGGCCCAAAAACTGGGCAGTTTAAATCTGCCTAAATCAGCCTACGCTATGCGTGGCGGTTGTACGGACGACCGGAATATTGACCCGGGTTTTAGCCCTCGGTTTGCTATATATACCTACGGTGTACCTAATCGGGTGGGTTTAAATCAATTCGGAGCCAAAGGTCGGGCAGAAGCCGGCCAATCCGCAGAGCAGATTTTGAAAGCTTACTACAATGCTGATTACACCACCGGTTACGATTCCGGCATTAATATTCACGTCACCGGCAGCAATGAATATGGTCAATCTTTTGATGACAACTGGAATATAGAAGATTATGTTAAGCACTTATATGAAATGCCGGCCGGCTGGCCGATGGAAGCGCTAAAAGCTCAGGCCATAGCCGCCAGAAGCTACGCCCTGGCTTATACTAACAAGGGTTCCGGCCCGATTTGTCCCAGCCAACAATGCCAGGTGGTTAAAAAGGAGATTAATGATGGAAACTGGCAAGCGGCTGTGGATGCGACCAAAGGAGTTGTCATGACTTCCGGCGGACAGCCGATTAAAGCCTGGTATTCCTCCACTCACGGGGGATATGTTTTCAACTCCGGAGACATTGGCTGGAGTTCGACTCCGCATACCAAGAGGGCGCAGGATAGTACAAGCAGTATCGGTAGTTTTTCCGATTTGCAAAATAATGCCTACGATAAAAATTCACCTATCTTCTATTGTGATTGGGGATCCAGGGCCCAATATAATAAAACTGCCTGGCTTAAACCGGAAGAGCTGGCGGATATTGTCAATGTGCTAATGCTGGCCAAAAAAGATTCCGGCACTCAAGTGCATTTATCGCAAGTTGATAAACCCAACCCTGACGGGCAAGACACTTGGGACGGCGACCGGGTAAAAAGAGAGCTGGGAGGAAGCGCTTTTAATACTATTTCCGATATTTCCGTTTCGGCTGATTTTGGCTCCGGCCGGACTACAACAGTCACTGTGTCCGGAGATGGTAAAACGGAGTCATTTGACGGAAGCGAGTTTAAAAATTATTTTAACCTGCGTGCGCCGTCTAATATCAACATCGTCGGCCCGTTGTTTAATGCGGAACGGAAATAATTTCGGATAAATCGGATAAATCGGAAGAAATCGGTCAACAGATAGATCGGATTAAATCAGATTTCTGATACTTAGATTTTTCTGATACACCGATACTCCGACACTCTGATATTTCTGGCTCTGTGCTATACTTGACCTAATGTTTTCCTCTTATACTAAGTTTCCGACTAATTGCCGCTTTGAAGGTCAGGACGCAGACGAGAAAATACTGCTTTTGCTCCGGGCGCATCCTATTACCAATTTAAGCTGGATTATCGCAGCAGTTTTGCTGTTTCTGGGACCGTTTTTCGTTCCTATATTTGCGGGGTTGCTGAATTTTAACTTTTCAATAATTCCTCAAACATTTGCCATAGTATTTTTAATAATTAATTATCTGCTGGTTTTAATAATAGTTTTTGAGGGTTTTTTACACTGGTATTTTAATGTCTACATTGTGACGGAAAAAAATATCGTTGACATAGATTTTCACTCCCTGCTTTTTAAAAATATTGACGTAGCTCCTTTGCGAAACATTGAGGATACATCATCCTCGATGGGTGGAATTTTAAATTCTATTTTTCACTACGGCAATGTTTTTATTCAAACTGCCGGCGCTACAAAAAATATTGATTTTCACTCAGTGCCCAGGCCGCACCATGTGGCAGATTTTATCCTAGACGAAGCGCACAAAATTTACGGAAGGGGGAGAGATGCCTACCACCATCCCGACTGAGCCTATTGATTTTGAAGCAGGCCTGATATTTGTCAAAATTGCAATTTTGATAATTTTAGTGTTTTACGCTATATTTGCTTTAATAGTCATTAGACAGGTGGATTTAATGAGTAAAACTTTGATTACAGAAGTTTCACCTATTCTTAAGGCTTTTTCGATAGTTCATGCCGGATTTGCCGTAGGACTAATTGTGTTGGCTTGGGGGATACTGTAGGAAGGGTAAAGGGGAAAGCGTAAAGGGTAAAGAAAAATATGAAACTTAAGATTGCGCAAGTCATTGGCTTAAATACAGACCAAAAAGCCGCCCAGGTAATTTCTTCTGCCCGGGATGGAGATAATACCTTCCTGGCAGTTTTGGAACTTACCTCTGATGATGCCTTTACCAAAGGCCGCCAGGCTTTATCTGAGCTGGAAGATTTCTATTTTGAATTCGAAGGGTCGCCGGCGGAAAAATTAACTGCCAGCTTTAAAGAAGCAAAAGAAAAGTTTTCCGGTGAAGGTGATTTTTATTTGTGTCTGGCGGCTGTTTCCGGCAAGGCCTTGTATCTGATGGGAAAAGGCGCGGTTGAAGTTTATCTGAAACGGGCAAACAAATTGTCGCCACTTTTATCACCTGATAAATCTGCTCAGTTAATTTCCGGATTTTTGCAGGAGAGCGATAGAGTGCTTTTTTCCACCAAGAGCCTGGTAACTTTTTTGGCAGACGAATTAGAAAAATCGCTAAACTTGCCGATTGAAATATTTGAAGAAGAAGTGGGCGGCAAGATCGGCAGCTCCAACATGGAAGACCAGGGTCTGGCAGGTTTAATTATAGAAGCGCAAGGAGAAGATCCGGAAATTCCGCCATTATCTGATTCAGAAGAAAATGGAGTAAATGAGTCGGCAGATCAGTTGGTCGACAAGAAGCGGATAGTGTTCCCGAAAATTTTTGCTAAGGTTCCAAATATGCTTAAAAAGCTGGCGAGTTACTTTCCTAAAAGCGGCAGAGGCAGAGTAATTATAGCGATAATACTGCTTTTAATTATTGCCGGAGGATCCGGATATAAATATAAGCTAAGCCGCGACCAGGAAAAAAAGGCCCAATTTACGAAAGCCCTGCAGGAAGCGCAGGATGATTTTAACGGAGCAAAGGGTTTGGCCATGCTAAATCCGCTTGAGGCCAAAAATAAGTTGGAATCGGCTAAGAACAAGATTAATCAGGCTTTAAAATTAAGGCCGAATAATTCAGATGCGATAAATTTTCAAAAACAACTGGAGGAGCAATCGCAAGCAATACTGCAGGAGTCCAGCGTGTCCGACTTCCCCGTATTTATGGATCTGGATTTAATCAAGAAAAACTTCCGGGCTACCGGGATGAGTTTGTCAGACTCTAAGCTGTTACTCCTGGATCCGGGGGTAAAGACTTTGGTTGTGGTAGATTTAGGAAAAAAGAGTAACCAAATTTTAGCCGGGTCTGAACAACTGGGAGAAGCAGCTGCGGCGTCATTAAACGGGGGATTGGCTTTTATTTACTCAAAGGATAAAGGAGTTTTAAAGATAGACGTCACCAATTCAAAACTGTCTATAGTTGCTAAGACTGATAAAGAGTGGGGCGGGGTTGCTGATATATACGGCTTTGCCGGCAATATTTATTTGTTGGATCAAACTAGCAATCAGATCTGGAAATATTTGCCGACCTCCGGCGGGTATTCGGATAAGAGAGAGTATTTAAGCAAAGGTACGAAAGTTGATTTTAGCAGTGCTTTAAGGATGCAGATTGAATCTTCGGTTTATGTATTAAAGGCAGGAGGAGAGATACTGCGATTTACTAAAGGTGATAAGGATAATTTCTCCTTGGGCGGACTGGATAAGGGGGTAAAAGATCCGAAGAGTTTCTTTGTTTCTTCCGATACGGATAATTTATATTTGTTGGATTCCGGCAATTCCCGGCTCCTGATTCTAACTAAAACCGGCAGTTACAAAGGACAAATGAGCGGGGCCAAGTTTGCTACAGCCACGGATTTAGCGGTGGATGAGATCGGAAAAAAGGTGTATTTACTTGATGGTAGCAAAATTTACTCTGCAGATTTAAAATGACACATAGTGTCATCCTGAGCTTCCTTGTCATTGCGAGGGCACGAAGTGGCCGTGGCAATCTTATTTTTAATTAAGATTCCTACGTCGCTACGCTCCTCTGAATGACAGACAGGCATCAGAACTATCATTGCTTATGAAGATCATCAACAAAAAAGCCCTACATAATTACCATATTCTGGAACACCTGGAAGCGGGGATTGTTTTATCCGGCGCTGAAGTAAAGTCAATCAGAGCCGGGAGACTCGACCTAGGGGAAAGCCATATCAGGGTTTTGAACGGGGAAGCATATTTAGTTAACGCCAATATTTCCCGGTATAATCAGGCAGCGGATAAGGAATATGATGCCCAAAAAAGCAGGAAGTTATTGCTTCATAAAACAGAGATCGATTCTTTAATAGGAAAAACTTCCGGAAAAGGTACGACTTTAGTGCCGGTGTCCATGTATGAGAAAAACAACCGGTTTAAGGTGGAAGTAGGCTTGGCCAAAAGTAAGAAAGAATTTGATCACAGGAAGAGTATTAAAGAAAAAGATCACGCCCGCAGGGTTGAGCAGGAGTTGCGCGGCAAAGAGTAACCCACAAAAAACCCCGACTTGATGTTGGGAATATTTGGTGGAGATGTCGGCGGTGAAGCCGAGTCCAAAATTGTTTCTAAAAAAACTTCTACAAGCTTAGCTAATTAATTTTTGTTCATGAGTTGTAACCAATCAGCAGGAAAACTAATGAATGATTGAATTGTCTTTTGTTAATAAGGATCAACCAACACCGTATTAACAGCATTCTGACTTTGTACTTACCCTAGTGTCCCGTCAAAAAGAGGATTTTGACTAAAGTAGCTTAAGCAGCGAGAGCGAGGCGTCCATATCCAGGTGTAACCCCGAAAATGAAACCTACGCTTTTTGCAGCGTCAGCAACGGTATTTTTAATGCCGTTTGTGTTTTGAAACAATATTTAAAGAATAATGTTTCCTATTCTGCTTGCAGTTTTTAAAGAGCAATCCTGTCGAGACAATACATCCCCAGATTTGTATAGTACCACAACATGAGCGTAAAATCAAATAGTTAATGAATCTAATTCTAGACCTCTTGTTCCCCAAAAGATGTGTGGGTTGCAAAAAACTTGATACATACTTCTGTAAAGATTGTATTACCAATATTTTACAAACAGATTTGGTCTGTCCCAAGTGTGAAAAGCTGGCTGTAGGCGGCCAAACTCACCCGGTCTGCAAAAGAAAATATGGCTTGGACGGACTTTGGAGCTTAGGCATCTACCAAGGTTCTTTAAGAGAAGCAATTAAGCAATTAAAATATGGCAAAGTGAAAGAATTGGCAGAAATTTTAGTAGATGTAACGGTAGAATATTGGGCTAAATACCAGCCATTTATTTTAGATCAAATTACAAAAGACGAGGGAGTTGGTTGGGCAATAATTCCGGTACCGCTGCATTGGTGGAGGGAAAACGATAGGGGTTTTAATCAGTCCTCTCTCATCGGACAAACTTTATCCAAAAAATTAGGTTTAGCTTATTTTGACGCACTGAAACGAGTTCGCTATACTAAGCCGCAGGTGAAACTAAAAGGTTTCGGCCGCCACCAAAACATCCGCAACGCTTTTTCTCTTTCTCCCAATATCCTAATATCCCAATCTCCTAATATCCTGCTTCTTGATGACGTCTGGACCACCGGTTCAACGCTCCGTGAATGTTGTTACGTCTTAAAAAGAAATGGTGCCAAAAAAGTCTGGGCAATTACGTTGGCTAGATAGGAATCCTATGATTATACTTTGATCCGGATAAAATAAAACTCGCTATTTATTTCGCCTTCTGCCTCAAATTTGTGTGTGGTATTTGCCGGAATAATTATCACATCCTCCTCTTTATAATCTACAATTTCATCTATCCAATAAAATCTACCTTTTCCTTTTAAAACAATTCCGAGTTCATCATATTGATCATGTTTATGCCAGTCCCATTTTTGTCCTGGTTTTAAAGTACCTTTTGTTAGTGCATCTATATTATTAGTAATAACATCATCTTTTGTTGCCAACGTTTGTCGGGAATTTGGCATGTCATGGATATCTTCAAATGGCACTTGGGAAATATTGAATATCTTAAATTTTTTAGTCATATTTTTGTTGTTATTATTTATTTGGCGGAGGGGGTGGGATTCGAACCCACGAGGAACGTTAGCTCCTAGAAGTTTTCAAGACTTCCGCCATAAAGCCACTAGGCGACCCCTCCTAATGTTGTAAATTATACCCGTTTAACCAACTTTTTTCCAAGTAATGTTCTTCGTAGTGGCAATTAGGGCATATTAGTTCCAAATTATCTAAATCATTGTGCTCTCGATCCTTATCCTTATGATGCACAACTAGAATCTCTGTTTTTGGATAATTACATCTTTCGCATTTGCCGCCGCGCTGCTTTAGTAGTCTAAATTTTAAACCTTGTTGATAAACGACCTTATCATGAGGGCGTTCCATCTTATACCTAATACCTTCCCGATGTTTATTTGCACAAGCCCGGCTGCAGGTCTTTTTATTCAACTTAGCCATTATTGGTTTTCCGCACATTAAGCATGGACTCTCTTTTCTGCAAAATTTGCCATAGCAAATTATGCTACAAAACGCATGACCCTTAGTTTTTATAAGTTCATTTGGTCTTCTATAAATGGACTTACTGCAAATTAGACAAGTAATATTGGGAGTTCTAGTATAACCCTTCATACATCCAGCTTATATCTTCGGGTTTTGTTTGTAAATAAGTAATTTGAGCGGAGAGGGAGGGATTTGAACCCTCGGTCCCCTTACGGGGACAGCGCATTAGCACTGCGCCGCACTAGGCCACTATGCGACCTCTCCAGTGTGTCTAATTCTAACAAAATGCTCTGTTATTATCTACCTGTTGTGGTATATTATTAATCAAATGCCCAAGGATAAACCTAAAGAAGAAGTACGCAAACAAAGACGCCCGGCAGAAAATACCAGGCCGGAATTTTTCACTCCCAAGATGGGTGAGGCGGAAGAGATTAAAACCCTGCTTTCCTGGGAGGCTCCGGCCAGGCCGTTTAGAAAAAAAGACCGCTCTTTTTATACAACTATCGCTGTTTTTGCAGTACTCCTGATTATGATTACTTTTTTGATGCAGGAATTCCTGCTGATGGGAGTAATATTGTCTTTTGTCTTTGTAGCTTATGTCTTAGCCTCTGTTCCGCCGAAGGATATTATTTATACAATTTCCACTCAGGGAATAACTGTGGGGGAGGATTTCTATTTCTGGCATTTTTTGGATTCATTTTGGTTTAAAGAAAAAGATGGCTTCAAGATAGTGCATATTCAAACACTGCTGCGGTTTCCAACTCAATTGATGCTGGTTTTAAAAGCCGGAGATGAAGAGAAGGTTAAAAAAATAGTGTCTCGGTTTTTACCGTTTCATGAAAAGCCATACAAATCCTGGATGGAAAAATGGACGGAATCTCTGCAAAAACACTTCCCCTTAGAAAATATTCACAGATAATTCTTTTGTCATTGCGAGGCCACGGAGTGGCCGTGGCAATCTCATTCATGCTAGAATACCCATATTGTGCCCGTGGCCTAATGGATAGGGCTCCAGATTGCGGATCTGGCGGTTGTGGGTTCGAATCCCGCCGGGCACGCCCAGGAGGGTGGGCCGGACGGTAAGGTAATGGTTTCGAAAACCATCGGGTGAAAGCCCTAGCAGGTTCGACTCCTGCACCCTCCGCCTTCGCTCGACGAAGCTTTAGCGAAGTCGAGTATGGTCGAGTTACGGCGGACCAAGTCCGCTAAATTGCCCCCGTAGGCTAACGGACAAGAATCTACGGAGGTAGATTCTTGCGACAGCAAACTGTCTTAGACCACAGAATGCGTCCGTGGCTCAATGGATAGAGCACCAGATTCCGGATCTGGCGATTGCAGGTTCGAGTCCTGTCGGGCGTACTTATATAAGGACCTGCTCGTGCTTCAGTATGAAATATTTTACTTTGCACTCGCAGAACCT
>MFDZ01000009.1:12026-12220 GCA_001777455.1 Candidatus Daviesbacteria bacterium RIFCSPLOWO2_02_FULL_41_8
CTTTTTGATTGTAGCAACTTAAGGTAGAATTAAAAACGTGAAACGAGAATTTTCAGCAGGCGGAATAGTTTTTAAGACCGTAAGGTCGAAAGGTTCTGGCAATAGCCAGGTTCTTAACAGTAAGGGCCAGGTCTTGGTAACCCAACATTCCCAAAATCATCATTGGAGTTTTCCTAAAGGCTTAATTGACCCGG
>MFDZ01000010.1:0-445 GCA_001777455.1 Candidatus Daviesbacteria bacterium RIFCSPLOWO2_02_FULL_41_8
AGCGGCCTAATCTTTGATAATCCCTCCAAAAAACCGGAAATCCGATGCTGAATTGGTTTAAATCCTTAACACTGTACTTAATTATTTGCCCCAGCGCATCAGCCGGACCCGGAGTATTTGCTCCTCCCACATGAGCATAAAGCGCGTCGTATTCTCCCAGCCAATCCAGATAATAAGTCCTGGCTGATCTGACCGGACCGACCTGGATATCTCCCAGACTGCAGTAGTAAACGGCCATAAATCTGGTGATGCCGCCTTCGGCAACTGCCTCGTATACTACGTCTGCGGCGCTTAAGCCAGACTGCGGCCTGGACTCTGTGTGATTTTCAACCATAACGGCCAAGGGTCTTCTTCTTTCCCAAAAATCCCTGGATTTTTTGGTGCGCTTGACACCGTTTAACGGGCAACTTTCTGTTTTCGGATCATTCGGATCCTCCGTAAATTC
>MFDZ01000010.1:458-10518 GCA_001777455.1 Candidatus Daviesbacteria bacterium RIFCSPLOWO2_02_FULL_41_8
GTGAATAAGACAAACTGGCCGAAAGGCCGTATAAAACCACTCCCAATATGATTAGCACCAAGGTCCGCTGAATATTTGTTAACCCTGCAAATATACTAATTATCTTTTTCATATTCTTTTGTCATTGTGTTTTTTATTACCAATTCCTCTTCTTTAGACAACTCCTGTTTTTTTGCCTTCCCGGACACTATTTCCTTGCCAAATACTCTTGTTCCGGATCTGGCGTGTAAACTGGTTATTACAATCCCTGATCCGCTATTATCCAGCAAGCATACTGAAAAACTAATATTCCCGCCCGTATCATTATACGGATTAAATCTTAGTAACCCCACCCGCTGTATATGTTTTAATCCCCGGCTTTGCACTTCCTTCAGCTTGCTCTCTATACCCGCTATATCCCCTTTAAAGCTTTCTACTGTCCTTATTATCTCTTCGAACTTCTTCCTAATATCTCTTTCTCCGGACTGGGGAAAAAGCGATCTCAGAAACTTATTTTGTTTCCAGATTAAAAAACTCAAAATTCCCAACCAAATAAAAACTGCCGTCACAGCCAGTCCAGCGAAGACGGACCAATCCGAATACATAAGTTACTCTTTAAATATACTTTACGGGTATGAATCTGTCAACAGTAGGTTTTTTAAATCGTCAATCCTATAATTTTACGCTCACTTGGTGCTTGACAGGCTCACTGTATCGTGCTAGGCTCAACTGAGCGTAGGATTTCAATCTAGCATGGCTATCCAACAAACTAAGAAACAATCAGATTTGGAAAAACGCCTCACGTTACTCCGCAGACAAGTCTATGGTAAGGAGTCAGTAGTAAGTAGTAAGCATAGCTTTCCTTCTGCTGGCGCAGAACGTAAGTATCATGTAGCTAGGGAGGACAAAGCATTAGAAAATTCCCATACTACCAGCTACCAGCTACCAGCTACCAATTCCTCTGATCTGACCTACCTTCACCAGGATTTACTAAAGATCTTAATCTTTTCTACCTTTGCAATAGGCGCACAAATAATACTTTTTTTTCTTTTGAGGAATCATATTTTGAATATTAATTTTCTTTGAAAGGGGGTGAAAAAAGTTATGGCACAAATGTATTGCGTTAAATGCCGCCAAAAAAGAGATGCTGAAAATGTACAGGAAGTTACTATGAAAAATGGTAAAAAAGCCTCAAAAGGCACTTGTCCTGTTTGCAGCACTTCAATGTTTAGAATTGGTGGGTAAAATTGTCTAAATGACAATTTTACGGGTTACTTCCTTTATCAAGCGGAGCGATACCATAAAATAAAGAGGTAACCCAGGATGTTCTGGTGAACGTTCACCATTTCGAAAAATCCCACGTAATTCGGCTCTGCTGAGTGAAATGGGATTTTTCGTGGAATTCAAAAAGTTAGGGTGCCGGCAATTTCCCAGGTTTTCTCATCAACCACCACAATCTTATCTTCACCGACGATATACAAATAATCATTTATATACACCGCTCTTTTTGCCATAGTCTCGCTGATCGCCTTTTTCAAAACAAATTTATCGCCCTCATAAGATATGATATAGCCGCCTTTGTTGCCGGGGATAAATAGTACTTTGTGTTTGCCGTCTTGCAAAAAAGCGTGATGCGTACTTAGAGCTTCCGACCAATATTCATCCAGAATATATTTATCAATTTCCGCCGGACTTTCTGCTACCGTCACATCAAACAAAGATAACTTTACCTGTGACCCTTCTTTGCCGACCCCTAAAATCCTGTTCGGGGAAAGCGGGTGCAGATAGGATGAATAACCGGGTATTTTTAGCTCACCTTTAACTTGGGGGGATTTTGGATTTGATAAATCTAAAACATAAAAAGGATCTGTCTGCTTAAATGTTACGATATAACCTTTATCTCCCAAAAACCGGGCGGAATAAACTCTCTCACCTTTGCCTAAATTCAAAACCGAACCGGAAATATTTAAATTATTGTCCAATGTATAAATATCATTAGCGCTATCGGATGAATTGAACACGCCTCCCCCGACTGTTGTTGCCACTCTTAAATAACCGTTATGCTCATCCAGGGAGAATTGATTAAGCAGTCTCCCCGGAACCACACCGGTGGCAGTAATCTTAATATCGTCCAGGCCAATTTTGGCAATGCCGGTTTTTTCAAATTCCCTAAGATGCTCTTTAGAGTAGTCCTTCATCCGGTTGGTCATTTCGTTTTGCATCTTCAAACGTTCGTTCTCATCCAGGGAAGAATAAAAACGCTCAAGAATTACCATTAATTCAGTCAATTTGGCTTGATTGCTTATATCCAGATTTTGTAGCTCTGCCAGTTTTTTCAAAACTTCGGCCGAAATTAAATCCTTCCCTTTTTCATTAAAAAATCCATACATTAACTTAATCTGATCAATCTCATAAGTGTAAGAAATATAAATAGCCTTATTGGACATATAAATAATTGTACTGCCGGAAGACCCCACTACTGAAGTGAATTTTTCCACTTTTCCATCACCGGGATTAATAATTGAAGCCGTATAGGTTACATCAGCCGGGATAATTGTGGAGGGATGATAAATTTCAGCACAATTTATTGACAGCGGTGTCTGTCCGGAAGTTAAAGGAGTTAGCGGACAGGGACGGGAAGAATTAATTCCGGTTTGAGTAATTAAATAAATTTTATCCTGAAAAAGACGGGCGGTAGTTAGTTGACTTTGACTATCTAAATCTATTTTCCAGATTTCTTTCGGAGAGGCGGGGTCTTTCACATCAAAACCAAAAATAGCCCGGTCCGTAAAAACCACTAATATATCTTTAACTAAAAGCATTTGGCCGTTTTTTTCAATATTTCCCAAAACAGCCATCTTGTCAGCCGGCAGAGAATTTATTATTTTAAGTCTGCCCTGCGGCAGCTCATACGGCGGAATCACACTCGTGTTTCCCATTATCCTGACAGCAGGCGCGGGATAATATTGATTTTCTGAGGAAAAAAATAAACTTTTACCGTCTGTTTTTAAAATATCCGGCTCGTCTATGCCTTTTACCTGTACATTAGTTTCAGATACTCTTTCAGGAGCTCCTCCTCCGGCCTGCGGTAAAGACTGCGTCTCCATCACAGCGCCGATATTCGCCCCCGGTACAGCTCTGATCCTATTTTCTAAAACAGAACTGCCAAAATAAGCCCCGGAAGTTGATCTGTTATTGCCTTCACTTAAATAACTTTTGAAATCCGCCTCGGAGGTAAACTTTGTCAAAACAGTTTCTTTTTTGTCTATTGTTGTATTAAGAATCGTTTCCGGTGCAGGAGATGCCGGCACAACAGGTTTATTAAGTTGTAGTAGATTGATTTTAAATTGAAAAATTAATAAATAAACAATTGCGGTTAATACTGCAATTATCAAAAAAATGATTATCCATTTCAAAGGAGGCTTTTTTGTTTCCTCCGGGGTTAACTGAGTATTTGCAACAGGTTGCTGACTATCCATCTTCTATATAATACCAGAAAATTCCGCATGAAACCAAATTAAATTGAAGTTGCAATTTGGCAATGGCAAAAAAATGAATAATTCAAAATCCGCGAAAAATAACTGAGTAGTTTATTTTAATACCATCTCGTGTTTCCTTACTCTCATATAAATTGGTATCAGCAAAAATAGCAGTAATCCCGCTATGAACCAGGAGGTTTGAATCGAATAATTCTTTGCCACCAGGCCAAAGATTACTAATCCCACACCGGCTCCTACTTTCCCCATCATTGAATTAAATGATAAAACCGTAGCTCTTTGTTCACCGGGGATATATTTGTTTAAGTATGATTTCTGGACAGGATTCAACATGCCTCTGCCAAGCTCATATATTAGAAAACTTACCAGGGCAACAGCAAATAAATTAGACATTGATGAAGATAATACCGCAATAGCCAAAACTAAACTCGTTAATATCAAAATCCAAAAATAAGTCTTCTCCTTCTTTAGTAGCCCCCTCACAGTAAAACTTCCCAGCATCATAAACGCACTCATAAGTGCCCAGATCCAGCCCATCAACCAGATTTTATCTCCCGCCAGTGTATTCAGCCGGGGTGACCAATACATATTAAGCGGCTGAAAAGCCAGCGTTGCCAAAACAGTAGAAATAATCAGCCAGAGTACGACTTTATGTTTAACTCCGTAAGTAATGCTGTCTTTGGCAACTTTACCCATTTGGAATATGCCGCCCACTAAATTAAGGGCTTTTCTTCGGACAAAATTTTCTCTTATAAAAAATATAGAAACAAATAGCGACAATAACGCTACTGCCGCACCTGCCCCAAAAGGCAGAGCCAAACTTACAGAACCGATGTATGCGCCGATTAACCCGGCAAAAAGAGTAGCCAGCTTAGAAATTATTTCAGCGTGGGAAAAAATAAAATCAACTCTATCTGAGGAACCTTTACTTTCTAGTGAATCTACCAGCCAGGCATCCAAGGCGCCTGATGCAAAAGTAAAGGCTAGTGCCGCAATCACCTCTGCCACAATAAACATTGTTATGTTTGACGATACAAAATAAATGAAAAGAGCTATGATAAGAAAAGTACTGCTTAATATTACCGACTTTTTTCTGCCAAAATAATCTGCATATGCGCCTGTCGGAATTTCAAAAATAAAAATCCCAATCATAAAGGCTAAGTTAACAAGCATTACTTGAAATAGATCCAAACCTTTACTGAGCAGGAATAAAACATAGGTGGCAAAAGTTAACCCTGCTGCAAATTCAAAAAGAAATGTCAGTAAGTAATATACCGATTCAGTATCTTTGGAACGGAATTTCTTTAAAACAAAATTATTCATAATATGTGATATATCTCATGCGGAAAGTATATCAAGAAGATATAGTCTCGTATACTGGAACTCCAATAAAAGCCTGGTAATTAAGATTTTTGGGGTTACTTAAATCCAGACAAACGTCCACCCTTGGGGTGGAATTGTATTGACACCTGCGGATATTTTAATCGGTATTGGTGCAGAGAGTGTTAAAAAATTTTCAATGAGGCAACAGGGGGAACCGGAAACTGACACCACGAATAGTGGAGAATTTCCGAGGGGGTGAGCCCCCGTTAACGAAATTGGAAATTTTAGCTCGAACACCACTGCCGAAACTTTTACCACACTTTTGGTTACAAAAGTGTGAAGAACACATGTTAAGGAATAAACAAGATTGCCACGTCGCTTTGCTCCTCGCAATGACAGAGGAACGGAAAAGGTTTTAGGATTCTTCGCGGGCGCGGTATTGCAGGGCTTCGGCTATGTGTTCCGCCTGAATATTTTCTGAAGTAGCCAAATCGGCAATTGTTCTGGAAAGTTTTAAGACACGGTGGTAACCGCGGGCGGAGAGATTAAGGGATGAAACCGCCATCTTCAAAAGATCTAAACCTTCCTGAGTTAAAGTGCAGTGCTCTTTGATATCTTTATTACCCATCTCTGAATTAGTTAATATTTTGCCTGCCCGTCCGGCAGGCGGGCCTTTAAATCTATCCAGTTGAATTTTCCGGGCGGCCGTAACTTTTTTTCTGATTTCAGCGGAACTTTCAACTTCCAAATCAGCAGATAGTTTTTCCACCTCCACCGGCGGCACTTCCAAATAAATATCAATCCTGTCTAAAAACGGCCCGGAAATTCTCCGCTTATATTTGGCAATCTGCCCGGGCATGCAAGCGCAATTTCTTTTTTTATCTCCCAAAAATCCGCAGGGACAGGGGTTTCGCGCGGCAAACAACACAAATTGCGCCGGCAAAGAAATTGACCCGGAAGCTCGGGAGATAGTAATCCGGCGGTCCTCCAGGGGTTGTCGCAGACTCTCCACGCTCTGACGCGGAAACTCCGCCACCTCGTCTAAAAATAAAACTCCCCGGTGCGCCAGGGAAATTTCCCCCGGCCGGATATTGTTTCCGCCGCCGAGTAACCCCACATACGAGGCGCTGTGATGCGGCGAACGGAAAGGGCGAGTTGTCACCAGCGAATTATTGCTGTCTAACAAACCGGCAATGGAATAAATTTTTGTTACTTCTATTGCTTCTTCAAAAGTTAACGGCGGCAAGATCGAGGGAAAGCTACGGGCCAA
Organism: Candidatus Daviesbacteria bacterium RIFCSPLOWO2_02_FULL_41_8; assembly: GCA_001777455.1. GTDB lineage: Bacteria > Patescibacteriota > Microgenomatia > Daviesbacterales > UBA10151 > UBA10151. Next base: position 6,528 of record MFDZ01000010.1, read on the forward strand.
CATTGTTTTGCCAGCACCGGGCGGACCTTTCAGTAAAATATTATGTCCTCCGGCTGCTGAAATTTCCAAAGCCCGCTTGGCGCTTTCCTGACCTTTAATCTGGGAAAAATCATATTCATAACTTAATCCATCCTCTAGATTTATCACCGGCCTTTCCACAAATTCTAAACTCTCCTGTCCCAGTAATATCCTGACTAATTGCTGCAGTGACTCGGGGGCTAAAACTTCTAAACCCTCTATTATTGCCGCCTCAACCCCGTTATCCTTCGGCACGATCATTCTTTTTATGCCGCGCGTTTTGGCTAATATTGCCAAAGGCAATACTCCGTTAATTTTCCGTAAAGACCCGTCCAAAGACAGCTCCCCCGCAATTAAAGTATTTTCCAAATCTAGTTTTTCCGGATTGGAAATAACCTGACCGGACGCTAAAAGTAACCCTAAGGCAATCGGTAAATCATAAGCCGGGCCCTCCTTCGGCATATCTGCCGGAGCCAGATTAACAGTGATTCTGTGAAGAGGGAATTCTGCACCGGAGTTACGGAAAGCCGCCCGCACCCGCTCTTTACTTTCTTCAACCGCCCGGTCCCCGAGCCCCACGATAGTAAAACTGGGTAAACCTTGAGAAGAGATATCTATTTCACAGGTGACTAAATTAGCATCCAGTCCAATATTGGCAGCAGAAATTATCTTGGCAAGCATTTGATCGTGAATACATTATATAGTAAAATATACTAGCCTAGGAAGAAGGATGATCGGGGTGTACCATACGGTACGCCCAGGAAAGTCCAGACAGCATAAAGCAGGGTGTCCGGCGTAAGCCGGAAGCCGTAAGGCCTAGTTAGAGCAACAGTGACGAATCCCGTACCATACGGTACAGGAGTGAAACGCCGAAAGCCGCAAGGCAAGTAAGTGATGCACCGTTCTGGTGCGTCAGGCAATCCTCCCCGCTGCAATCCTAGAACCAACAGGACTGCTTGTCTATTTGTTGAAATCAGGAGCGTTAGATAAATGATCGTCTTGAAACAGAATCTGGCTTACTAGCTTCCTAGGCACAAAAATTTCAATCTGGCTTTAGAGCGATTAGCTCGCAAGCTTTGCTTATTCTTTTCCTAGGCAAATCTGATTTAACATAGTACTAAGCCTCTTTTCCTTCAATTACCTCAGCCGCTATAATTTGAAACACCACTGCAATAGGAACTGCCAATAATGCACCTGATATACCCAAGAGTCTGCTGCCGATGGCAATTGCCAAAATCACTATCAAAGGGTTCAGTCCAACAGCCCGCTTCATCACCTGCGGCACTATTAAACTATTTTCCAGTTGCTGAATGATCAGATACATTCCCGCAACCATAACTCCCAACAAGGGAGAAATTGTCAGCGCAATAAAAATTGCCGGTATGGCTGAAACAATCGGACCTATGACCGGTATCACCTCCATCGCTCCGGCTATCAGAGCCAAAGGCAGGGCGTAAGGAATACCTAATATGGTAAGTCCGATATATGACAATGTACCTATAAGCAGGCTTAAAACTAATTGGCCCCGCAACCAGGCTCCCAATTTTTCCTCAATCTTCACAATTGATCTTCTGATTCTTTCTTCCCTGCTCTTAAACAGTGAAGCAATCCGGTTCTCCAAATTTTCCTTGTCCAGCAATAAATAAAAAGTTATTACCAGCAAAAAAATAATGGTTAACAAATTATCAAATAAAGCTATTGTAATAGAAAACAGGTTTTTTGAGATAGAGGTTACTCCTGAAGAAAAAACAGATTTATCAATATTAGTTATATTAAAAAATTGGGCTATCAGCGGCGGAGACGCCACTATTAATCTGTTGCTTTCAGTTATTAGCGGCGGAATGATGCTGATAATTAAACCTGACAGGATAGCAATTATAATAATGTAGGTAATTATTATACTAAGTACTTTCGGTAATCTTAATCTAATTAAAAAATTTACCATCGGAGAAAGAGCTGACACAAAAATCACCGCTACGAATAAAATAACTATTAGGTCCCTGATTAAAAAAGTTACCCACAGGGTCAGGATAAAAAAAGTTATAAATATTATAGTCTTATGAGAAACATCAATTTTTTGCGGCATAAGCTATATTAATCATACCATTTAGCTACTAAATTCTCCACTCTGCCTGCAAACTCTTTTTCCGTTATATCAAACCAGAAAGTATTTTTTTCTCTGCCTGCCGGCAGGCTGGCTTTTTTAAACCAGGTTATTTGGCGTCTGGCAAAACCGTGAATCTTCCCCTGTAATACTCTTATCAGTTCATTTTTATTTTTAATCTTCCCTTCCAAGTAATCTGCCAATACTCCATATTCAAGGCCCAACTGCCTCATTCTTTTAAATGTCATACCAGTTTTACGCAGTCTCTCAGCTTCATCAAGCATTCCCTGGTTCATCCTGTTAATCACCCGCTCATCGATGCGCCGGTAAAGAATTTGCCTGGGAGCTGTTAAACCAATTTTCAAAGTCTTGAAACCACCTCGGAGGAGTCCTTTCGGGCCACCATCCGAGGTGAAATTAGTTGAGGCAATTTCTACTGCCCTAATTAGCCTCCGCGGATTTTGTCTGTCCGAATAATTCATTTGTTGCCACTTTTGCGGGGAAATTTTCTGCAGTTTTTTCTGCAACTCATCCCGGGAAAGTGTCTCCAGGCTGTTCCTCAGTTTCTGATCCATAGGAATTGCCAAATTAGACAAACCTTCCAATAAAGCTTTCAGGTACAAACCGGTTCCACCTACTATAATCGGTAGTTTCCCTCTCTTAAAAATTTCATCTATTATCCGCTCTGCATCTTTAACATAATCATAAACCGTATATTGCTTACCGGGGTCTGTCACATCATACATCCATATTTTGACCCCATTGAATTCCCAAAATTTATTTCCTTTTTTGAATTTTGAATTTTGAATTTTGAATTTTGAACTCGGGGCCTTTCCGGTTCCTATGTCTAACCCCACATATACTTGTCTCGAATCGCAAGCCACCAGTTCCCCGTTAAATTTCTCTGCCAATTTAAGAGCTAAATCGGTTTTTCCGGTTGATGTTGAACCGAAAATCACCAGAAGTTGTTTCATGAAGTCAAATTCTACTAAACTCTGCTACAATTATCCAATGAGGATCGCAATTTTGGGTGCAGGTTTTACCGGACTTTCCGCTGCCTACCGGTTAGCGCAAAAAGGACATTCTGTAACAATCTTTGAAAAAGAATCCGCCATTGGCGGGCTGGCTACGGGCTTTAAAAAAGATAACTGGGATTGGACTTTAGAAAATTCATATCACCACTGGTTTACTAACGATTTTACAGTTTTAAAATTAGCAAAAGAGATTAACTATCCGGTTATTATTAACCGGCCGAGTACAGATATATTTGTTAACGGAGATATTTTTAAATTCGATAGTCCTTCATCAATTCTAAAATTTCCGTACCTATCTATTACTGAAAAAATTAGGCTGGGTTTAAGTTTGGCATTTTTAAAATATAATAATAATTATAAACAATTTGAAAATACCAAAGCGCTACCCTGGTTAAGGCAGACTGTCGGTAACAGGGAAACTGCCCTAATATGGGAACCCCTTTTTGACGGGAAATTCGGTAAATACAAAGAAGATATTTCACTGACTTGGTTTTGGGCAAGAATAAAAAAAAGAACACCCGCGCTAGCTTATCCTGTTGGAGGCTTCAGAGCTTTTGCCGAAAAATTATCAAAAGAAATACAAAGTTTGGGTGGAGAAATTTTATTAAAAACCGAAATTAATGATTTAACGAAACTAAAATATTTTGATAAGATAATCGTTACTCTACCAACTCCGGTTTTCTTAAAAATAGCTAAAAACCTGCCGGAGGATTACATTAGTAAATATTCAAAAGTCCCGCATCTTTCCGCGCTAACTTTAATCCTGGTTTTGAAAAAACCATTCCTGAAAAGTTCCTATTGGTTAAATATTAACGACAGATCTTTCCCATTTTTA
>MFDZ01000011.1:0-1557 GCA_001777455.1 Candidatus Daviesbacteria bacterium RIFCSPLOWO2_02_FULL_41_8
TAGGAACATGGTATGGTAAAACCCCGGGGGCGTCTTTGAATATGCCGAGGATTAAAGTAAGTGGATTTTGGAGCATCAAAGAATTCGCCTCGAGATTGTAATGCCAAGCCATATTTTTACAGACTTCAAATTTTTCCTGATTTATGATACATTCAAATTATGGCTGAAGAAAATGTTAGTTATAGCGCGAAAAGACCTCTTTGGCAATGGGTGCTTGTCTATGTAGTTATCGGGTTAGTGGTTTATGGAATGGTTTATTATTTTGTGCTGGCGAAAAAAGAAGGAAAAAACCCAAACAGTCCGGCTCAATCAACTCCTCCGGCTACCACAGAAGAATCTTCATCTTCTGCCGAGGCAGCAACTCCGCAAGAAGTAATTCTCTTAACAGCAAGAGGATTTTCCCCTGCTTCTTTGACAATTAAGGCGGGAACAAAGGTGATCTGGGTTAATCAAGCCGGTGCGCTGGCCACAGTTGATTCCAACCCGCACCCGGCGCATACGGACTACCAGCCGCTTAATTTAGGTAATTTTAAAGACAAGGAAAGACTCTTTTTAACTTTTGATAAACCGGGAACCTACAAATATCACAACCACTTAAATTCCGGCCAAACCGGAACAATTATTGTCCAATAGACCTCTTGTAACAGAAGTCAATATTGTGTGACAATGAGATTGATGTTCCGGATTTTCAACCGCCCCAAAAAGAATCATATTTCACAAGATAAGCAATTTATTAAATTGTTCGAAGAAGTGGATATAAGTAATGTTTCTGAGGTAGGCGGCAAAAATGCCTCTTTAGGGGAGATGATTCAGGCTTTCCGCAATTTAGGTATTAATATCCCGGGCGGATTTGTAGTGACTGCCGGCGCCTACAAATATTTTTTATCGCAAACCGGTTTGGATGATTATATAAAAAAAGGTTTAACAGGCCTAAATACCAAAAATTTGGATGACTTGGCAAGACGGGGTTTAAGTATCAGGGAAAAAATTAAAAGCACTGAATTTCCCGACGACCTGAAAATAGCAATCAAAGAAGCCTTTGCGAAGGCAGAGAAAAAATACGGCCGTGGAGCTGATTTTGCAGTCCGCTCTTCCGCCACAGCCGAGGATTTGCCGGGAGCCAGCTTTGCTGGCGAACATGAAACTTTTTTAAATGTCCGGGGCGAGAGCGATATTGAGGTGGCAATCAAGAAAGCCATGGCCTCTCTTTTTACCAACCGGGCGATTTCTTACCGCGTTGATAAAGGGTTTGATCATCTAAAAGTTTACCTTTCCGTCGGGGTGCAAAAAATGGCCCGTTCGGATTTAGGCTGTTCCGGGGTGATGTTTAGTTTGGATACTGAGACAGGTTTTCCCGGTACAGTTTTAATTAACGGTTCATGGGGACTCGGTGAAATGATCGTTCAAGGAGAGGTAACGCCTGATGAATTTTTGGTCTTTAAGAAGACATCCGCTGTCATCGGGAAGAAATTAGGATCCAAAATTAAGAAAATGATTTACGGTAAAGACAAACCAACGGAAATCGTAGAAACTTCTGAAAAAGAGCAACAATCTTTT
>MFDZ01000011.1:1577-6125 GCA_001777455.1 Candidatus Daviesbacteria bacterium RIFCSPLOWO2_02_FULL_41_8
GTAAGTGGACGCCGTTGGATATGGAGTGGGCAAAAGACGGCTCAGACGGTAAGTTATATATAATCCAAGCCAGGCCGGAAACAATCCATGCGGAAAGAAATTTTTCCATTATCAGAGAATATATCAGAGAAGAAAGTGGCGTGGAAATAGTAAAAGGGTCGTCGGTCGGCAACAAAATCAGCACTGGTAAGGCTAGAATAATTTTTGATCCTAAAGATATTACTTCTTTTGAGGAAGGGGAAGTCTTAATTACCAGAATGACTGACCCTGATTGGGAGCCGATTATGAAAATCGCCTCGGCCATCGTGACAGATCAGGGCGGAAGAACTTCTCATGCCGCCATAGTTTCCCGGGAGCTGGGTATTCCGGCAATTGTCGGTTGCAAAAACGCCACCGCTAAAATTAAAACCGGAGATCCGGTAACGGTAGACTGCTCTGGTGAGGAGGGGATTGTTTTTCAGGGAGAATTAAAGTTTAAGGTGGCGGAGAAAAATGTTAAAAACCTGCCTGAAACAAAAACTCACATTATGATGAATATTGCCACTCCGGAAACGGCTTTTGAAAAGTCATTTTTACCGAATAAAGGAGTGGGGTTGGCCCGGGAGGAGTTTATTATTGCCTCCGATATCGGCATTCACCCTTTAACACTGATAAACTATGCGAGTTTGCCGAAAGATATTAAGGACAGCGTTGACGGGAAAACTGCAGGCTTTCCGAATAAAAGGCAATTTTATATTGATAGGCTGGCTTACGGCATTGCCAAAATTTCCGCCAGTTTCTATCCAAACCCGGTGATTGTCCGCTTTTCCGATTTTAAGACTAATGAGTATAGGTCCCTTCTGGGAGGCAGTTTATATGAGCCGGTGGAAGAAAACCCGATGATCGGTTTCCGGGGGGCATCCAGATATTATTCCAATGACTTTGCTCCGGCCTTTATGTTGGAAATTGAAGCTTTAAAAAAGGTAATCGGAGAAATGGGGTTAACGAATACGGCGGTAATGGTGCCGTTTTGTAGAACTCCGGAGGAGGGCAGAAGAGTTTTGAAGCTTTTGGAAACACAGGGCCTTACCAAAAAAAGGTATAAGGATTTAAAGATTTATGTCATGTGCGAGATACCGGCTAATGTGATATTGGCTGATAAGTTTTTGGATATTTTTGACGGGATGAGTATCGGCAGCAACGACCTGACGCAACTGACTTTAGGAATTGACCGGGACGGCAATGAAAAAATTAAAGGCATTGCTAATGAAAATGACCCGGCAGTGAAAGAGTTAATTTCACAAGTGATCAGAAAATGCAAAGCGCGGGGAAAATATATCGGCATTTGCGGACAAGCTCCTTCTGATTACCCTGATTTTGTGGAGTTTTTAATCAAAGAAGGGATAGACAGTATTTCCTTAAATCCTGATACCTTGGTTCAAACAACTCTTGCTGTGCATAAATTGGAGCAGAAATAATTGGTCGGCTCGTCACAGTACAAAAAATCGCTCGTACGGTATGGACTTACTCGCTTGTGAGAATTTTGTGGATACCGGTAGTCTTGTATCATCTAGACAGTCAGCACAAAATCCTCAACATTTTTTGTTTACTCGTGACTTCGCCGCCCTCATTATTGAAGAGAGAATCTGATATTATTAAAAGGCGAAGATGAAAATTGAGGATATTAAATTAAGGATTATCGCTGATTCCAAGGGCAAAGATACTTTGGAAGCAGAAATGGAATCCGGCGGAATCAGGGTAGTAGCTTCTGTGCCGGCAGGGGAAAGCACCGGCAAAAATGAGGCAAAAGTCATTGCACCTAGGGCGGCTTTGGAGAAAGTTTCCTGGCTTACGACACAATTAAAAGACCACGATTTTGCAGAACTGAGCCAATTTGATGGACTACTAAATACCTTGGATGGAACGCTGGATAAATCTAATCTTGGAGCCAATTTAATTTTATCCTTAAGTCTTTGTTTCACCAAGCTTTTAGCAAACATAAGCGGATTACAAACTTGGGAGTTGATCTCCCGGATTTCGGGGCAAAAACCAAGTCTTCCCCTTTGTTTATTTAACGTCATAGAAGGGGGAGTCCATATCCCGCACCATTCGGTGCAGGACTCCGCGCCAAATTTGCCATTTCAGGAATACTGGTTTATTCCCCAAACTCATTCTCCAAGAGAGGCTTTGGATAGATGTTTGGCTTTACTCAAAGTCCTGGAGAAAAAAATTGCGGCAGAATATGGGAAGGTTCAAATGGGAGCAGAGGGAGGCTTTACGGTTCCTTCAAAAAACGCTGAGGATGGATTGAAGATTTTGAAAGAAGTGATGGAGGAGTTAGGAGAGGAAGCAAATTTGGGACTGGATGTGGCGGCCTCCACTTTTTTCAAGGACGGAAAGTACATTTTAGGCGAAAAGGTTATGGATGCAAATGGTTTATTGTCCTACTACCGACTACTAACTACTAACCCCTCGACTGCGCTCGGGGCAGGCTACCAACTATTTTCCATCGAGGATCCTTTTGCTGAAACTGATTGGACTGGCTTTACAAACATTACAAAAGAGCTGGGCAGTAATATCTGGATAGTGGGGGACGATTTAACTACCACAAACCCGGCGATGATTAAAAAGGCGAAAGAACTTAATGCTGTCAATTCTGTTATTATCAAAACAACGCAAATAGGGACTGTTTCGGAAACTATTCAGGCCGCAAATCTGGCCAAAAACTACGGCTGGAAAATTATTGTAGCCAATAGGGGGGAAGAAACCATGGATAATTTTATTGCCGATTTGGCAGTTGGAATTGGGGCAGACGGGCTTAAAAGCGGCTGTCCCTTGCAAAAAGAAAGATTGGTAAAATATGAAAGGCTAATAGAGATAGAGGGAACATGGCAAAACTAGTTTTAGTAAGACACTGCCAGTCAACTTGGAATGATGTAGATGCCTGGACAGGCCTGACAGATATTAGTCTTTCAAAAAAGGGACGGGAAAAGGCGAAAAAAATCGGAAATTTTTTGAAAGATATCCCCTTTGATTTATCTTTTACTTCTGCTCTGCGCAGGGCCCAGGAAACTCTGACGGAAATTAAGTTGACGATCGGCAGGGGAGATCTGCCGGTTATTGAAGATCCTGCATTAAATGAGAGAGATTACGGAGATCTAACCGGTAAGAATAAACCGGAAATGGAAAAGATGTACGGAGAAGAGCAGTTTCTGAAATGGAGAAGAAGTTGGGATTATCCGATTCCAAATGGAGAATCATTAAAAGATGTTTACGGCAGGGTTGTGCCGTATTATACAGAAAAAATTTTGCCGGAGCTGCAAAACGGCAAAAATATTTTAGTAGTGGCTCACGGAAATTCATTAAGGGCTTTGATAAAGTATTTGGACGGGATTCCCGATACAGAAATTGCCGACCTGGATTTGGGCTTTGGAAAAATTTTTGTATATGAAATTGATAAAGATGGCAAGATTTCCGGAAAAACAATAAAAGAAGCCGACATTAATTAGTCCGATCTTTCAAACAGCCCTTGTTTGGATTCATTTATATTTCAGCATGAATAAGCACCAAAAAGCAACAATATTTTTACCAATTGCATATTTTGTTATTGTCAGCGGATTTTTAATCTGGCACGGAACCTGGTTTGCCCCGGATCAATTTTTTGCGGCTGCAATTTTGATCGCTTTAGTGTTGGGAAGGTCAAAGCAATTCATACAGGACTGGTCAGTTCCGGTGGTACTTCTATTTAGTTATGATTACCTCCGGGGGTTGGTTCCAAATCTGACTCAAAGCGCCCATATTTATCCGATGATTAATTTTGACAAAGCTTTTTTCGGGAGTTTACCCACCAACAGTTTGCAGGCCATGCTTTATTCCCGGGGAGGAGCCAATTGGTATGATTATTTGGGAACGGTTCTTTATATGTCGCATTTTATAACGCCTATGATTATTGGTTTTGTCTTTTGGTTGAAAGACAGAAATCTTTTCAGAAGGTACTTTCTGGCATTACTCTTACTTTCATATGGCGCTTTTTTTACTTATATTGCTTTTCCGGCCATGCCGCCCTGGATGGCCTCCCAGCAGGGCTTGATACCGGAAGTGTCCAAAGTAATGGATAACGTATTTGCGAGCTTTGCCCAGCCGATTAACTTACCTTCGGTTTATAAGGCAGTGGGAGCTAACTTGGTGGCGGCAGTTCCTTCGCTTCATGCGGCTTATCCGTTGTTGACCTTGTTTTTTTTAGTGCGGAAATACAAGATCAAAGGATTATTGCTTTTACCGTATGTTTTGGGGATTTGGTTTTCAATAGTTTATTTCGGGGAACATTATGTTTTTGACATTGTCATTGGTGCTATATATGCTATTCTGGCTTTCATTTTAGTGACAAAAGGAAGCCTAATTTGGCAAAAAATGCATTCATATGCGTTCCGTTAAACAAATAATGAAATTTCCGGACAATTTTCTAAGCAACACGACCATGTACCGGCTGGTGTTGTATGTGTTAGTAGCTTTTTTGGCAGTGGCAGTTGCCCTTAGCGCTTTGGGGATTTTGCCATTTAATCCTGTGGC
>MFDZ01000011.1:6166-10672 GCA_001777455.1 Candidatus Daviesbacteria bacterium RIFCSPLOWO2_02_FULL_41_8
TTGCAAATACCCTCTTTGCCAGGATTTTTAGGGCTCAGACTAACCTGGAATCGGTCTATATTACTGCTTTAATTTTGGCCTTGATAATGACTCCGGCACATACCTTTCAAGATGTATTAATTCTGGGCTTGATAGCGGTTTTATCGCAAGGCAGTAAATATATTTTGGCCATCAGAAAAAAGCATATTTTTAATCCGGCGGCATTCGGAGTTTTAGCCGGTGGACTATTGCTAAACCATTCTGCCTCCTGGTGGTACGGCAATATTTATTTATTCCCGGCAGTTATTCTAGGAGGATTGTTAATTGCCAGGAAAATTAAAAGATTAAGGATGGTCGGGGTATTTATACTTAGTATGGTTTTAATTGTTTTTTTGCAAAATCCGGCTGATCCAAATTTTTTTCAGAAAGCTTATAATTTAGTAATTCTCTCACCCCTGCTTTTTTTCTCCTTTATTATGCTCACCGAACCGCTGACTTCTCCCGGAAAGATTAAATTCCAGCTTATGTATGCAATTTTAGTAGCTTTATTATTCAATATTGCCGGGACAATAACTTTGATTTCTTTCCCGCTTGAACTTTCGCTTATAATTGGTAATATTTTTTCATATATTATGAACAGCAGTTTCCGGTACATTTTGAAATTGCAGGAAAAAAGCAAGCTCAACAAAGATGTCTTTGAATTTCGATTCAAACCGCGGGGGGATCTGAATTTCAAAGCCGGTCAATATATGGAGTGGACTTTTGCGCATCAAAATCCGGACAGCCGGGGAGTGAGAAGGTCATTTACGATTGTTTCTTCTCCGACAGAGGATTTTATCGCGTTTGCGTCAAAGTTTTATGATAAACCAAGTACTTTCAAACAGGCCCTTCAAAAAATGCAGCCGGGAGAAAAAATCACCGCCGGAGAGTTATCAGGGGAATTTACTTTGCCAAAAGCTGCCGGCAAAAAGCTGGTTTTTATTGCCGGAGGAATTGGAATAACTCCTTACAGAAGCATGATTAAATATTTACTGGATTTAAATCAGAAGAGAGATATCATTTTACTTTATTCAAATAAATTAGCTTCAGACATAGTATACGAGGATGTTTTTGATAAAGCAGTCAAAAAATTGGGAATAAAAGTTGTTTATGTATTGACAGATGAAGCGAATGTTCCGTCAAACTGGAAAGGTAAAATCGGCTTCATTGATGCCAAGATGATTGCGGAGGAAGTTCCGGATCTCAAGGAGAGGATTTTTTACATTTCCGGCCCGCATTCTATGGTAGATACTTTTGAAAAGATATTAAAAGATATGGGAGTTTCCGGCAAACAAATTAAAACAGACTTCTTCCCGGGATATGCTTAGGTGAAGTATTGCAATTCAAAGGTCAATCGATTTTTTTGATAAATATCTCAAATAGAGATATTTTCAAGCTTTGCTTATAAATATTTAGAATAGTTGTTTTTAAAAAGGAATTTTAATTCCGGTACCATTGATGATGTTGAAAACAATCTCACCCTTTTCGGGAGAAGATTGTTGTAGGGATGGTTTTTCTGTTCCGGTACCAAGTATTAGTATTGCCTGCGGTCTAAATGATTCTATTGTTTTTTCTCTACCTGTTTCTCTATTGTCGACTGTCACGAACTGTCGTATCTGTTCGTACCCTCGGAATGTTCTATAGTTGGGGGCTACGAGTTCCCCGTGAGCTAAGATAACTAACGTACCACCCGGATAATCTTTTCTACGTGACAATAAATAACTTACTTTATTATCAGAAACAAAGCCGCAGAAAACGCCCGGTACAGGAAGCATGTTTTCCTCTTGCAATTTGGTCATAGTAGGCAGTACTAAGCCTTTATCATCCCTGAATTGATGCGGTAAGACTCCTGCTCTACAATAATCGGGGACACAAATGTTTTCGATTACCTTGGCTTGAGTGATTTCTCTTGCGACAAGACCAGTTCCTGCTACCAGAGTTAAATCTGGTCTAAATGATTCTGCTACTCTGTCTAGTTGTCCTGAAACCATATTTTTTAATTTCTTCGGCTTTTTTACCAAGGAAATTTGTTGAGTGCGAATTTTAACAGATTTTGTCTTAAAAAACAAGAATACGACTTAGTTTACCGGTAAAGATTTTGAAATTATATAAGACAAAGTTGTTAAATTTCTGTGATTTATATCGCAAAAAAACTCCGACGATAACGTCGAGAGTTATGATAAAATCAATTTTCGGCTGACAATAATTTTTTAATTTAATGATGAATAATAATTTTGTTCCCAGGTGGAAACTCCGGCTCCGGAGAAGAAGAAAAAAAAGATTAATCAGGCTCCTGCTGTTTTTCCTGATATTTGCAGTTATCATATTTATTCTCCTGCAGTTTAAGACTGTGAAAAATGAACCGGTTGAAGTCAAGACCCCTGCCGTAGCAGGTGTCCGCGATGAACAAACGGACAGGAGTTCCCTGAAAGCGGTGGTGGAGAACTCTTTGCTGGAAACAAAAGGAAATTACGGGGTTGTTATTAAAAACTTGAAAACCGGTGAAAGCTATCTAATCAACGAACACCGGGTATTTGATGCCGCCAGCCTGTATAAATTATGGGTGATGGCCGCAGTGTACAACCAGATCCAAAGCGGAAAACTGAACCCGGATCAGGTTTTAAGTGAAGACATTGCGGTATTAAATAAGGATTTTTTCATCGAGCCCGATAAGGCGGAACTGACGGACGGAGCAGTGACGCTGACAGTTGACAGCGCCTTAACCCAAATGATTACCATTTCGCACAATTACGCGGCCCTGCTTTTAACCAAGCAAATCAGATTAGCAAAAGTTGAGGCTTTCTTGAAAGAAAACGGTTTCAAAGAATCAAAGGTTGGAACAAGCGGAGCTTTGCCGAAAGTTACCCCTTTTGATATTGCGCTTTTCCTGGAAAAGCTATACAAGAGCGAGCTTGCCGATCAGGAGAATTCACAAAAAATGATTGAACTGCTCAAAAATCAAAAAATCAGTGACGGATTGCCGGATTATTTACCGGACAAGCAAAGCTCTGAACCGGTAGCTGTAGCTCATAAAACAGGGGATATTGAAGGGTTTAAGCATGACGCAGGGATTGTCTTTACCGGAAAAGGGGATTATATCGTCGTAATAATGTCGGAAAGTACTTCGCCTGCAGGGGCTGGGGAGCGGATTGCTCTTCTTTCAAAGGCTGTTTTTGATTATTTCAATAAGAAATAATGCGGGGATGTGGAATGAGCTCAAAGATACCATAGACGCCTCCATCCAAACCTTCAAAAAACTTTAATCCGCTCTTACTATGTTAAAGTGGACAAACTATACACGATCGTGGTGTTTTTGTTTAAGATACTTTCATTGTTGATAGATACAAAAAGCTGTATACTAAAATCAAAACCCGTAAAATGCAATCCTTAAAGAAATTATTCCTGAATAAATTTTTTATACTGGCTCTCTTATTTCTTTCACTTGTCGGTATTAACTCGCTGAGTTTAACAATTAATAAATCCGCCCGGCCGGAAGGTATAGGCTTTCCGGCAGAACAAAATCAGGTTCAATCCCCAACAGGCTCCGGCGTCTTAAGCGCCAGGAATCAGCCGCCTCAGATCTATATCTACGGCGGCAGTCAAGGCTACAGCAGCGGCGGAATGATCACTTTAGCTTCCACGGAAGAACCGGCCGTGATGATCGGAGGATATAATCTCTCCGGAGATGTGGAAGTTATTATGTATGAAGCAAACGAAAGCGCGCTTCTTGATTATTTAACTCACGATAAAGACGGCAAGCAAACCCGGAAAAATCCGGATGTTAATAAATTCAAATATGTTACGACCGTCAAACAACCGGTTAATGATTCTTATCAGGGATCAAAAATACCGTTACCATTTGGCGAGACGGGTATCTGGTATCTGAAAGTTAAAATTGGCTCAGTTAACGTCGATACGTTTGCGGTGCGGTCTAATATCGGAGTCCTGGCAAAGGGAGGGGATGATGAGTTTATTTTTTGGGGGCAGAATTTTAAAACTAAAAGAAGCGTTACGGACGGAGTTATTAAAATATTAAATCTGCAGGATAGCCGTAAAGAACTACAGACAGTTTCTTTTAATGCGGAAGGTATTGCCAAAGCGGATTTAAATACGGAAGCTGATATCGCCCTGGTTTCGCAAAACGACGACCGGGCAGTGATTCCGATAAATTTAAAATACTTAAACACAGGTTATTCTTACCGGCAGTTTCAATCTGAAGGTAGATCCACCAGATACTTTATCTTTACGGACAGGCCTCTTTATAAGCCGGGCGATACAGTCAATTTCAAAGCAGTCCTAAGAGATGATGACGATGCCCGCTACACTATTCCGGGCGGCAGTGTTTTGGTTAAAATTTATGCCGGGTATGATGATAAAAATCCGGTTTTAGAAAAAAGTTATCCCATTTCTCCTGACGGCGCAATAAGCGGTCAATATGAACTGCCCGCAACCACTAAAGTCGGATACTATACGCTGTCTGTGGATATA
>MFDZ01000011.1:10706-12046 GCA_001777455.1 Candidatus Daviesbacteria bacterium RIFCSPLOWO2_02_FULL_41_8
GAATTTTTTATTGATATTACTACTTCCGACACAGAGCTGATTGCCGGAGATAAAAATGCCTTTAAGATCAGCGGAACTTATTTTTCCGGACAGCCTCTGCTGGGCCAGAAAGTAAAATATACAGTTTTCGCGGCTGATTTTTATGAATACCAATATCTGGCTGACCAGCAATATCTCTCTCAAGCCCTGGGGAATGACTACCGTTACAGCTACTGGTACGGCAACAATAAAGTTACCGAGGGCACTGCCGTACTTGATAGCAGAGGGGAAGCAAAAATTGACATTGATACGAAAATGTCCTTTAATCAGGGCAAAACTCAGGTATTTTCTGTTGAAGCCGCCCTTGATGACGGATCCCAAAATCCTTCATTCAGCAGAAAAAACATGCTGATTTACGCCGGTGAATACGGAATTTACCGCAAAGATACCTCCTACGGCGTGAAGGTAAATACCCCTTTGCAACTGCCGGTGACCCTGATTCCGCACAGAAACAACGGTAATGTTGCCAATATTGCCTTGACCGCGAAACTGCACAGGGTCGGTTGGGTGTCTTTTCAGGAACCGGACCAAAAATACCTTTCCTACCGGAGAGAGGAAGAAGATTTGCCGGAATTATCAGCCAAGACGGATGGGCAGGGAAACGCCGCATTTAGCTTTACACCGTCAAAAACCGGATCGTACACCATTACTGTGGAAGGTAAGGACGGAAGAGGCAATCTGATCTCAAAGATTTTTTATTCATATGTATCTGCGGATGACCAGCCTTATTATAGTGAAACCGGAGAGCAGGAAATAACTGTTTCAACCGACAAACAAAAATATCTTCCGGAGGATACGGTACGCTTTAATATATTCTCACAAATCCCGGACCGTGATATCTTCTTATCGCTTGAAAGAGGCAGGGTCGACAGGTTTGAAGTTATTCGCTTAAACGGTAAAAGCGGTGCTGTCGATATACCGCTTGTCAGTACCGACATACCGAATATATTTGCTAAAGTCTCAAGTTTTTCCGCCAACGCTTTGGATTCAAATCAAACCAAGATTTCAGTATCTACCGACAGTAAAAAACTCGCTGTCAGCATAACTCCGGACAGTAAAACCTATGGTCCCGGCGAAACAGTTACCGTCAATTTATCTACAACGGATGTGGGGGGCAATCCCGTTTCCGCCGAGCTTGCCTTGTGGTCTGTTGATAAGGCCATATTTGAACTTTCAGATAATAAATTAGGAGATATATTTAAAACTTTTTGGGACGAGCGGTATAACTCAACCCAGGAAGCATATTCACTGCAGGATATTACTACAAGCGGGGCGGAAATGGGCGGGTGTTTTGCCGAAGG
>MFDZ01000012.1:0-8955 GCA_001777455.1 Candidatus Daviesbacteria bacterium RIFCSPLOWO2_02_FULL_41_8
GTGGCCAAGACAACCGTTTGACATATACAAATTTACCTAGTAGAATTGCTTTCATGGGAAAAATCGAAGGATACGAATCGAGCATGGAACCAGTACCCACGTACGGGTTCGTCAGGATTGGAAGAAGGTCTCAAAGATCGAAACAGGATTCGTATGGAGAGAAGTTGTTGTACCTAAGGATCCAGGGGTGGCGAATGCATCTGCTAGTGATATAACCGTTGAAGCACTCAGAACGGCTGCCCGCAGAATAAAACCCATCACCCGCTCCCAGTTTTGACACCCTAAAAAGCTATCCGTAGCGAAAATTAGCATCTTAAGTCAATTTTTCTGATCCTTATGTTTTTGGGGGTGACTTCTACCAGTTCCGTATCGTCAATATATTCAATGGCATTTTCTAAAGACATGAGTTTTGGAGTATTAAAGTGTTCCGCAGTACCTTCCCCGCTTGAGCGGTGATTAGTTTGCTGTTTTTCTTTGCAAACATTAATGCCAATATCATCTCCCCGGGAATTCATGCCGATTACCTGACCTTTATAAACGTTTAAACCCGGCCCAACAAAAAGCGTCCCCCTATCCTGAGCGCCGATTAAGGCATACAGCTTAGTATTGCCTGATTCATGCACCACCAATGATCCATTTGATCGTTCAAATCTCTGACCGGAATCCGGACGGTATTCAAAAAAAGAGCTACTGATAATACCTAAACCTTTAGTATCGGTAATGAACTGGCTACGGTAGCCAAAAAATTCTTTGGTGGCAATCAAGAATTCCAAAAACACTATTCCATTCTCAGTATTCATGTCTAACAGTTCTCCGTGACGAAGCCCCATCTTTTGCATAACTGTACCGGACAATACTTCCGGCACTTCAATAGCCACTTTTTCATATGGCGTCATCAATTTACCGTTTTCCGTTTTCTCAATAACTTGAGGCCTGCCAACTTCAAACTCGTAACCCTCTCTCCGGAGTCTCTCAATTAAAATTGCCAGGTGTAACTCTCCTCTGCCGCTGACAATTAAATCTCCGGAAGGACCGTCTTCAACTTTTAAGGCCACATCAGCTTCGGCCGCTTTATACAATCTTTCCCGGATCTGTCTGGCTGTTTTAAATTCACCTTCCAGGCCGGCAAAGGGAGATGTATTTACCCCAAAACGCATCCGGACAGTTGACTCTTCTATATCCAAAACCGGCAAAGCAATTGGGTTAAGTGAGTCGGCAATGGTTTCGCCGATGGTAATATCCGGAATTCCGGACAGGGCAATAATATCTCCGGCATGAGCTTCTTTGATATCAATCCGCTCTAATCCTTCAAATCCCAGCAAGGATGTTAATCGAAACTTTTTGACCACACCTTCTCTATTGATGTGGGCAATCTCCTGGCCGGCTTTGATAATGCCACTGTGAACCCGGCCGGTGGCAATTCTGCCTTTAAAATTATCATAAGCAGTATTAGTTATTAAAACTTGCAGGGGTTTGTCGGAATAAGCTAAAGGAGCCGGAATGTGTTCCAAAATGGCATCAAAAACCGGGGCTATATCATCCATTTTAGATAAATCTGTACCTAACCCGGCTTTACCGTGTTTTCCGGAAGAATAAACAGTTGGAAAATATGCCGCATCTTCGTCTGCTCCCAATTCCAAAAATAAGTCAAATGTTTTATTAATTACGTATTCAATCCGGGCGTCCGTTTTATCTATCTTGTTGATAACCACAATAACCTTGTGCCCCATTTCCAAAGCTTTTTTCAAAACAAACCTGGTTTGCGGCATCGGGCCTTCCTTGGCATCGATTAAAAGCAAAACCCCGTCCGCCATTTTTAAAACCCGTTCCACCTCCCCGCCGAAATCTGCATGACCGGGGGTATCTATAATATTAATCTTGGTGCCGTTCCAGTTAACTGAGGCGTTTTTGGAGAATATGGTAATCCCCCGCTCTTTTTCCAGGTCATTACTGTCCATAATCAACTCGGAAGTGTCGGTAAACTGCTTTCCCAGCTTGGTTTTGGATTGACGAAGCAGAGCATCCACCAAAGTAGTTTTGCCGTGATCAACATGAGCTATAATTGCAACATTTCGAATGTCTGTCATAATAGTTTTTCATCTGTCATTAAAAAATCCCGCCTGTGGCGGGATCAAAGCAGGTATGCGTATCATACCATTTTAAGCCTTAAATGACAACTGAGTCCAGAATTGATAGAATAAGCAGTGAGCCCAGTCAGAATGGGCCGGTAATGGGCTGGTAGCTCAGCGGTAGAGCAAAGGACTCTTAATCCTTAGGTCCAGGGTTCGAATCCCTGCCAGCTCACAAAGAAGAAGAGAAAATTTGCTAAAATCAAGTTAGGATTGTGATACTGATGGTATGTGTGTCCGTCTGGAGTGGTCATTACCATGACCGTTGCTATTTATCTTTCTTAAAGCATCCAGGTCTACTTGAAGGGTTTTGATTTGATGCCCGGCATAGATTAACTCCCTTTGCATTCTCGCAAGAACATCCGCGTCTTCTTTTAAATCCTGAATTTTATTTTCCATCTCTCCTAGATTAAAGATAGTTTTATTCAATTTTATTCTCATTAAAAAGGCGATTGAAACCGCCTCGAAAGCAATCATACCGGTAAAAAGAAGCGCCAAGTGCCAGTTAATAATTCCCAGAAATATAAAAACAAAAACAGCAACTAGAATAGCAGGATGAGCGAGTAGAAATAACAGTAGACCAAATTTTCCAAGGTTTTTAATCATAAAAGTTTCCCATCAAAAAAACCTCTAACCCGCTCTTTGTTCAGTTTTAAGCAGAGCTTGTGATCCTACGGATCTAAAGCGAAGCTTGAAACCTTCGCTATGCTCGGTTATAGAGATTCTAAATTTATTGTCCGCCTTATTTATATATCTGTCAACCCCCCAAAAAAAACTTAAAACCAACCCTTTTTCCGGAAAAGCAACCACATAAAAAACGCCGGCAGTATAGCCGCAATGATAATAAAGATAAAGGTGGTATATTTTCCGATAAATGTAAACGGACCGGTCTCCAATCCGCCCGGAAGCAGAATATTCATCCCGTAAAAAGATCCTATGACAGTGGCCGGAATTGACAAGGTAAAGATTAAAGTAAGCACTGCCAGAATCCTATTGGTTTTTTCCGTACTGGCTATAAAATCCGCATCCTTGTAAATATCAACTGTTTCTCTGGCCTCCTCCAAAGTTTCCCAGGCCTTGTCTACCCGATGAGTAATATCCACAAAATAAACCGTTAAATTCTTTTTGGCGAATTTATTAATCCGGTCTTCAATATCTTCCAGTAATATTCTTAATGGTCCGATTACCCGGCGCAGACCGATAATTTTGCGGCGCAGTTGACCGACTTTGTATACTCCCGAAACTTTGTCGTCAAAGACAATATCTTCCGTTTCGTCAACCTCTTTCAGGATATTTTGCAAAATAGGGGACAGGTCATCCGTCAGAGTTTCCAGGATTGCATAAAAAAGGTGGGCAGAGGAATTGTTGATAAAGGCTTCCCGCTGTTGTTTGTTCTCCTTACAATCCTTAAACATGTCGGAAATTGTGTCGCTGTCGTCTTCGTGAATAGTTACCAGGTAATCACTTCCCAAAAAGAAACAAATCTGGCTGATGGTGATACTGCCCTCGGGCAGATGAAAACCCGGGAGTCGGAACAACAAAAATAAGTATCTATCCTCCACGCTTTGTTCAATCTTAGGGTATTGGCCCTTAGCAACACAGTCCTCCAAGTGTAGCGGGTGAAAAGGAAATTTTTCTGCCAACCAGCTGATTTCCTTCCGTTTTGGGTTCCGGACGTCTACCCAGGTAATTTTGTTATGCCGGATGGACTGTATCCTGTCCCCTTTTTTTAATGCCTCAGGAACTTTTACTCCGTTGTCGGTTGTATTTAGCAGGCCTAAATAGGCTTTAAGTTTACCAGCAATCTTTTTGTGCGGCCTGCCCAGTAGAATCTGAATTTCTTTTAGAGTGTCCTTCAGGATTTTTGCCATATTACCCCTTTTAACTTAAAAAATCTCCTTTGACCCATCATCTGGTTTAGAGATTTCCGGCCACAATCAGTTTACATGATTGTGACAGGGTAATTGTTTCACTGAAGCTACTTTAAGTCAACCCCCAAAAAAAATCATAGGTATTTACAGACTGAGGATTTTATTTAATAAGGGTTCGACTTTTTTCAGGTATACGATATTGTATTTGGGGAAATACAGGAAAACTGCCGGGGCGTCTTCCAGCAGGGTTTTTTGGAAATCAAAATACTTTATTTTCCTCTCATCCTCCGCAATCATCTTCCGGCCATCCTCCAGATCCTTATCCACCCTTTTGGAATCATATTTGGTCAGATTGGTTTTAGTTTGCGTGGCATGCCAGAGAAAATATTGGTCCGGATCGACCGGGATACTTTGTGTAATAAGTAGAGCCTGAAAATTTTGAGGAATACCTGTTTCGATCCGGAGCTTGGCATCAAATCCTAATTTTTTCCAGGATCCGGCAACTGTATTCCCCACTTCTTCCAAATTAGGTGTGGCGGTTAAGATAATTTCCGATCCTAATTTATCCTCAGCTATAGATGACTTTGCCCGTTCCAATGCTTCCCCTGCTTCTTTTGCATTAGACAAATATTTCTTGGAATCGCTGTTGTAAGCCCAGGAACTTGGGGGATACGGATTGTCGGCTATCTCCTCACCGTTTATCTTCGGAGTTTGATACGCCAGAGCCTGACGAAGTGACCGGTTGCGCAGCAACGGATCCGTGGTTTGAAATAAAATTGTAACAAGTTTTGAGAAATCTGTTTTTTTCTTAACAATGATTTGCGAATTCACCGGAATATTTTTTGGAGAGGTAATCCCCAAGAGAACCTGAACTTCACCCAGATTAAAACCAGTAGTAGCTATTTTTTCATTGGGATAAAATCTGATACTTATTACAGGGAGCTTTTGATCATCTGCCTCCAGAGAAATTTTGGTAATAAAAATCCGGCTTTTTTCAATTGTTTTAATTTTGTATGGACCAATGCCAATCAATGTGCCTTTTTTAAAGACGGGTTTATTTAAAAGCGATGGCAAAGGAGAATATGATTCCTTAAGGTCAAATTGAATCAATTTGTCGTCAGGAAAACTAACAACAGTATTCGGAATAATGAGCTCCAAATCCGATGATTTTAATATAGTCCCGTCAGCCCATCGGATGTTATCCTTCAGCTTGAATTTAAAACTCGTAGCATCATTATTTGTTTCCCAGCCGCTCACCAGATTCGGCAGAATTTTATTGTTTTCTCCAACTTTAATTAAAGTTGTCGAAAGTAAATTTGTAACCTCCTCCGGAAGATCGTGCTCCTGATAGGTCCCGATTATTCCTATTCTTAAGGTGTTACTTGAAAAGAGAAAACTAAATTTAATTAACAAAATCGCTAGTATTATAATTGAAGAAATTCCCGCCGCAAACAATATTTTATTTCTTCTTAAATATTCAAATGAAATAAGTAAAAAAAGCCTTACGGATTTTGGGTTCATACTTAAACCAAAAGACCAATCAGGGAGAAAATTATGAAAGCCACAGAAATTCCGATGGTGCCGTAGAACAGCAGTTTTTCAGCGCCTCTTTTGGTCCTGTAAAAAGACATATCGCCCCCAAAACTGGTTCCCAAACCGGAACCTTTCTGTTGAATGATGATTATCAAAACCAGCAGTATGCCTAAAATAATCTGGATAATAGAAATAACCGACTTCATCTTCTAGCCATTATATCATCAACTCAGTGAGTAAGCCACTGCAGGAAATTGGTAATAAACCCGATTAAAAAAGAAGCCGCCACCGCCACCAAAAACGGAGAAAGTTCATACGCCGGAACTATCAACCCGCCCAAATTGGCTCCGCCGAAAGCATACGGCAGAAGTTGAAACTCGGTCACAACGGTGGTTAAGGCATATAAGGCCAAAACATTAATAAGCCAGGCAAATAAGCCTAAAGTCAGTAAATTAAGCGGCAAAAATAGAAGCTTCAGCAAGGGCACTAACAGCAGATTTATTATCATAAAGGCAATTCCGCCTATGATCAAACTTTTTACTCCGCCGGTGTAGGTTAAGCCGGGGATCAGCTTCGTGGCTACCAACAAAGACGTCAGGTTGATTAAAAAATAACGGAGCAGTGTTTTCATTAAGATTCGATATTATGATATTACGATATAGAGTGATTCCGCAATATCTAATATCCTAATATCCCTGTATCATCACTCTATCCCTCAGTTTCCTGTGATAACTTACGGCAAAACGGTGGGCTTCATCCCGCAATTTCTGTAATAATTTCAGAGAAAGACTTTTTCTGGGTAATTTCAACGCCTCCCCTTCCGGCGGATAAAGCCACTCCGCTCGTTTGGCTAAGCCAAAAGTTGGTAGTCGGTAGTTGGTAGTAAGTAGCTGGGAATAAACTCCACGAACTTGCCCGCGACCTCCATCAACGATAATTAAGTCGGGTAAAGGCCATTCAGGATGGTTTAAACGCCTCTTGATCACCTCTTTCATCATCCCTACGTCATTTGCCCCACCGGCCATTCTTATCTTAAATTTTCTGTATTGGCTTTTATCAATCTCTCCATTGGTTAGAACTACCATTGAGCCGGTGGCTTCCTTACCGGAGATATTTGAAATATCGTATCCTTCAATCCGTTCCGGCAATTTTGTTAAGTTTAAATCTTTTCTCAACTGTTCCAGCGCCTGCTGATTCTCATTTTCCAGGAAATTCGGATTTTCCAGATATAACTTAACCCTGTTTGGCTGAGTCATATAAGTAATCCCGTCCAGAATTTTTTTAGTTCGAGACGCCGCTTCAAATCTCTGCCCTTTTGACTGCTCAGCCATTTCTTTCAATAAACTCTCCGTCAACTCATCTTTTTCCCCGTCCATAAACTTTGAAAAAACGGTTATTATTTTTTGATAATCTTTTTTGGAAATAAGTCCGATACATGCTCCCGGACACTGACCCAGGTGAAAATGAAAACACGGTCTAGCTTTCCAATCCCGTATCGAAGATCGTCCGATTGAAATTGACTGTGCAATCCGGGATTGTAGGTTCAAATTGTCTGAGCACCAGGGGAAAACTCGCCTCAGAGATTTTAGGGTTTCTTTGACGGTTCTACTGGAAGGAAAAGGACCCCAATATTTTTTTGCGCCCTTTAGGTCTTTTTTTCTGGCTGTCAGGACCTTGGGAAAATCTTCTTTAGTGACTATGATATACAGATAATCTTTGTCATCGGTAAGGCGGACATTAAATGGCGGCAAATATTTTTTGATTAAGTTGGCTTCCAGGATCAACGCTTCCAATTCTGATTCCACAACTATTGTTTCTATGCTGGCTATTTGCTCCACCAATAAAGTGGTTTTTTCAAGCTGTCTGCCGGAAAAGTATGAAGAGACTCTATGGTATAAATCAATCGCTTTACCTACATAGAGAACCCTTCCGACTTTGTCTATGTAAATATAAACACCCGGTTTGTGAGGAATCTTACTTCGATCGATTTTGGAGGGAAACATCTTGAGGAAATTATAGCCTTTGCAAAGAATATTAATTATTCAGGTAACTTTATACTGGGATTCCAGAAAGCACCTGCTTTAAAAGCTTCACCGCTTGGAACTAATTGTCTTCTTCTTTCAAAAACTTCTTGTAGCAAAATATGGCTGTCACGAAGCATTTCTGCTCTAGTTAATGGATCCAATGTACCATCGTTTTCTGCACCAAATTTTATTCCTGGATTGTTTCCTGGTTTTCCATAAGGTTTCAAAGTTAGACTAAGGGCAGCAAGTCGACTTCCTGGATCTGACTCGCTCGATAAACGGACATCCACATTTAACCGAGCTTTTCCATCAATTCCAAGACCTTTTAATAACTCTTGCATTTCACCCTTAGCAAGTGCAACCTCTTGCCTTGTTAGATTCAATCCAACCATCACAGTTGAGCCGGCTGGGTCTTTTCCTATTTCAACCCCTGGTACCCCATTCAAAGCAGTTATATCAAGCGTCTCATGAAAGTCGGATACTGCTTCCTCAGTAGTGGTTCTTGCTAATCTGAAACGAGATTCCTCCTCCTTTTTTGCGCTTAAAATTGCAATTCTATCTGCTCTCTTTAGGTGGTGCAAATTTGATCCTGCTTCTATTTTTGTCATATGTTTTCTTGGGCTAGATTCCTGTTATTCTATCAGCAAAACTTAAGTTGTCAAGAGCCTTTTGATTTCTTCTTTTTATCCTTTATTTTATGCTTAATTCTTTTTTGATAAAAATGACCGCCCAGTACTACAAAATATAACAGCGCCATCAGTGCCACAATTCCCACTATTATCAAAGGAACTGTCCGGAAAAGAATAAAAGGCTTAACCGTGACATCTTTTGTAAACTTTTGTCCGCCGGCTAATACGGTGAATTGATCCTGATAGGAATCAAGCAGAGATCTGGTACGGATATTAAAATTAAACTCCGCATTACCAAAAGCCGGTATGGGTCCGGTCTTCAGACTGGATAAATTTAGCACCAAAATCTTATTGGCGCTTAAAGAAAGCGGAGCGGAGGGATAAAAAGAATTACCGGTATTGGTAATTTTAACTGACACCCTGCCGGGAAAACCGGAAAGAACCTGACCACCAACCTTAATCTGAACATCTATCTGTGGTTTGCCCAGAAAATCCGTATCAGATAAAGAAACTTTAACATCATTCCTAACTTGACCTTTATTAGGATACGACCCGGCCGGAACCGGTTCAACGGATGATGTTCCTTTTATTGCGAAAACAAAGTGGTTTAAATCCAATTTATCGAAGTAATTCATCCCACCGGTGGTGTTTTCCCAAGTCGGATCCACCATTACCCAACCGCGCCGGTCGTCCCAGTATTCCGGCCAGGAATGCAGAATATCCCTTGTTAGTGAAAGCGGTCGTAAGGCTGTATTAGAAGTATAAGCAA
>MFDZ01000012.1:9005-9920 GCA_001777455.1 Candidatus Daviesbacteria bacterium RIFCSPLOWO2_02_FULL_41_8
CTTTCTATTGAATTTTGTAATCTTCCGGAATCGTATTTCAAATGATCTACTACAAATTGAAAGAGAAGCCTGGCTTTTTCTTCAGTACTTTCTGTTGGGTTATTGCCCAAAAGATCTTTAACTTTGCTTAATATTTGAGGATTATCCTTTTCCCAATAAATTTGCGGCTGAGTATATTTCACCCTTAAGGAGTCTTCCAAAAAAGGGTTTTGTACTTTCGAGCTGGTATAAAGCTTTGCCGAACCGAAAACCGTAATATCAATTTTTTGACCGCGGGTTAAACGGTACCAGGCTAAATAATTGCCGTCATTATCGACCGTGACATTTTGAGGTTTCGGCTCAATTCTGGAGAAGATAACGTCCTGATAAGCGGTATCCGGAGGGAGTGCAATATTGGTTAAAACCGGTACCAGGTTATTATTTTCAAGGTGATAAGCTAAGCTAAAATCAAAAAGTTGGTTTGTGCCAAAATTTGCCGAAATCCCGGAAGCCAACAGTTTTTCCTTGTCAAAGGTTAGGAATATTTTCCCCCCGGAAGCCGTTTGGCTTTTGGGTAAGGGATTAATTAGAGAAGGAGAGCCAAAACTCTGCGGAACAGCTAAAGTCAGGTTGTAAGCTTCCAAATTTGTAGAAGATGAGACTTTGGGGACTCTCACTTCCCAAACCCTCCCGACTTTTTGCGCAAGGTCCTTTGATTTAAAAGTGATTGTCCAGGGTAAACTCTTTCCCAAGCCTGCTACTTGTTGGTTAAATTTAATGTTTATTGAAGTTAAGCCATTCTGTTGCTGTTCTGTCGCTTCCAGTACTCCGCCAGGATCTGAGGCTTTGATATCAGATATTTTGGTTGCTCCGACCGTCAATTTAAATTGATTGGCAAAATATTCGGAAGTTAGATTCCTCAAGGTAATTTTCTCG
>MFDZ01000012.1:9987-15007 GCA_001777455.1 Candidatus Daviesbacteria bacterium RIFCSPLOWO2_02_FULL_41_8
CAAGACATCATAACTGCTGGCAAACTCGGAAGCGGCATAAGCTTTTGGGACAAAAGTAAAGACAACCAATAAAAAAATTGCAAGACAGACTTTCTTGACCATTTAGTAATTGTACCAAATCTAACTAAGTATTATCGGAATTATTCCCTCAATATTTCTAACCAGAAAATCGGGTTTTGTGTCCAGAAGTTTTTTTCCGTGGAAACCATATAGAGCCGCAATGGTTTTTACTCCCGCCGCTTTGCCGGCTTTAATATCTGCCGGGCTGTCGCCCACAAACACTGCCCTGTCAGCTTTAACCTTCAGGATCTCCAGCGCCTTGAGGACTGACTCCGGATCAGGCTTTGGTTTCTTAACATGAAAAGGGGTAACAATAATTTTAAAGAATTTTTCCAGTTCGGCTATTTTTAAATTCCTTATTAACAACTCACCTGTGTGGCTCGTGACAGCAGCTATTTTTACTTCGGCTTCTTTCAAGTCCTGCAAAGTTTTTAAAGTATTTCCATAAGCTTTGACTGAATGTGAATTTTGAATCTGAAACTGATGGTGACATTCCATTAAATAATCCACTTCTTCCAGATTGGTTAAAATACGGTAACACTCCTTGAAGGGCAGACCTAAAATAGGCACCACGTCTTCCCAGTTGACTTCTTTTTTTAAATGAAGCGCCAGTGTGTATTTATAAGCCTGGAAAATATATTGGCCGGTATCTAAGATAGTTCCGTCAATATCAAATAAAACCGCATCAAATTTGCGCTTTTTCTTCATATTATCTTGGCCAGGTATTGGCCAGTGTAGGAAGCTTTAACCTTAACAATTTGCTCCGGTGTGCCTTCTGCGATAACTTTACCACCTTTATCTCCGCCTTCGGGACCTAAGTCTATTACCCAGTCGGTATTTTTTATTACGTCCAGGTTATGTTCTATAATCACTACGGTATTGCCAAAATTAACCAACTTTCGGAGTATTGTAAGCAGTCTTTCTATGTCTGCCATGTGCAGGCCTGTGGTGGGCTCATCCAGGATATACATAGTGCGGCCGGTGGAGCGTTTAGACAACTCCGAAGACAGCTTAATCCGCTGAGCTTCACCTCCGGAAAGAGTCGGCGCCGGTTGGCCTAACCTGATATAACCTAAACCGACATCATTTAACACCTGTAGTTTGTTTTTAATCTGAGGGATGTTTTCAAAAAACTTTAATGATTCTTCCACTGTCATATTTAATACTTCGGCAATATTTTTATCCTTAAAACGGATATCCAGAGCTTCCCGGTTGTATCTCGCTCCATTGCATGCCTCACAGGTCACATACACATCCGGCAAAAACTGCATTTCAATTTTTAAGGTTCCTTCTCCTTCGCAAACCTCACACCTGCCGCCTTTAACATTAAAGCTAAACCTGCCCGGTCCGTACCCCCGGATTTTAGCTTCAGGACTCTCAGAAAAAAGCTCCCTGATAAAAGTAAACGCTCCGGTATAAGTGGCCGGATTCGAGCGGGGAGTTCGGCCAATTGGGGATTGATCCACCAAAACCACTTTATCCAAATACTCTACCCCCTCCATGCCTTTGTAGACTCCGGCTTTTTCGCGGGAACGGTAAATTTTTTGCGCTAAAGCTTTAAATAAAATATCGTGAATTAAAGTTGACTTGCCGGAACCGGACACGCCGGTGATGGCGATGAATTTACCTAAAGGAAAGGAGACATTAATATTTTTTAGATTATGCTGGCTAGCTCCCAGAATCTTTAAGAACCCTCGATTGTCATTCCCGCTAGGGCGGGAATCTATATCAATATTATTGATGGATCCCGTATAAACAGAGCTTGCGACCTGACGGTCTTCAAGTACGGGATGACTGATGACAGTCACCTTTTTACGTCCGGATAAGTATTGGCCTGTCAAAGAAGTAGAACTTTTTTTAATCTCATCAGGAGTACCCATGAATACTACGTTGCCGCCGTGTTCGCCTGCGCCAGGCCCTATTTCAATCAGTAAATCTGCCGATTCCATGGTTTCGGTATCGTGTTCATTTACAATCA
This sequence comes from Candidatus Daviesbacteria bacterium RIFCSPLOWO2_02_FULL_41_8, assembly GCA_001777455.1. Taxonomy (GTDB): domain Bacteria; phylum Patescibacteriota; class Microgenomatia; order Daviesbacterales; family UBA10151; genus UBA10151. The sequence continues at coordinate 12,026 of MFDZ01000012.1, forward strand.
CCGTATTTCCTAAGTCCCGCAGTCTTTTTAAGGTTTCTATCAACCTGGTGTTATCCCGCTGATGCAGTCCTATCGAAGGCTCATCCAAAACATATAAGACTCCTGATAATCCGGAACCGATTTGGGAAGCCAGCCTGATCCGTTGGGATTCTCCACCGGCCAATGTCATAGCCGCCCGGTCCAGCGTCAGATAATCCAAACCCACATCTATCAAAAACTGCAGTCTGGAGACAATTTCTTTCAAAACAGGAGAAGCAATTTGCAATTCACGATCCGATAGAACACCTTCGGGGTGTGATCCTGCCGAATTCTTACGTTCACCCCGGAGGTGAGTCATCCAATCCAGCGTCTGCACGATTGACTGGCCTGTCACCTCAGCTATATTTGATCCCTCTATAGTTATCGACAAGGCCTCGTCTTTTAACCTGGCACCCTTGCACTTCGGACAGGTTTCCTTGAACATATATTTTTCAATCTCCGCTTTGACAAAATCCGATTCGGTTTCCTGATACCTTTGTTTTAAGTTAGCTACCAAACCCTCAAACCCGGAATAAAAGTGCGTCATTTTGCCCTGCCTGTTTCTGCCCTCAACTTTAAATTGCTTATCACCGGCTCCGCTTAACAAAACTTGCCTTGTTTCCGGGGTCAGGTCTCCCAGTCTGGTTGATAAATTAAACCCGTATTCTTTCCCCACAGCTTCAATCAGCCTGGTAAACCAGGTGTCGATGGTGGCCAGTTTTGACCAGGGGAGTATACCGCCTTCCTCAATAGATAGAATGGGGTTTAGAATGGCTTTTTCATCTATCTCCAATAGTGTGCCCAATCCGGCGCAGCCGGAACAGGCTCCGTGAGGGGAATTAAAAGATAGCAATCTTGGTTCAATCTCCGGCAGGGAAATATTGTCCACCGGACAGGCAAACCGCTCGGAATAAAGGTGATCTTCCATCTTTTTAGGATTTTGCGGAAACTCCAAAGAGGCATCCAAAACTTCGGAAACAATTACTGACCCTTCACCGAATTTAAGCGCTGTCTCAATGCTTTGTGCCAGTCTTGAGTATAAATTATATTCTTGAGCACTATTATTACTCTTGTCATTGCGAGGAGCCGAAGGCGACGTGGCAATCTTACTTTCCAAACTAGATTGCTTCGCTTCGCTCGCAATGACAGATTTATCAAGAACCAATCGATCAACCACTAGATCAATAGTGTGTTTATTAGTTTTGATTAGAACGAGATCGTCCGATAAATCTCTAACATGCCCGTCTATCCTGGCTTTGGAGAATCCTTTTTTCCTAAAATCCTCAAACAGTTGTGAATATTCCCCTTTCCTGTCTTTGACTACGGGTGCTAATATCATCACTCTTTTCCCCTTTTTACTGGACTCTAGACTCTTGCCACTAGCCACTCTTTCTGCGATTTGCTCCACTGACATCTTGGAAACCTCTCGACCGCAAATTGAACAGTGCGGATGACCTACTCTGGCAAAAAGCAGCCTGAGATAATCATAAATTTCCGTAGTTGTACCGACAGTAGAGCGGGGATTGTGGGAAACGCCTTTTTGGTCAATGGAAATAGCCGGAGACAGCCCTTCTATTAAATCAACATCCGGCTTATCCATCACCCCTAAAAACTGTCTGGCGTAGGAAGACAGCGATTCGACATACCGGCGCTGGCCTTCCGCATAAAGAGTATCAAAAGCTAGAGATGACTTACCTGAACCGGAAATGCCGGTCAAAACTACCAACTGATTTTTGGGAATCTCCAAATCAATATTCTTGAGGTTGTGCTCTCTGGCACCTTTGATGATGATTTTATCTATGGCCATAGGATTCTTCTGTCATTCCTGCGAAAGCAGGAATCTATACCAATAATTCATATGGGTCCTGAATCAAGTTCAGGATGACTTAAAAAGTCAAAGTTTTCCCGAAATTAAGCCTCTATTTTAACCCTTTTTGCAACAAATGAAAAGGGGTTAGACGCTCAATTCTTTAATTTGGTCTCTCAACTTGGCTGCCTCTTCAAAGTCCCAAAGGTCGGCTGCTTGTTTCATTTGAGCTTCCAGATTTTTAACTATCTTTTCCCGCTCGCTGGCCGGAATATCTTCCACTCTCAAATCTTTTTTACCTAAAGTTTCTTCCAACTCTTCCACTTTTTCAATTAATCTCTCCCTAAGAGCTTTTTCAATACTTCTCGGGGTAATATGGTGCTTTTTATTGTAATTCTCCTGATATTTCCTTCTGCGGTCCACTTCATCCATAGCCGCTTTCATTGAACCGGTGATATTGTCTGCATACATAATCACCTGACCTTTGATATGTCTGGCCGCCCGGCCCATGGTTTGGATCAAAGAAGTTCTAGAGCGCAAAAATCCTTCCTTGTCGGCATCCAAAATGGCCACCAGTGACACTTCCGGCAAGTCCAACCCTTCCCGAAGTAAATTAATACCCACAATCACGTCGTATTCCCCCAGCCGCAACGATTGCAGAATATCGCCCCGCTCCAGAGTTTTAACATCGGAATGCAGATAAGTTACTTTAATCCCCCGGTCATGCAGATATTCTGACAAATCTTCTGCCATTCTTTTGGTTAAAGTGGTTACCAGTACACGTTCGTGATCTGCCACCCGCTTTTTAATTTCCTTCATCAAATCTTCAATCTGACCCCGGACCGGCCGGACAGAAATTACCGGATCCAAAATTCCGGTCGGCCTGACCAGTTGTTCAGTAATACCGTCATATACTTTCTCGTCATTGCGAGGAGTCTGCGACGCGGCAATCTCTGTTCTGGATTGCTTCGCTCCGCTCGCAATGACGGAGGAAGAGTGAGCTAAACTAAGTTCATATTCATCCGGGGTGGCTGATGTATAAATTGCCTGCTTAACCGTCCTTATAAACTCATCAAACCGCAGGGGCCGGTTATCCAAAGCCGAAGGCAGTCTAAATCCAAAGTCAATCAAGGTTTCTTTTCTGGACCTATCCCCGT
>MFDZ01000012.1:15046-16638 GCA_001777455.1 Candidatus Daviesbacteria bacterium RIFCSPLOWO2_02_FULL_41_8
GGAAAATAATCCATTAAGGTATAAGGCGGCTCTCCAGAATTTCTACCGTCAAAATAACGGGAATAATTTTCAATACCGTTACAATAGCCGAACTGCCTGATCATTTCCAAATCATAATTAGTTCTCTGCTCTAGCCTTTGAGCCTCCACCAATTTCCCGCTTAATTCTAATTGCTTAATTCTTAATTCTAAATCTTTTTCTATTTGTTTAATCCCGGGAACCAATCTTTGCTCGGGGGTAATATAGTGTTTGGCCGGATAAACAATCTGAGTTCCCAAAACTTCCTCAGTGTTTCCCGTTACGACTTCCAGTTTATTTAGCCTTTCCAGTTTATCCCCTAAAAATTCCAGTCTATAACCAAAATCAGTGTACGAAGGAAAAATATCAATAGTATCTCCGCGCACCCGGTATGTTCCTCTTTTAAAATCAATGTCGTTCCGCTCATAGTGCATTTTCATTAAGATCCGCAATATCCGCTCTTGATCCGTGTGCATCCCTGCTTTTATCTCCAAAATTGCCTGGCCGTATTCAATCGGGGAACCTAAGTTGTAAATGCAGGACACTGAAGCTACCACTACTACATCCTTACGGGTTAAAAGCGATGCAGTAGTAGAAAGACGCAGTTTTTCAATCTCTTCATTGATAGAGGCATCTTTTTCTATGTAGGTATCACTTTGCGGAATATAGGCTTCAGGTTGATAATAATCATAATAAGAAACAAAATATTCCACGGCATTTTTGGGAAAAATCGACTTAAACTCCTGGGCCAACTGCCCGGCCAAAGTTTTATTGTGGGAAATAATCAGAGTCGGCTTCTGTACTTTTTCAATCACATTGGCCATGGTAAAAGTTTTACCCGAACCTGTCACCCCCAGCAGGACTTGGTGTTCCAGACCACTATTGATACCAGCAACTAGCTTTTCAATTGCCTGTGGTTGATCTCCGGTGGGTTTAAAACTGGAAACAATCTTGAATTTTGCCATATTGAAAGTTAACAGTATATTCTAACACTTGTGTGTATTTTGGGCTATTGACATCTTCGGGTTGTATTTGGTAAAGTTTTGGTATGCCAATTACTCTCTATCGCCGACAAAAACAAATACTGGACTTCATTAAGCAGTATATTGATAAATACAGTTATTCCCCAACCCTGAGTGAAATAGCCGAAGCGATCGGAGTTTCATCCCTGGCTACTGTTCATGAACACCTGCAGGCGCTGGTCACCAAAGGGGTGATTAAAAAATTTGAAGGGGCAGTCCGGGGCATTGAAGTTTTGGACCAAAAAATCTCTTCTGCCTTAAAAGGCATTGAACTGCCGGTTTTAGGTTTTATTGCCGCCGGGCAACCGATCATGACTTATACTGACCCGGATGCCACCATCAAAGTTGCCCCGAATATGATTTCCGGCAAAAAACGCTCGTATGTTTTACAAGTCAAAGGTGACTCTATGATAGAAGAGGGGATACTGGATGGTGATTATGTCATTATTGAAGAGCAAAATACTGCTACAGACGGAGATATAGTGGTAGCTCTACTGGACAACGGTCTGGCAACCTTAAAACGCTTTTTCAAGGAGAAAGACCGCATCCGTT
>MFDZ01000012.1:16653-19863 GCA_001777455.1 Candidatus Daviesbacteria bacterium RIFCSPLOWO2_02_FULL_41_8
CTTCCATGTCCCCCATTTATGCGACGGATGTCAAAATTCAGGGCAAATGTGTCGGTGTGATCCGAAGATTTCAGTAAAACCTGCTTCATATAGTATGAGTTCAGTTTTCCCCAGTAGTCATCCTGGAAGGAGGCTGAAAGTCGACTGATAGGATCTAAAAAGATTCTATCGCTACGCTCCAGAATGACAATCACTGGGAAATACTAAATAGTTACTTCATATAATCTTGCATATATCCCCCAGTCCTGTTATATTAATCATTATCCTACACTTTGAATATCACTAAATTCTTTTCCTGGACATTTTTAAGCCTGGCTTTTGTTACTTTTATTTTCTTCTCCGTCATTGTTTCCTTAATTACCGACTGGTGGTGGTATCAGGAAGTGGGATTCACCGAAATTTTTGTTAAATCTCTCACTGCGAAAATCATAATATTTTTTTCATCCGGTGCTTTAGTAGCTTCCTTTCTTCTTGCAAACTTATTTTTTGCCATCCGTTCGAAGATTCCCTGGATAACAAAAATCCCGGATGCTCTAATCGGTCTGGGCCAGCCTGTGCACTTAAATAGCAGGTTAATCGGAAAACTGGGCATTATTATAAGTTTTCTTATTGCCGCTTTTGTCGGGCTTATAGCCGCAAGTAGTTGGCATGAAGTCCTGAAATTTCTTTCAGCCGTATCTTTCGGTCAGATTGACCCGGTGTTCAGCCGTGACGTATCTTTTTACATATTTTCCCTGCCTGTTTTTTCTCTTGGGCTCGGTCTGATAAAAGCCGCTATCATAATATCACTTCTTGGTTGCGGTGCCATTTATTTTCTTCGGGGAAAACTCAATTTATCAAGCTTTCTCCGTAAAATAGACTTATCCAAGTTAACCGGAAAAAGCCAAATTTCTCTATCGGCAAGCCCGGGGCAGGCTGATCCGAAGGCCAGACTGCATCTTGGCATTTTAATATTTCTCCTTTTAGCAACAATTGCCGCCGGCAAATATCTTTCACTCTTTGATTTGCTTATCAGTCAAAGCGGACCGGTATTTGGCGCATCTTTCACTGATGCCAATATCATGGTGCCTATCCTTTATGTATCTGTTATTGCTTATGGTTTAGCTGCGCTTTTGGCATTATTTTATGGGATTTCCGGAAAAATAGCTCCTCTTTTCGGGGTAATTTTTTTAACCTTCATAATCGGATTCGCCTCTATGATTATCCCCCCGGTTTTTCAGAAACTGATTGTCGCGCCAAATGAGCTTACCAAAGAAACACCGTTTATTAAACACAATATCGAGTTAAGCCGTAAAGCTTACGGCCTGGATAAAGTAAAAGAGCTGGAAATAGCTGCAAATAAACCAATCACGGCTGCAGACATTGCCGCCAATGACCTGACTATCAAAAATGTCAGGCTCTGGGACAGGGCGCCTCTTCTATCCACTTTTTCGCAGATCCAGGAGATCAGAACCTATTATGAGTTTACCTCTGTTGATAACGACCGTTACACAATTAATGATGAACTCCGCCAAATTATGCTTTCTCCCCGTGAATTGGCTTCGGACAGTTTGCCTAATAAAAATTGGATTAATGAAAGATTGACGTTTACTCACGGCTATGGGGTCGCTGCCGGACCGGTAAACCAGGTGACTCCGGAAGGATTGCCGGTTTTATTTGTCAAAGACCTGCCTCCGCAATCGGAAGTTAAAGAATTATCAGTTGAACGGCCTGAAGTTTATTACGGCGAAATCCCCAATGATTATGTCATAGTCAAAACAAAGTCCAAAGAATTCGATTACCCCAAGGGAGACGAAAATGTCTATACAACATACGGCGGAAATGGCGGAGTTGAGATTAATTCTCTTTGGAAGCGAATTTTTTATGCTTTGCGTTTTGGTTCTCTCAAAATATTTTTATCCGGTGATATTACAAAGGAAAGCCGAATTCTTTATTACCGCAATATAAATGAGAGGGTTTTAAAAATTGCTCCATTTCTTAAACTTGACCGAGATCCGTATTTAGTGATTGCCGAGGGCAAGCTTTACTGGATTCTGGATGCCTATACAACAACCGATAATTATCCATATTCACAACAGATGCCGTTAAACGGCGGTAATGTAAACTATATAAGAAATTCAGTTAAAGCGGTGGTGAGCGCTTACGGTGGGGAGATTAGGTTTTATCAAACAGATGCGGATGATCCGATTATCAAAACCTACGCTAAGATTTTCCCCAAAACTTTTCTTCCGCTTTCCGAGCTTCCCAAAAGCATAGCTCCTCATCTCCGTTATCCGGAAGATATTTTCACTCTCCAAACTGCAATTTACACTACATATCATATGGATGACCCGCAAATTTTCTACAATAAAGAAGACCAGTGGGAAGTTCCTACTATTGCCCAAGGCGGTGAAGCGCAAATTGGCGGACAGGCATCAGCCATGAGTCCCCGGCACATGATTATGAAGCTGCCCGGTGAAAAGATTGAAGAATTTATTTTAATGTTGCCGTTCACTCCCCGCTCCAAAGATAATCTCTCTGCCTGGATGGTGGCCAGAAATGACGGAGATCAATACGGCAAACTTGTAGTTTACCGCTTCCCCAAAGATAAATTGGTGTTTGGCCCCAAACAAATTATCGGCCGGATCAGTCAGGATGCCCAGATCAGTCAGCAGATTTCCTTGTGGGATCAGGGCGGTTCTCAGGTAATCCAGGGCCCCCTTTTGGTCATCCCCATTGAGGAATCCTTAGTATATGTCCGGCCGCTCTATCTTAAAGCGGCAACGGGAAAAATTCCGGAACTCAAACGGGTTATTGTAGCGTATGAAAATAAAATTGCCATGGAAGAAACCCTTGAAGCCGGTCTGGCTAGGATTTTCGGTACGGACGAAGGACAGGTAAAACAATCCGGCGAAGCTCCTGTTTCAGTTTCACCTGACAAAACCAAAGAAGATCTCCTTCTACAGGCTAGTCAGGCGTATCAAACTGCTATCAACGCACAAAGAGAAGGAAACTGGGGAAGATACGGAGAAGAAATTAAAAAACTGGGAGAAGTCTTAAGCAAGTTACAACAATAATTTTTCCCATCTGTTATACTGACTGGTATGCATTTTGACCTTGTCTCTTTAATTAAAAGCGCCGGTTATTTGGGAATTTTTACCATCGTTTTTTTGGAATCGGGGTTATTGGTCGGCTTTTTCTTTCCCGGAGACAGTTTACTTTTTACTGCCG
>MFDZ01000013.1 GCA_001777455.1 Candidatus Daviesbacteria bacterium RIFCSPLOWO2_02_FULL_41_8
CACTTTCGGGAAAACTAATGTTACAGTTACCGCCGTTTCGATAGGAGCTGACGGGAATTTATCTTCCGGGTCGGATTTTACTATTGCCGGTTTTACATCTGATAAAGTAGCTGCAAAATCTGAGGGTAATTTCTCCGGAGGGACCTCTAAAGACGTGACCGTTGTTTCCAGCGATGATCAACAAAGATTACTGGCAAAGCTGTCTTCGGATTTAAAACAGCAGGCCCAACAAAAATTACAGGAAAAATTCCCTGACAAAAAAGTTCTGCAGGAGGCACTACTGGAGCAAATTACCAGTAAAAAGTATAACAAAAATATTAACGACCAGGCAGGTGAATTTTCTTTGAGTATGACTATCCGCTACAAAGGTACGGCGTTTGAGGATAAAGACCTTAAATTGATTGTTTCGAAGTTAGTGAATACCCAGGTGCCAGAAGGTTTTGAACTCGATCTTTCAGGAACAGAAACCCAGTCAGATGTTTCAAAGATGGAAAAAGACGGCAAGTTAATATTTTTGGCCAGATTTAAAGCAAAAATGATGCCTAAAATAGATACGGAAAAGATTAAAAGCCAGATCAAATTTAAGACACTTTCTGAGGCTGGAGTAATTATTAAAGAAATGGAAAATGTTTTGGGTTCAGAGATTAATCTGTCGCCAAAGTTACCTGAAATTTTGCAAAGATTACCGATTATCGCAAAAAATATCAAAATTGAGGTTGGTTTGAAATGAGGGTTGTTGCACTCGGGTTTTTATCAATCGGGGTGTTTCTTCTTTTGCAGACTATTTTACCGGTTATTTCGTTTCAATTTTGGCAGATAGGACAAAAATTAGATAGCCAAAAATTGATAAGCCCGAGTCAGTCGGGTGGGCAGGTATTGGGGATCTCGGTTCAAAACAAAGATAATTTCTCAGGATTTATTTCTAACTTAAAAAGAGAAACGAATCCTCCCTATAATCAGTTTCATCTTTCAGTGCCAAAATTAAAAATTGACGAAACAGTTTATGTAGACAGTAATGATTTATCAAAAGGGTTAGTGCATTTGCCGGGCTCTGCTTTGCCCGGGGAAAAAGGCAATATATTCATTTCCGGTCATTCGTCTCTTAACAGATTTACACCCGGTCAACGCGCAATTTTTGTCAAGTTAACAGATTTAAAAAAAGAGGATGAGATTTTAGTGAAAGCCGGAGGTGTTAATTTTAAGTATCGTGTGACGGAAATTAAAGTAGTTGCTCCTGACAACCTTTCGGTTATTCCTGCGCCGGATGAGACGGGGAGGTATATTTCTCTAATGACCTGTGTCCCGCCCGGGTTTACATACAAGAGACTGGTGGTGTTGGGAAAGTTGATATGAAATATTTGGGAGTGGATTTTGGTTTAAGAAGAATTGGTCTGGCAATATCGGAGGGGGAATTAGCTTCTCCCTGGCAAATTATTGAAGTTAATAATTTTTCCGATGCGATTGAAAAAACCTCAAAAATAATAAATGAAGGATTGTTTGAGGAAATTATTATTGGTTTGCCGGAAGGTCAGATCGGGAAAAAGGCAACTAAATTTGCGGCGGTTTTGAGGAAAAAAGGTTTTGAGGTAAAAACGGAGGATGAAACATTATCCAGCAAGAAAGCTTTGGCCACGCTGATCGAACAAGGTGCCGGGCAAAAAAAACGCCGTTTCAAAGATGCATTCTCTGCCGCAGAAATTTTACAAAATTATTTGGATTCTGTGTAATGTCATTGCGAGGATCCGGCAAAGCCGGAGACGTGGCAATCTTGACTGAAAGAAAATCAAGATTCCTACGGTCGTTGCACTCCCTCGGAATGACACTATCAACTTATGAAAAAAACGTTAATATTAATAATTGTTTTGTTGGTAACATTTTTCCTGGCAAATGGCTGGTGGAATTATCAGCTGACCAGCATTTCTATTGATAAAACTACTAAAGTATTTGTGATAGCCAAAGGGGCCAAAGTGACGGAGATTGCCGGGAACTTAAAAAAAGAAAACATAATCCGGTCGGAATTGGTCTTTAAGATTTATGTTAAACAAAATAATTTAACCAATAAACTGCAGGCCGGCTCATACAAGCTTTCCCCTTCGATGTCTACACCGGAAATTTTAACGGCACTACAAACCGGCAGTGAAGATATCTGGATAACTTTGATAGAAGGTTGGCGGGTGGAGGAGATGGCGCAAAAACTTAATGGAGAATTGAGAATTGATAATGGAGAATTTCTGAAAGCATCCAAAGAAGGATATATGTTTCCGGATACCTACCTTTTCCCCAAAGAAGCAACAGTTGAGTATATTGCGGGAACTTTGCGAAAAACTTTTGAAGCGCGTTTTACTACGGAGCTTCGTTCAAAAATCCGTTCTCAAGGGTTAACGGAGGACCAGGGAGTAATTTTAGCATCTATTGTGGAACGGGAGGCTCGCTCGGACGGCGTCAGGAAAGAGGTGGCCTCAATACTGCTTAAAAGATTTAAAATCGGCATGGCTTTAAACGCTGATGCCACACTACAGTATGCTTTGATTCCCAAGGGAACAATAAATCCACCAGAGGGTGGTTGGTGGAAGCGTCAATTAAGTAGGGAGGATAAAAAGATCGACTCTTTGTATAATACTTATCTTCACAGTGGTTTCCCCCCGGCTCCCATTTGTAATCCCAGCCTGTCATCCCTCAAAGCTGTTGCCGACGCTGATCCGTCTACTCCATATTTGTATTATTACCATGATTCAAAAGGGCATTCTTATTACGGCGAGACCTTGGAAGAACATAACAGAAATGTATCAAGCTATCCGTAAGAAAATTTCTAATTTCTAATTACTAATTTCTAAACTGAAATTCATTAGATCAATTAAAAATTAGGTTAATTAGGTTAATTTACTTATGATCATGTACAAGTTTTGGGGGAAGGTTAGGAAGAATAAACAAAGAGGAAAAGGTTTAGGTTTTCCTACGGCCAATATAAATTTAACTAAAAAAATCCCGGAAGGGATATATGTTTCTTATGCGAAACTCGGAAAATCTATTTATCCGGCTTTAACTTTTATCGGTAAAGCAAAAACTTTCGATGAAAAAAACTTCCAGGCAGAAACATATATCCTGGATTTTAATGAACAAGTTCTTTCCTTCGGAAATAAAGATATTTATGGTCAGTGGATTTCTATCAGACTTCTAGAAAAAATCAGAGACAATAAAAAATTTAATTCTGCTAGAGAATTAATTACTCAGATGAAAAAAGATGAACAAAAAGCAAGAGAATATTTTAATCAATCTTCTTGACTTCGGGTTAGATTTGGGATAATGTAAATTCATGACTACAAAATTGGCTATTTTTGAAGGGAAGGAAATCCGAAGGCATTGGAATGAAAAAGAGGAAAAGTGGTATTTTTCTGTGGTTGATATAATTCAGGTTCTAACTGGTAGCTCGATACCCCGAAGATATTGGTCTGATCTGAAAAACAAACTTGTGAAGGAAGGAAGCGAAGTGTACGAAAAAATCGTACAGTTGAAATTAAAAGCAGAAGACGGAAAACTAAGAATTACTGACGCTGCAGACACTGAAACCCTATTCCGCATAATCCAGTCAGTGCCAAGTCCAAAAGCAGAGCCCCTTAAACTCTGGTTGGCTAGAGTAGGATACGAGAGATTACAAGAAATATCTGATCCTGAAAAATCCGTTGATAGAGGACGAATGAATTGGCAAAGAATGGGTAGAAGCGGAAAATGGATTCAACAAAGAATGATGGGGCAGGAAATCCGTAACAAACTTACCGATTACTGGAAAAGTCATGATGTTGAAAAACAAGACGAATATGCGATTCTGACAAATATTATTCATGAAGAATGGAGTGATTTATAAGCAAGAAAACCCCACTTTCTCAAAGTGGGGTTCCGCTGAAAAATCTTTCAAACTTCCGCGCTGTTAAGGAACAATCGGAGAAGGGGTTTTCTTGAAAGCTTGAAAACTTGGGAAGAACACCGCGGCTTTTCAAGCCGCGGAAGTTTATCAGTTAAGAAGCATAAAGGCCTAAAAGGATTAAAGACCGAGAATCTGCGGGATCATATGACCGATGCGGAACTCGTTTTTACTGCTTTAGCAGAACTTTCTACCCGTCAAATTGCAGAAGTAGACCAAGCTAAAGGCCTGAAGGAGAATAAAATTCCGGCTAAAAAAGGCGGTAGGATTGCCAAAAATGCAAGATTGGAGTTGGAACAGAAAACTGGGAAGAAGATTATCAGCAGGTTAAATTATCTTCCGCAAGAACGAAAACTTCCCTCTTGACGGGGAGTCTTTTTTCTGATATATTGAGATCAATTGAATAGAAAAAACAGAGGCGTACGAGAACGTATGCTTCTTTTGTTGGTGTGAGCAAGGTAAAGGAAAATCTGTCCGATTGGCCATCTACTAATGTCACTAAACTCATCTAATAAAGATACACAGCGTAAATATTGGAGCAAAGCGCCTGCTTTGGTTCCTGAACTTAATTTAATCCAAATCCAGCTTGAATCATATAATTCATTTTTGAAAACCGGCATTGCCGAAGTCCTTGAGGAGATTTCTCCCGTAGAGGATTTTACAGGAAAGAATTGGACCCTGGAACTGGGGTCTTTTTATTTTGGCAAGTCCAAATATAGCGCCGAAGTAGCCCGCGAAAAAGGGGTCACCTTTGACGCGCCTTTAAAAATTGAGGCGACCTTAATCAATAAACAAACCGGACAAAGATACAAACAAGACGTCTTTTTGGGAGACATTCCGCAGATGACTGAAAAGGGCACTTTTATTGTAAACGGAGTGGAGCGGGTTATTATTAACCAATTGGTCCGTTCTCCGGGAGTTTTTTTCCAGGCCGCAGATGATCCGATTACCGGAAGAAGATTATTCTCGGCAGAAGTTCGTCCGTACCGGGGTTCCTGGTTGGAATTTTCCATTACCAGAGGCGGGGTATTAACTGCCAAGATTGACAGAAAAAGAAAATTTGCCGCCACCACCTTGCTTCGCGCATTAGGATTTTCTGAAGATGAGTCAATTGCGGAACTTTTTAAAGATATCGATACCGGAGAGGAAAAATTCATTGATAATACGCTGGCAAAAGACCCTACCAAAAACACAGACGAGGCATTACTGGAGATTTTTAGAAAAATGCGTCCGGGTGATCCGGTAGTGATAGATAATGCTAAATCTCTGCTGGACGGCATGTTTTTTAATGCCAGACGCTATAACTTGATAAAAGTCGGCAGGTACAAAATCAATAAGAGATTGGGCTTAAATATTCCCAATACTCCGGAAAATTGGATTTTAACCAAGGAAGATATTGTGGCAACTTTAAAATGCTTAATTAAATTAAGTCAGGGGGAAGGCAAATTAGACGATATAGATCACTTGGCCAACAGGCGGGTCAGATGCGCCGGAGAGTTGGTTCAGCAAAACGCTTTCAGGATCGGAGTTTTAAGACTTGAGCGTATTATCAAAGAAAGAATGAGTTTAACGGCCGCAGATCAGGAAGTTAGTCCGGGCGGTCTGATCAATGCCAAACCGGTAATTGCGGCAATTAATGAGTTCTTCCGGTCTTCGCAGTTATCTTCTATTTTGGATCAGGTTAACCCTTTATCAGAGCTGGATCATCTAAGAAGACTCTCCGTTATGGGAGCAGGCGGCATTACCAGAGACCGGGCTTCTTTTTCCGTCCGCGACATCAATCACTCGCAATACGGCAGAATCGATCCTATCCGGTCTCCGGAAGGTCAAAATATCGGGCTGGTTACATACCTTGCGCTTTATACCCGTATTAATGAATACGGATTTTTGGAAACCCCGTATAGAAAAGTGATTATGCAGCGAGGAAAACCAAAAGTTACTGAAGAGCTAATTTACTTCACGGCTGATGATGAAGAAAATTACCATATTACTGAGGCTACGGTAAATACAGATGAGCATGGATATATTACAGACGAACGGGTGCCAACCCGTTTTCAGGGAAACTTTTTTGAAGGGCCGGCTGAGGAAATTTCTTTAATCGATATCTCTCCGCAACAAATTTTTGGCACCAGCGCTTCTTTGATTCCGTTTTTAGCCAATGATGATGCCAATAGAGCTTTGATGGGCACCCAGATGCAATGTCAGGCAGTACCGCTTCTTAAGCCGGCCGCTCCGGTGGTCGGAACAGGGATGGAGAGAGTGGTGGCTGACAATATGGGCAGGGTGGTTAGAGCGCCGGAGGATGGGACCATTAAATATGTAGACGGTAAGAAACTGATTTTATCCGTCAAGGGAGGAGAAATGAATTTTGAAATCAAAAAATTTATTCATTCCCCTCAAGGTACTTGTTATTCGCAGAAACCGGTAGTCGGAGTCGGTGAAAAGATAAAAAAAGGTGATTTATTAATTGACGGTGCGGCTTGCGAAAACGGAGAATTAGCTCTGGGGCAGAATTTGTTGATTGCCTATATGAGTTTTGACGGCTTAGGGTATGAGGACGCGATAGTTATTTCGGACAGATTAGTCAAAGAGGATGTGTTAACTTCCATTCATATTGAAGAATACGAAGTGGATGTGGTGGAAACCAAGCTTGGCCCGGAAGAGTTGACCAGCGATATTCCAAATGTATCTGAGGAGGCGTTAACCAACTTAGATGAGAAAGGAATTATTAGAATCGGCGCAGAGGTGGGACCTAACGATATCCTGGTCGGTAAAGTTCAGCCAAAAGGCGAGACCGAACTTACTGCCGAAGAAAGATTACTGCGGGCGATTTTCGGAGAAAAGGCAAAAGAAGTCAGGGATACTTCCCTGCGGATTCCCCACGGAGAAAGGGGAACTGTGATCGGAGTACAGATTCTTTCCCGGGATGAGGGGGATGAGCTGGATACCGGGACATTAATGAGAATTAAAGTTAAAGTGGCACAACTGCGCAAAGTGACCGCCGGAGATAAACTGGCAGGGCGGCACGGTAATAAAGGTGTTATTTCCAGAATTATTCCGGCCTCCGATATGCCGCATATGGAAAACGGGACACCGGTCGATATTATTATTTCTCCATTATCAGTTCTGTCCAGGATGAATCTGGGACAATTGCTGGAGACTCATTGGGGTTTTGCAGGTAAAAAGTTGGGGTATAAAATAGCTGCGCCGGTTTTTGAAAAAATTCCGGAAGAAAAATTAATTGAAGAACTGCAAAAAGCGGGATATTCCTCTGACGGTAAGACACAGCTTTTTGACGGAAGAACCGGGGAGGCATTTGGCAACACGGTTGTGGTAGGCATAAATTACATTCTTAAGTTAATCCACATGGTTGAAGAGAAAATTCATGCCCGTTCCACGGGACCTTATTCTTTGGTGACACAACAGCCGTTGGGCGGGAAAGCCCAAATGGGAGGACAAAGGTTGGGAGAAATGGAAGTTTGGGCATTGGAAGCATACGGAGCGGCGCATGTTTTACAGGAAATGCTGACTATCAAATCCGATGATGTGGTCGGCCGGGCGAAGGCTTTTGAAGCGATTGTTAAAGGTATTGATATTCCGCAGGCTCTAATTCCGGAATCCTTCAAGGTATTAGTTAAGGAACTGCAGGCTTTGGGTCTGTCGGTGGAGACGCTGGGTGCGAAAATAGTGCAGACTCAAGAAATTGAGGAAAAGCCGGCAGTCATAGAGGAAGTTGCAGAGCTACAGGAAGTACTGGAGATGAAACCAACTGTCAGCGAAACAGAACTATCAGCCGAAAACAGTCCTTTTGAAGTGATTGATGGAAGTTCGGAAAAAGAAAAGGAGGGGGAATGAACGACTTACTAGATTTTGAAAGTTTAAGATTAACTGTTGCCAGCCCGGAGCAAATCCGCAGCTGGTCTTTTGGCGAGGTTACTAAACCGGAAACCATCAATTATAGAACCCTGAAAGCGGAAAAAGACGGGTTATTTTCTGAAAATATCTTCGGACCGACCAAAGATTATGAATGTTACTGCGGTAAATACAAAAGAATCAGATTCAGGGGGGTAATTTGTGATAAGTGTGGAGTAGAAGTAACCCAAAGTAAAGTCAGGCGCGAGCGGATGGGACATATTAACCTGGCTTCCCCTGTTGCGCACTCCTGGTTTGTTAAAGGCGCGCCGTCTAAGCTTTCTTTGATATTGGATGTTTCACCTAAAAACTTGGAAGCGGTCATTTATTTTGCCTCATATTTGGTAATCAGCATTGATTCCAATGGAAAAACTGCGGCTTTGCAAAAATTAGAGAAAGATTTGCAGGAGAAAATTGAAAATTCTAAAACAACCCTGGAAAAAAACATTAAAGAGTTGGAAAGTACTCTCAAAAAAAATCTGGCCGGTATCAAGAAAAAATTAGAAAAAGAAAAGTTTGAGCTGGAAGCAGAGGAACATGAGCTAAAAGTCAGGTCAGAAGTACAAAAATTACGGGATGGTTTAGTGGGGGAGATTACTACTCTGGAGGGAATTTTCAAGGCAGTGTCGGATCTGGTAAAAAGTGTTACTTCCCTGAAACTTTTGTCGGAGGAAGAATATTACAAGCTTTCTGAATACGGGGTATCTGATTTTGTAACAGTGGGCATGGGAGCAGAGGCCTTTTTGGAAGTCTTGCAAGGCCTGGATCTGGATAAGCTAGCCTCACACCTGCGGGAAGAAGTCCGCAAATCCACAGGGCAAAAACACATTAAATCCACTAAAAGATTGCGGGTAATTGAAGGGATGAGATCATCCGGAATATCTCCGGCCTGGCTGATTTTACGGGTTTTGCCGATTTTACCGCCTGATCTTAGGCCGATGGTGCAGTTGCCCGGAGGGAGATTCGCTACCTCTGATCTAAACGATCTGTACAGAAGGGTGATTAACAGGAATAACCGCTTGAACAGATTAATTAATCTTGGCGCGCCGGAGATTATTTTACGTAATGAAAAGAGAATGCTACAGGAGGCTGTGGACAGCTTAATTGATGCGTCGTCGCGGACTTCAAGACGGGGAGGGCCGGCTACCACTCATGTTTTGCGTTCGCTTTCAGATATGTTACGCGGTAAACAAGGCAGGTTCAG
>MFDZ01000014.1:0-8528 GCA_001777455.1 Candidatus Daviesbacteria bacterium RIFCSPLOWO2_02_FULL_41_8
CAACACCCGGTCCTACAGCTGCGCCTACACCTACTCCAACACCCGGTCCACTAGGACCGCAGAATATTACTTTGAATTGCCCTGGCGGTAAGTCAATCACTGTGGCCGCCGGCCAAAATGTTAACTTTAACGCGCTTTGTCAGACACAGCAACAGATAGTCAATATCGGTCCTATGGGTGGTGGTGTTCCTCAGCAACCGGTAGTGGTTTTAGCTTCAGCTCCACAACAGCCGGCCGTAGTGGTACAGCCTCAGGTAGCCGGTGTTTCAGTTGCCGCTTTACCCAAAACAGGCTTACCATTTCTGGCCTGGTCAGCTTTGGCTTTTATCCCGGCCGGATTTGGGCTAAGAAGATTTAAAAAGCTACACAAAGACTTAGAAGACGAACCAACATTTATCTGGGAGGATAGAAAGTTCAAGGCCGGGTCTTGACAGAAGCCCAGAGATATGGTCTACTTAGTAGTAGTTAAAGGCCTCTGAAAATTTCTAATTTCTAATTATTCTAATTTTTAAAGAAGCACCAATGATTAAATTTTTAAATTACTTAGGTCAATTAGGTTAATTAGGTCAATTAGAAATTCCCAACAATATGCCTCGTTTAACAAAATCATTTAAGCCTAAAGGAGAGTCGAGAGTCGAGAGTCTGCCTCCGAAGGAGGAGCGCATTGAGTCTAGTGGACAACAAGCCTCGACTGATCAGTTCGTGGGGGAACAAGCCTCGACTGGTGTGGAAAATGATCCTACCCAGATTGCCGCGTCTCCGGCTTCGCCAGCTCCTCGCAATGACGACAGGGGGGGGTATGGCTACCGACCCAGATACGGTAATGGTTATCAAAATGGAGGCGGGTATCAAAATGGTGGGCGTGATTACGCAGATCGGGATCGTGATGTGCCGACCGAAGAAGTTTCCGGAATTTTAGATATTATGCAGGAGGGTCATGGGTTTTTGCGGCCTAAATATATACCCTCTGAGTCGGATGTATATATTTCCGCCAGCCAAATCAGAAGATTCTGGTTGCGTCCCGGCGACTTTGTGGAAGGAGCGGCCAGGCCGCCCAAGGAAACCGAACGTTATTTTGGCTTATTGCAGGTAAACAAAGTTAACGGGACAGAAGCTGACAAGTTAATTTCCTCAGACGGTCGGGCAGTCAAGCGGCCTAAGTTTGAAGATTTAACTGCTATTTATCCCAATAAACACCTTAGGCTTGAAACCGGTAAAATCCCGCTATCTCAACGGGTCATTGATTTGGTGGTACCGATCGGATTTGGCCAGCGGGGTTTGATTGTTTCTCCGCCCAAAGCCGGTAAAACCACTATCTTAAAAGATATTGCCTCCGGCATTGCCAAGAATCACCCTGATGTTGTTTTAATGGCAGTATTGGTGGGCGAGCGGCCGGAAGAAGTGACTGATTTGTCCCGCTCAATTAAGGGAGATGTGATCGCCAGCAATTTTGATGAGCCGGCAGAAAATCAAACTACGGCGGCTGAAATTGCCTTGGAAAGAGCTAAAAGGCTGGTTGAAAGCGGCAAAGATGTGGTTATTTTATTGGATTCGATTACCCGCCTCGGGCGAGCATATAATTTGTCTGTTCCGCCCTCCGGAAGGACCCTATCCGGGGGTTTTGACCCGGTAGCGCTTTATCCTCCCAAACACTTTTTCGGAGCCGCCAGAAACTGCGAAGAAGGCGGATCACTGACTATTATCGGGACAGCCCTGGTTGATACCGGCTCCCGGATGGATGACTTAATTTATGAAGAATTTAAAGGCACCGGCAATATGGAATTGCACTTGGACAGAAAACTGGCAGAACGCCGGATTTATCCGGCCATTGATATAGAAGGATCAGGCACCAGGCAGGAGCAATTGTTATTTAAGGAAGAAATATACAAGCAGATGATCATTATGAGAAGGATGATCGGAATTTTAGGGGAGAACGAAAGAACGGAAATTTTCCTTGAAAGACTTGCTAAAGCCGAGAGCAATGAAGAGTTCCTCAAGACACTAAAAGACGTGAGATAGGGTGTGTTAGAATATACTCCGTGAACTCTACAGCAGACGATCTCCGGGCTCTATTTCGTGCCTTAATTTGGTATTCCAGGCGCAAAATTATTTTTTTCTCCCGTAAACTTGAAGGAATAAAAAATTCAGTTAAAGATATTTTAATGCACGGACGCGGTGTTCATCAGAAAAGGTTTTGGCACAGCAGTATGTTGGGTTTACTTTCAGTGGGTATTTTAACTTCAGGTGTATTTGGAGGCGGTAGTTTAATCTCTTCGACTTTTCCCGGCATAGGCGGGCCGGATCCCCGGTTTACCGAAGCTTTTGAGCCTTTTCCGAACGGGCTGGTTTTGTCCGGTTTACAGGATACCCACACCAACATTTCCATAAAACCCCGTTCGGAGATTATTGAATATAAAGTAGAAAGCGGTGATACGTTATCTTCAATTGCCGGTAAATTCGGTATTTCAACAGATACCATCAGATGGGGAAATAATTTGACAGGAGATCAAATTAAACCCGGACAGGTTGTTAAGATATTGCCGGTAACAGGAATAAGTTATACTGTTAAATCGGGAGATACCCTGGAGTCTATTGCTAAAAAGTTTTCTTCCGAAGCGCAGGCTATTTTGGACTTCCCCTTTAACGACGTTCCGGATGACTTAAGTCTTAAAACAGGACAGCTATTGATTGTTCCGGACGGGACGCCGCCCGAAACAAAAATTCCTGCCAGAGCCAGGCCACAGCCGGCGTATTTAGCCCAAGGACCTTCCTCTCCGGCTTTTGCGGCTCCGGGAGGCGGCCAATTCATCTGGCCGGTCGGTGGGTCACTGACACAATATTATTCCTGGTATCATCCTGGTATTGATATTGCCAATAGAAGTGGTCCGGCAGTGGCGGCCACAGATGGAGGGACAGTGATTGTGGCCGGTTGGCCTGACAGTACGGGCTATGGAAACAGAGTGGTAATTGATCACGGTAATGGATATACTTCTTTGTATGCGCACTTGGCCAATATTTATGTTTCTGCCGGACAGACCGTCTCCCGCGGGCAATTAATCGGTCAAATGGGATCAACAGGTAGATCAACCGGAACTCATACTCATCTGGAAATACATTTCAAAGGAGTGGCAGTGAATCCGCTCAGTATACTGAAGTAGTTTAGGGATTTTAGGGTATTTAGGGAGGGAATAATGTGGACTCACCGGGAATTGAACCCGAAACTGTACAATGCGAATGTACCGGTATACCGTTTACCTATGAGCCCTTTTGTGGACCGGAAGAGATTCGAACTCTCAACCCCTTCCATGCCATGGAAGTGCGCTACCATTACGCTACCGGCCCTTAGCTTCAAATTATACTATCTCTTTTTTCTTTCTTCCAGTCTTCTCTTGAAAAGATTTTCCGTAAATCCGCCTTCCTTAACAAATTTTTCTTCTAAGGCAGAACCTTGTTTAAACAGTAGAAATAGCGCTAAGTGGAGAAAGGTAATTAGCATATTAGCGGCTTCTTCCGAATCACTGGGAAGTTTTGGGGTATTTGGGGAGTTTAGGGATTCAACCCCAAAAACCCTAAATTCCCTAAATTTTTTAACTCTTGGATCATCTTTATCCCAAATTACTAAACCTCGCTGTCTTAAAAAATCTTCGTAATCCTCTAATAGTTCCCCTAAAGATGCGTAAGTAATTCCTAATAGGTAAATATAACCCTTTAAGCTTTTTTCCAGGTATCCTTCGGCAATATTCTGTTTGCCAGAGCGGGCAGCTTGTTCCATTTGACTCCGGGTTCTTAAACTGAAAACCCACTTCTTACAAAATTCAACTGTTAAATCATAAATTATTACACTGAGTTGATAAGATTTCAGGTATTTATAACCGGCTTGGGTCATGGATTAGCTGTGGGTTGCTCAGCAGGAGCAGGGGAAGGTGTGGGGGTTGGGGTAGTTTCCGGTTTTTTGACAGCCTCAGGAGTGGCGATTTGTTCCGGCTTTGGTAAGTTGATGACTTTTGGTAATTCCTCTTTTTGCAGGGCTCCGCTGGTTCCGGCGGCAGGAGGTTGGGTCGGAGCTTCAGTTGTCTTAGGGGAGCTAGCTTCAATCTTTGCCTTTAAATCAGTCAGGTAATCATTGGCCACTTTATAATCATTTGAATTTTTATCCACTAAGGTAAGTAATTTTTCCGCTAAAGCCTGGGCGTTGGACAGGTCGCCTTTATCTCTTAAGGCAACGGATAAGTTATAATAACCATTGGCAAAGTCAGGTTTTAAATTAATGGCATCTGTGAAGAACCTGATAGCCAGATCATAATTTTTGATTGCATAGTAAACACCCCCAACGCTAACCCGCAAATTCGGATTTAGAGGATCCTGGAAAATGGCCCGTCCATAGGAATCCAAAGAGAAAAGCAGGGCGTTTTGCGCAACACCGGCGATTTGCCTGTACAACAAACCTAAAATTTCCCAATTAGTGCTGGAACGCGGGCTTAAGGCGGTGGCCGCTTTTCCTTCGTTGATTGATTGTTGAAGAAGTGTCTGGATGGTTTGTTTGTCTTGGTCAGTCAAAGAGCCAGTCGGGGAGGCTTCTGTTGGGCCTTTGGCAGCTGCCAGGGCATTTGCCAAGGCAAAATTTATCTGAGCCAGGTCCGTCCGGTATAGATCGTTTTGCGGGTTTAATTTTTCCGCTGCAGTTAATTCGTTGTAGGCAATAATACCCTGATTTTGTGAAATGGCATTTAGAGCTAGTCGGTGGTGGTAATCTGCCAAAACAAGCTTGCTTCCGAAAAAGACGGCGGAAAGAACTAAGGCAAGAGCTATGGTTAGTAATGTCCCGGGCAAGGCGTCTATCCTGATGGTTTCTGCAGGAGAGTTGGAGTTGGAAAAACCGGCAATCCTGAGAAAGGCGCCTTTTAAATTATTCAATCCCGGTTTGTTTTGATTTAAACCAAAACTGTTTTGATTGTTTTTTTGACTTACCACCATAAACGCCGCTAGCATCAGTAAGCCGGTAACCCAGAGGCCTAAAGTGCCGGCATGCAGAGCCAAAATGATAAAAAAGACCAAGCCGGAGATAGCTAAAAGAGTTGGTAGTTGGTCCGCCGGCTGGTGGACGGCAGTTTGCGGTAAGGAATTGGTCCTGTTTCGCAGGCGCATTTCCTGCCAGATGACTCTGTAGGCGGAAGAAATAAATAAAGCAGTCAAGGACAGCAGTGCCACCAGGCCAATGCCGCCCAGGTTTGCCAACACTAACAAATATTCATTAAACGGAGAATCAAACCTCAAGTTCCAGGATTTGGAAGCGTTAAATTCAACAGGTTTATAATTGGTGAAATTAAAAGTATAAGATGCCGGTCCGGTGCCCCAAAAAGGTGAATCACGGAAAGCTGATATTGATATTTTCCAGGAATCCTTAAAGTTTAATTGAATTTCCCGGGGAAAAGCTTGAGCTTTCGCATAAAGCGGATTCTTAGCGCCGCCCAAAGGGGGGATAACAGAAAGAATAATAGTCAAGGCAATGATTACAATTGGGCTGATTAGACCTACCAGTCTGATCAAGCTGAAACTGTTTAAGTTACTTAAGTCCCTTAAGTTACTTAAGTTACGTAAGTTACTGATAAAAAGGGTTAAGACAAATGCGGTTAAGGCTGCAATCCAGGTTGCCCAGGTGCCGGTTAGAGCAATGGTAAGACCTGACAGCAACAAGAATATAGAATTAAGAATTAAGAATAAAGGTTTTCTAGAATTCAAAACCTGTGTCACTATAAAAGGCAGGAAGAGCGCCAGGATGGCAGTGGTGGAAAAGGTGGATCCGGTAGGGGTAAAATTGACCGTTTGCGCCCAGGGGGCAGGCAATATCCTCAGTCCGCTGTAGCTTAAAAGAGAAATTACAGCCAAAAGCTGTGAAGCTATGATAACTAAATTCAGTAACCATTTAACCTCTTTGGCATTTTTAAAGTTGTGGATGAGTACAAAATAAAATATTACATAAGTAATTAAACTCACTAAGCTGCCGTGTATTTTTAACTGGTCGCCCAGCAAAGCTATAAAAGGGGAAGGAGAGAGGACGGTAGAAATAATACCGACTGCCAAAAGCAGTAAAAGCGGGATATCCAGAGGAGTTCTGATGAGTATGACTTTATTGTCAATGGTAAACCGGAGAGTCAACAATACCAAAAGTAATCCGCTGAATACCAACAGGACTAAAAACTTGGGTGTTTCAAAAAATTCTGAAGTCAAATTGGAAAACAGGAAAAAGGTAGCGAGAATTACCAGGATCAGGCCGATTTTGAATATTATGCCGGAATAAGTTTGTACAAGCTCTTTTAAATTAATATTTAAATCTTCCATAAGTATCACTTCTACAATAAGGGCAAGCCGTGTTTATTTACAACTAGGATTATATATATCAAAAGATAAACTAATCGGTCAACTTCTTTTTATTATTGATAGAATTTGGTTTTGAGGCAGGGGTTGCAGGGAATAATATTGGTCAATAGTATTGGTGTACTGAAGAGTCGGTACATCACCGGACCGGCCGATCAAAAGGTCTGCATTTTGACCGGCAACGCTTGGAGTCATTTTTAAAACCACCGGGGCCTGATCAGAAGGAAGCCGGACTTCTATTGCATAGACTTTGTTGCGAAGCGAGAAACTTGTTTCAATCGGAGTTGTCTCTGAAACTACTCTTAACCGGGCGGATTCTTTTAGTTCTGCTGACAGGATTTGTTGTTCAGGGTTGGTAGGCCGTAGGAAGACAGGAGTGAGGAATTGATAAATTAAAAGACCAAAAATCCAAAGGAAAGAAGTCAGCAGGGCAATCCTAAAGTCCCTTTTGTGATTTATATAGTTTTCTTTTAGGAGAGAGGGTATTTGAAAAAACCTGATCTTCT
Organism: Candidatus Daviesbacteria bacterium RIFCSPLOWO2_02_FULL_41_8; assembly: GCA_001777455.1. Lineage (GTDB taxonomy): Bacteria > Patescibacteriota > Microgenomatia > Daviesbacterales > UBA10151 > UBA10151. The sequence continues at coordinate 6,882 of MFDZ01000014.1, forward strand.
TTTTTAGGCGAAGCCGCAAGCTTTGCTTATTAAGCCTGGCAATTTTTAAATCTAAAAGAGTATATCTTCTGCTGCCACCTTTGGTTCGCGTTGGTGTAACTATGCCTTTATCTTCCCAACGCCTTAATGTATCAGAGGAGATTTTAAGAAACTCTGCCGCCTGAGTAATTGTTAATAATTTGGCCTCATTTTGCATAAGTTTTAGATAATTTTAAGCATATTAAGAATACAGTATTGCATAGGATTTGCAATAGGAAAGATGATCGCAGATAAGGAGCAGATTAACGCGGATTTTAGAGCGGATTTTCGCGGATGATGGAATTTCATAATGTTATTTCTTTTTAAATTTCTCCTTAATTCTTTCCTGTTCTATTCTATAACCCTTTTGATTTTCCCTTAATTTTTTCTCCAGGGACTCTACAAGGACCCTTAAAAGATAGTCGGTTTTATTGATTAATTCAATGAACATCTCAAAAGTAAGGGTATTGGGACTAAGGGTTTCTAAGGGTTGAAAATAAGGGTGGCCCGGATCAGTGGGTTCACCCTTCGCTTGCCCCTTAGCTGGTCCCTTAAAAACATTTAGGTCTATTCCGATATCCTTAAGGGAAGATAAGGGTTTGGAAGGGAGAAAACTATCAACCTTGGCATCCCTGATATCACCCTTAACTTCTTCTAAAGAAGCCTGGGCGTAGCCCAAAAAATTTAGGTACTCAGAAGTTGTGGGCCTTTTCCAGCCTTCTTCGATATTTCTTTTTTGGGACCTGGCTGCATCGTCCAACTGGGCTTTAAGGCGGCGTTCAAAAGGGTAGTTAAGGGTAAGATTAAGGGTGAATTTGCGGATAAGGACCCGGAGGAGGGCGGCATTTTGCCAGACAGCCAGATACTGGTAACCCTGTGGGTCTTGCCAGACCCTGGATCTTTGTAAGGGTTTTTTGGGAGCAGACAACTCTTTAAGGGTTTTTGCAATTTGTTGTTGGATAACTTCAGCTTCTGTAAGGGTTTTCATTTCACCTGTATTCCGTTCATTCGGACACCGTTAAATCTGACAAAGTGGATGGGGATAGCGGCATACCTAATTCTGGTGGGAGATGCGGCATTTTCTGTCCAGATGGCATAAATACCGGCCGTGGTAGCAGCCACATTTGCCCAGTTAATCTGGGGTATAGCTGCCATCTGGACTCCAACTGGCGCAGTAGTGTAAGTAGTTGTTACCCTGGCTCTAACATAATAATAAGCAGTTGCCTCGCTATTTATTTGTGTTGTTGCCCAATCAGAGTGAGGGTTAAAGGTAATATATCCATCGCCGGTAATAAAATTATTATTAGAAACAGCAAAATAGGTGGTTAACGGCATCCAAGTACTGCCGTTGTAGTATTCCCAAACCACCAGTCCCCCTATCCCTAAAGTGGAAAGATCAAAAGAGATGGCATCAAACTTGGCAGTTTTTCCAAAATAGATAATATCAGCTGCTGCTGAGGGCATAGTTACATCAGCAGAGGTAGTATTTCCCGCGGCAGTGGTGACATCAGAATATGAAGATGAAATATAGGTCCAGACTTTGTCAAAAATGCCGTGATAAGGGATAACAGCCGTGGCAGTTGAGTCAAAAGTGGTAGTATTGCTGCTACTGTTGTACACGCCTTTTTT
>MFDZ01000014.1:8546-8980 GCA_001777455.1 Candidatus Daviesbacteria bacterium RIFCSPLOWO2_02_FULL_41_8
ACCAGATAAACTACTTGATAACCCTGTAGTGCTTCCGTAAATTGCCCAAACATTTGTACCGTCAGTAGTAATTGTCAATTGTCCCCTCTGAGCAATATTAGTTCCTAAAGATGCTCGAGTTGACCAGCTACTTTCGTTCCAGGAAGAATAATACACGTTACCGGCCGTATCGTTTGAAATTACAAAAATATTTCCAGATACAGTACTTACAGTAGAGAGTAGCCCTCGTGCGCTGGCACTACCCACAGCCATCGTTCCTACTTGGCTGGGAGCTGACCATGAGGATAGGTCGTCCGAATCTGCACGATTACTCCACCACAAATTGTAAGGGTTATCTTGAGTTTCAAAGAAAACTCCTATTTTTGAGCCGTAGCGAACTATGGTTGGAGTATGGTAAGCGGTTGTCCCTGTCTTTCCTGTATCTACGACAGCTA
>MFDZ01000014.1:9006-9825 GCA_001777455.1 Candidatus Daviesbacteria bacterium RIFCSPLOWO2_02_FULL_41_8
CTTGGTAGTTGGTTCCGTCAAAACAGCGGGTAGCCAGCCATAACCTGGTTGATCCTTCCGGTTCAATTACAGCATACGAGTAGCTTCCGGTATCAACAGTGGCGCAGCTGGTGGCAGGAGTAATTCCGTCAAGGACGGTTTGCGCTGCTTCCATAGTCCAAGTAGAACCACTACCCTTAGTAAATCTCCTGTAGGAAACATTATAAGCAGCGCTGGCGCTACCGGCAGCCACAGAATAAACCACGTAAATATTATCTGAGGAATCAACTCTGGCATCAGCATACATTAAGTTGGTGGTATCTGAAGATAATTGTCCTCCGCAAGTCCAGGTGGAGCCTAAATCAGTTGAATAAAGCCAGTTTAAACCAACATTATTACTGCCTGTAGCTCCTCCGCAAGTCATTTGGGTACCACCTTGGATAAAAGCATGCAAAGTTCCGTCAGAAGTCCGGACAATATGCCGCATAGCAGAAGGCTGGGTAGCAAGGGTGCTGGAAGAATAGGCAATAGTGTTTGGTGGGATGCCGGCGGTTGCGGCAGGAGTGGTGGAGGCAGTGGCGGAAATGCCGATGTAGCGGACTTTGGTGGGAGAGACAGCATTTTCTGTCCAGATGGCATGGATGGTACTGCCGGCAACAGTTGAGGTCACATTAGCCGAGTAAATTGCCGGGATGGCAGCCATCTGAACCCCCACAGGAGAGGTGGTATAACTGGCGGTAGCCCTGGCCCGAATATAGTAATATGCTGTAGATTCGGAATTCACTTTGGCTGCAACCCAATCACCGGGAACTGTAAATGCGCCGTAGCCGTCCGCTTCAA
>MFDZ01000014.1:9836-11921 GCA_001777455.1 Candidatus Daviesbacteria bacterium RIFCSPLOWO2_02_FULL_41_8
AAGAAGTTACCATTTGAGTATCGGCAGAAGTGGTATCGCCAGCCGCGGTGGTAATATCAGTATAGGCAGAAGCCACAAAGCTCCAGGCTTTATCAAAGACGCCGTGGTAGGAGGCAACGGCAGTAGCCGAGGAAAAATCAGATGATGTAAAGGGTGGTGTTCCTTTTCTGTAGCTTAATTTCCCCGCCCCTGATAAACTAGTTGATAACCCTGCTGATTCCCCATTAAAAATCCAAACATTGGTGCCGTCTGTAGAGATGGTAATGGAGTTACCACTAACGTTAGAAGACCATGTTGAGACCCGGCTTAGCCAGACAGACCCATTATAATAGCTAAAAAAGAGACTTCCTCCCCTCGTGCCAAGAACATAAATATGTCCGGAACTATCACCTACCGCCGCAGCAGTATTGCCATCATTTACTACCTCGCTTTCTTTCGCCCATGACGTTAATCCTTCACCGTCAACTCGATAACGCCAATTGAGGGCATTCCCACTATTCATGGTGAATATAACTCCAATTTTTGAACCAAAACGCACCAGAATAGGCAGATGAAGGACTCCGGTTCCTGCAGTATCCAGCGTTGCCACAGATTGAGTCCAAGTGGGAGCTGTGCCTAATCCATCAGAATAATAAACAGAAACCTGGTAATTGGTGCCGTCATAACAACGGGTGGCAAGCCACAACCTGGTTGTTCCTTCAAGTTCTAGTACAGTATATGAGTAGCTTCCGGTATTAACAGTGGCGCAGCTGGTGGCAGGAGTAATTCCGTCAAGTACTGTCTGGGCTGCTTCCAGAGTCCAGGTAGAACCTGCGCCTTTAGTTAGCTTTCTATAAAAGACATTATAGGCAGCATTAGCCCCATTGGCCACTACAGAGTAGACGGTATAAATATTGTCTGAAGAATCTACCCTGGCATCGGCATACATTAGATTGGTAGTATCAGAAGAAAGTTGGCCTCCACAAGTTGGGGCAGTGGCAAAGTTGTCAGTTGAATAAATCCACCAAAGTCCGCCACTGCCACAAGTAGCAGTATTGGTGCCCATTTGAATAAAAGCATGCAAAGTCCCGTCTGAAGTCCGGACAATGTGTCTCATGCTGGAAGGAGCAGTAGCAAGAGTGGTGGAGGAGGTATTAATAATTACTGTGGGGTCAATGACTACGGGATAGGTAGCTTGTAGCAGGAAATCAGTATTAAGTATTAAGTAGTATGTATTATGGGAAAGAGAGGCAGTAATTACACCGGTTTTGCCTTTGGCATCTATGAGGGTTGGGGGTTCTATGGTCCAGATGGTTTCACCTTTGGAATCCGTGAAAGTATATTTGCCTTGGCCATCATCTTTGACCTTGAGGCCCTTGTTCTCCATGGTAAAAGGAATTTTCAATTCACATCTGCCAGCCGGCGGATCAATTTTCAATGAATTTTCAATGTCACAATTTTCAATGTTTAAATTGTCTGGTTTTTTAGCAATGATGAATTCTTCTTTGACCCCATTGGAAGTGGTGGTGTGGCGGAGGGTCATAGGGATGCCCTGGATATTAACTGCGTATTCGATTATATTGTCGGAGGTTTTCACCCCTTTCACCCCCGAGGAGTCAGAGCCCACCTCGGGGGTGTTTAATGTAAATTTGAGAGAGTAATCACCCTGTTTGATCTCGTATGATGGCTTTGTGGAATCTTTTTCTGCAAATAAAGCCTGGGTGTTGGAATCAATTTGGGCAGAATAAGAATAGGGGGAATTAGGGGTATTTTCAAGTTTGGGATCAGGTTGGGCCAGATTGGCAATGGTGGAGACTTTGCCGGATTGGGAAGTAGTCTCGGGTTTAGGTTTTTCCGGTTGGTAAAGTTTTTGAAATAGAAGGATGCCACCCGCTAAAAGAGCTACAAGGATTATCGCGGATATGAAACTGATTTTCACCGATGTCCTCCTTTTTTCCTCTTGATTCTTTTATGCTTTTGTGATAAATTACTCTTATCACGATGACTGGATAGGCCTAAGGTTTCGACCGACCGCTGATGCCAGTCTTTTTTAAGCTCCAGATTATTTCTTATCCAATTAACCTGTACTATAAAGCTGGAGAACTC
>MFDZ01000014.1:11928-12485 GCA_001777455.1 Candidatus Daviesbacteria bacterium RIFCSPLOWO2_02_FULL_41_8
GTTTGGAGTAAGAAGGCGCAGGAGCTTATCTTTTTGGACTAAATATTCCACCAGACAATGAAAGTCACCATCACCGGAAACAATAATGGCTTTGTCGTAGTCTTTGTATTGGATCATTGTATGAAGCACTAGCTCTGCATCAACATTCCCTTTAACTGTTTTATCAGGAAGTTTCATAGTTGGTTTTAAAATGATAAGGTAGCCCATCTCCTGCATTTGGGTGTATAAGGTTTCGTTTCCAGGTAAATAACCCAGGAATAAAAATGCTTTGCTTACGCCATATTTATTACGTAAATATTGCCTGAATTTCCTAAAATCCAGTTTCCAACCTTGGGAACGGACTCCCAGATTTAAATTCTGGCTATCTATAAAAGCGTAGATTTTTGGTATTTTTTTCATGCTATTTCGTATCTACAATCCACCAGTCGAAGTCTATATCGCGACCAATGGCATTATCAATACTGACCACAAAGCCTACCTCCGGTTCAGCCAGTTCTACGTAGGGAGTTTGCCCTTGGGTAGAAGATTTGGGAGTAATAAAGACTTTGGAAGTCGGC
>MFDZ01000014.1:12585-14374 GCA_001777455.1 Candidatus Daviesbacteria bacterium RIFCSPLOWO2_02_FULL_41_8
GAGCCAATGGAATTAGATTGCTTCGCTGCGCTCGCAATGACGTCATTGCGAGGAGTCGCAGACGACGAAGCAATCTCTGTATTACTGATAGTCAACTTATTTGTAACAACATTATTAGCCGATACGGTTTGCGCTACTAAGCTACCATTATTATCTATAGTGACTGCTCCGTTGAAGAAATCAACCGGACCGGCTAAGGATCCGTTTTGAATACTTAAGTTACCTAATGTGCTTATCGAGCTTCCGGTCAGAGACAGTGTTCCGTCAACTGATAAATCTCCGGCTATTAAGGTACTGCCTAAGGTGGTAGTTCCCAAAGACTTCAGGCCGTTTTGGATATTTAAGTCATAAGCAGTTAACTGGCCGGAAATTGTCGCATCTGAGGTGACTTCCAGGTTAACCAATTGGGCGCTTGTTGTAGCCAGGAGGATAGAAGGAGGAGTCAAGTTAAGGGTACAGTTTTCAGGGTACAGGGTACAGTTAGAAACAAAAGCAGAGCTTGTTGCGGTTTGCTGTCCACTGTCACCTGTAACCTGTGCACTATTTGTGGCGATCTGAGCTGATGCAGTACTGTCATTCTGGAGCGTAGCCGAAGGCGAAGCGATAGAATCTAAAGTGGCTGAGGCAGTAGAGATCCTATCGGTCGAAGACTCTCTCCAGGATGACAAAGTAGCTGATAAAGATGCTATTTGAGCCTGTAGGTTTGCCATTTTTGATTCTTGGCTCTCTGCCCTAGACTCCAGTGAAGCTAACTCTGCTGAAGCAGTGGATTCTTGAGTTTGGATGCCTAAGACTGCGGCGGAAATGGCATTTAATGAACTTAATAAGTCAACCTCGTTGGAGTTCGGAGTTCGTAGTTCGGAGTCTGCCCCGAGCGAAGTCGAAGGGTTCGTAGTAGATAGAGAAGAAAGCAAAGAAGCCAATGGGGAAGCGGCAAAGTTGACATCGGCAAGGATAACCAGTTTGTTGGTTTTCATTTCCGGGGCATTTAAGGTGCCATCAGTATTAACTGATAAGCCTGTTAACATACCAGAGTTGGTAGCCTGTTGGGCAAGTAAGCCGTTAATTTGTTTCTGTTGTTCCTGAATGGCTTTGACAGCATAAGGCAGGAGTTCTTCCAGTCTGACGCCCAACATCCCGTCTGATCCGGTGCTGACTAAATTAGGTAAAATGGATTGCACTTCCTGGGCAATAAAGCCGGCCCGGTTTTTCCCTCCATTAATATAGTCAAATGTAACCGGATTGAGTTGTTCAATGATAGAAAGCCCTGCAGAAACAGAGGCAATGTTTTCTTTGAGCCTCTTGTCAGAGGCATAAGTCCAGGCCGCATCATTTAATTTACCGGTTCCATTAACCTCCAGGGTAAATTGGGGGTTGGAAGTTCCGATACCTACATTACCGGAGGAGTTTACAGTGAACAGGTTAGAGGTTGTAGTAGAAACATTAAATAATTGTCCGCTGTCACCGCTAACCTGTAATCTGGCAGTTGGATTGGAAGTACCAATGCCGATGTTTCCGGTTACATTAAGGCTGCCTGTTTGGGTTAAATTACCGCTACCATCCAAACTCAAATTAGCCAGCAGGGCAGAGGTGGTAGCCTGATTAGTCTGAAGGCTGAGGACTGAAGACTGAAGACCGGTTATTTGACCCTGTTGTTCCTGAATGGCTTTGGTAAGCAGTGCTGTCAGTCGCTCGTATTTCACTCCGTTTAATTTCAAGACCCCGTCCTTGTCGTAGTTATAGCTAGCCAGCAATGGATTTATTTCTTCCATCTCCTCGGCCACAAAGC
>MFDZ01000015.1:0-394 GCA_001777455.1 Candidatus Daviesbacteria bacterium RIFCSPLOWO2_02_FULL_41_8
CCTTGCATTACCAGACCCCCAGTGCTTATATTAAAAATTATCTTGAGAAAGGAGGACAACCGTTCTCTATCTAGGTGGCCAAGACATTCATTTGACTTTTAGGATCAAAAAATATAATATTCACTTATTGCCTCCCGTAGTTTGAGGGAGGTTTTTTAAGACCAAAGGTCGCAAGGATCGTAGGCCCTTATATTTATGGACGAAAAATTACGACAAGAAAAATTGAAGATGTGGAAGGAAAATCTAGCCGAACTTGAAAAAGATCTGGAAAAGATAATGCTCAAAAAAGGCGCCGCCGCCCAGGAAGGCGATCTGTCTGAAAATGCCGCCTATACCATGGCGATAGAGGATGCGGAAACAGCCCGGGTCAGGATTGAAGAGATAAAGAAGATTA
>MFDZ01000015.1:432-17676 GCA_001777455.1 Candidatus Daviesbacteria bacterium RIFCSPLOWO2_02_FULL_41_8
TGTCTATCCTAGAAATTTAGTCATTGGGATTTATTTAGAAATTAGATCAATTAGGTTAATTAGGTCAATTTTTTTATTATGGCTATACAAAAAACAAAACGGGATTTTCCGCTGGACATGATCAGGAATATCGGTATTATTGCCCACATTGACGCCGGGAAAACCACCACCACCGAGCGGATCCTGTTTTATACCGGAAAGACCTACAAAATCGGTAATATTGACGAAGGTACAACCGTCACTGACTGGATGGATCAGGAGCGGGAACGGGGAATCACGATTGTTTCCGCCGCCATCACTGCTTTTTGGACCGTTAAATCCGGTCTGTTTGCAGGTCATGAAATGCGGATTAATATTATTGATACCCCGGGTCACGTGGATTTTACAGCAGAAGTGGAAAGATCTTTGCGGGTTTTAGACGGGGCAGTAATTGTTTTGGATTCCTCTTCCGGTGTGCAATCACAGACAGAAACCGTCTGGAGGCAGGCCAATAAATACAGTGTGCCGTTGATTGCTTTTTCCAACAAAATGGATGTGGTAGGGGCAGATTTTATGGCCACTATTCAATCCGCCAGAGATAGGTTGGGGGCCAATGCCATAGCTTACAATTTGCCGATCGGTAAAGAAAATGATTTCAAAGGAGTGGTTGATCTTTTAACCGAGAAAGCCATTATCTGGGAAGGCGATGAAACCGGGGCTAAGTTTCACGAAACAGACATACCGACTAATATGGCTGAAGAGATCAAAGTAGCCCGCGAAAAGTTAGTAGAAGAGATTTCCGGGACAGATGATGTTTTGATGGAAAAATACCTGGGCGGGGAAGCGATAACGATCACTGAACTAAAAGAAGCTTTAAGAAAAGCTGTCATTGCCAATAAAATTGTACCGGTATTTGCCGGTTCCAGTCTCCGCAACAAAGGGGTTCAATCAATGCTGGACGCGGTGGTTGAATATTTACCTTCACCGCAGGATATCGGTTCCATCACCGGAATAAATTCAAAAACAGGCGAGTCAGAAGACAGAAAAACTGATCCAGGCGAACCCTTGGCGGCTTTGGCTTTTAAAATTCAGGTTGACCCGCATGTCGGAAAACTCACCTACATCAGGGTTTATTCCGGAACTTTAAAATCCGGTTCGTACGTTTACAACTCCACCAAGCAAGTAACCGAGAGAGTGGGCAGACTTTTGCTTATGCATGCCAATGACCGGGAGGAGATTGACGAGGCATACGCCGGAGAAATTGTGGCCGCAGTTGGACTTAAAGATACTGTTACCGGAAATAGCCTCTGTGATCAAAATACTGCCATTATTTTAGAATCCATTTCTTTTCCTGATCCGGTCATCTCACTCGCTATTGAGCCGAAAACCAAATCCGATCAAGAAAAGTTAGGTTTTGCCCTGCAAAGATTGTCTGAGGAAGATCCGACTTTTCGGGTTAAATCTGATGCTGAAACCGGACAAACCATTATTGCCGGTATGGGAGAACTACAGCTAGAGATTTTGGTAGACCGGATGAAGCGGGAGTTTAAATTGGAAGCTAACGTCGGACAGCCACAGGTTGCCTATAAAGAAACTATTACAAAACTGGCAGAAGGAGAAGGAAAATATATCAGGCAAACCGGCGGTCGGGGCCAATACGGACACTGTTTGCTTAGGATTGAACCTCTTCCCCGCGGTCAGGGCAGAGAATTTGTATCAGCAATCGTCGGTGGTGCTATTCCCCGGGAGTTTATTGGGCCAATTGAAAAAGGTGTTATCGAAAAAGAAGATACCGGAATTTTGGCCGGATACCCGGTAACTGATATTAAAGTGACTGTCTATGACGGATCTTTCCATGATGTTGACTCCTCTGAAATTGCTTTTAAGATTGCTGCTTCCTTGGGTTTATCAGAAGCTGCCAAGAAAGCCGACATGATTTTGCTTGAGCCGATTATGAAGGTGGAAGTCACCACTCCTGAAGAGTTCCTGGGAGAGATTATTGGTGACTTGTCCAGTAAGAGGGCCCAAATTCTATCTTCCGAAACTAAGGGAAATGCCAGGGTGGTGATAGCTTTGATTCCGTTGGCGGAGATGCACGGTTATGCTACGGCTATCAGGAGCATGTCACAAGGTAGAGCGACATATTACATGGAAGCTGACCACTATGAACCAGTGCCTTCTAATATTACCCAAAAAATCATTGAATCCTCCGGTTTCACCGGCAGAGTGGAACATTAAGCTTCTATCGTCATTGCGAGGAGTACTACGACGAAGCAATCTCCTGATAGAGATCGGTAAAATTGGGGTTTGACTTAATAATTAGATCAATCTTTTTCTTTCTTGAACCACCCTTTAATTGCTTTTCTCTTTTAATAGCCTCTGTAATGTCTTCGTAGATTTCATAATAAATCAGTTTATTAACGTTGTACTTGGAGGTAAAACCAGAGGCTAGTTTCATTTTATGCTGATAGATTCGTTTAATTAAATTATTAGTTACTCCAATATAGAGAACGGTATTCGTTTCGTTTATTAGGATGTAGACATAAGAGTGCCTCATACTTATATTGTAGAGATTGCTTCGCTTCGCTCGCAATGACGTATGATGAACTTCCACTCCAGGAGTGTAGGTTCAAAGTTTTGACAGTTTTTACCACGATCGCAGGACATTTTGTCTTCAAGAGACGTCACTATTATTAGTAAAGCACCGATTGCATTCCCAATACTCAGCCTTTTTTCTTTTACTAATGTTTAGTTTCCCAAAGAAATGTCCGCCTTTGTATGTTTTATCCGGATAGAGAGTGATAACAATTCTTCTTCCACAAACTACGCAGTTGCGGATTAGCTTTCCTGTTTGCACATTCATTTTTGTTCCTCAAGACCACTTTTGCAAAATTTAAGCACCTTACCCTTAGAAAGCTTAAATTGTTTTAATTCTTTTAAGAAATTAGGAGTTAACAGAATAATTTCAGATGTAGGTGTTTTCGGAAAGGAGAAAATAATTACCTGTAAATTTGCAGTTTGATTTTTAAAAAAGTCTTTGTCAAAAGTGAGGAGTATTCTTTTCTCTTTTAAAGCAAGATTAGCTACTATTTCATCTGAAGATCCCTGTAAAGCCTTCTGTTGAATTGTTTTGACTGAATACCCCGCGCTTCTTATCTTAACTACTAAAGGTTTTGGAAAATCTTCATCAGCGAGAAATCTCATGAGTATAGAGGGTGGTTGGTTCAGGATGTTTTATTTTGGAGTGAGGAAGTTTATTTATAACTAAATTTTTGGCATAAGAAATGGCTGTTTGAATTTGACTGACTGTTAAGTGAGGGTAATCTTTCAGTATTTCTTTCATACTCATTCCGGAAGCTATTCTGTCTAAAATGAGCTCTACTGAGATCCTGGTGCCCGCAATGACAGGTTTACCGCCTAAAATTTTTGTATCGGAAATAATTTGCGTTTGTTTCATAGTAATATTTTACCACAAATATTACCTAAAAGATCATCGAATCCTCCGGCTTCACCGGCCGCGTTGAACACTAGCCACTTTGACTATGGGGCTTGAAATAAGTATAATCATCCCTTATGTCAGCAGAAAAATTATTTTCAATTGATGATGCGAAACAATTGCTTCTTGATCTGGGTATTTGCGCAGATGTCTCTGAGGCAGATGAGGCAATTAGGCACAGCAGGGAGCAGTATCGGGCTATTGTTCCTGATGATGTCTATGCTGCTTTTTGTGTAGTAGTTAATAGGGCATCAATTGACCTGGAGATTGGAGAACGTTTTCAAAAAAGATTTCAGGCTCCTTATAATTGGACCAATTTAAGAAATATGGCTTTTGGAGGATTTAACATTGATTCGCAAAGAGCTAATTTGCCAGATATAGAAAGTTAATAATTTAACCTATTGCATTTTATGGGAATTTCAGGTATATTTACATAGTTCCAGCTTCAGAGCTGGATTTTTAGGGCGATTAGCCTTAATGTCTAAATTGTGCTTATTGCATAAGTTTAAGATTTGTTTTAAACTATACACTAATCACTATTAACTAATAACTAACTATGGCAGATCAGAAAAAATTTGACAGAAGTAAACCACACGTTAACGTCGGGACCATGGGTCACGTTGACCACGGTAAGACCACTTTAACCGCAGCAATCACTAATGTACTCTCTGCGAAAGGTTTGGCAGAAAAAAGATCAGTTGATCAAATTGATAACGCTCCGGAGGAAAAAGCCCGCGGTATTACCATTAATATTTCTCACCAGGAATACGAAACCGAAAAAAGGCATTATGCCCACATCGACATGCCCGGACATGCCGATTACATCAAAAACATGATTACCGGCGCCGCTCAAACAGATGGCGCCATTTTAGTGGTTTCCGCTCCGGACGGTCCGATGCCGCAAACCCGGGAGCATTTGTTACTAGCCCGCCAAGTGGGTGTTCCGGCGATCGTAGTGTTTCTTAACAAGTGTGACATGGTGGATGATCCCGAGCTTTTGGACTTGGTGGAAGAAGAAGTCCGCGATCTTTTGAAGAAATATGAATATGATCCAAATTCCCCGATCATCCGCGGTAGCGCTAAAAAAGCTTTGGAAGGTGATCCGGAAGCTGTTAAAGCAGTGGAAGAATTAATGAATAAAGTTGATGAGTGGATTCCTACCCCGGTTAGGGATGTGGATAAGCCATTCCTGATGGCTGTTGAGGATGTCTTTTCAATCAAGGGTCGTGGTACGGTGGTGACCGGAAGAATTGAGCGAGGTAAGGTCAAAGTTAATGAGGAAATTGAGATTGTCGGAATCAGACCTACCAAAAAGAGTGTCGTAACCGGAATTGAAATGTTTCACAAGATGCTGGATGAAGGGCAAGCGGGGGACAATGCCGGAATACTGCTCCGGGGCATTGAAAAAGATGATGTTGAGCGCGGCCAGGTTTTAGCCAAGCCCGGTTCAATTACTCCCCATTCTGAATTTGAAGCTCAGGTTTATATTTTGAGTAAAGAAGAAGGCGGCAGACACACCCCATTTTTCAAAGGTTACAGACCGCAATTTTATGTCAGAACCACTGATGTGACCGGGGAAGTACAACTTCCGGAAGGTGTGGAAATGGCTATGCCCGGAGATACAGTTAAGATTGTCGGTAAACTCATTACACCGGTAGCTATGGAAGAAGGTTTGCGGTTTGCTGTCCGGGAGGGCGGTAAAACCGTCGGAGCCGGAGCTATTACCAAGATTATTAGTTAGTAGTTTGTAGTTGGTAGTGAGTAGTAAGGGGCAAAGAGCCCCTTTTTTAGTTTTTAGGGTGATATAATTAGCACATTGAAAGGAAGTGCCCTTGTCAAAAATTGTCATTTAGACAATTTTTGCAAGCGATCTCGCCCCGATAAATCGGGGCTCCGATATGCCAAGAGGACGAATTCGTGTTAAGTTAAAAAGTTACGATCATCGGGTATTAGATAATACCTGCGAATCCCTATTGGATACAGCCCTGCGGACCGGAGCCAAAATTGTCGGCCCCATTCCCCTTCCTACTAAAAGAGAGATGATTACCGTTTTAACTTCCCCTCACACGGATAAAGATTCAAGAGAAGCTTTTGAGATAAAAACCCACAAAAGAATGATTGATATCCTGGAGCCTACCCCAAAAACCATAGATTCCCTAATGCATCTCGAAATCCCAGCTGGTGTTGATATCGAAGTGAAGATGTAACGTTTACGTCATCTTTTTCTGACTTGACAGTAGAATTAAGATGAGATAATCTGACCCCATGTCATCTTTTAAAGAAGGAGTATCTACATGGGGAAGAACGTTGGATGAGATTTGAGTTGAGTATGCAGCATCCCACGACAGACATGGGCCTATATTAGAAAATACCCCAAAAACAATAAAAGTTAAGCGAGGAATAGAAATCAGGAGTCTTCGTCAAAGAGAGCAGCGTTTTCAAGAAATGATGACTAGATTATTATCGGAATCTTTGAAGTAATAGGTAAGGCTCTAGGTTTTACTTCCTATTTGATCCGCTTGCATTTCACGCACGCTTCATGTTAAAATTCTATTTAGCTGATGAGTTTATTATCAGGATGATTTAAAAATTTAAATTTTCAGTAGATCGCGCGTCGAAGAGCGATACGGCGAATCTTGCGAGATACTGAGTGAGCATCCTTTACGGAGCTCACTCTTTTTAGTGCGAAGCGCCATTAGTACGAAGCGCGAGCTTTGCTCAATGCTTATATGATTAATACATTAATAGGTACAAAAAAAGACATGACCAGTACATACGATTCCCGCGGCAGAAGGGTGGGGGCGACGGTGGTGCAAATTTCCCCTAATTTTGTCACCCAAGTTAAAACTACTGAGGGAAAAGATGGATACAACGGCGTCCAATTGGGTTACGGCACAAAAAAATCAGTCAGAAAACCCCAACTCGGAATCGGCAAAAAAGCCGGCATCGAACAACCGGTTCGATGGTTTAGAGAAGTCAGAATTAAGGGGGAAGGGGAAAGCGTAAAGGGTGAAGTAGAAAGCTTAAAGCCTGGAACAGAGATCAAACTGGACCAGGTTTTTTCTATAGGTGACGCTGTTAAGGTGATAGGCACTTCTAAAGGAAAAGGTTTTCAGGGCGGGGTCAGGCGTCACGGATTCCACGGCGGGCCAAAAACTCACGGACAATCAGACAGACTGCGGGCTCCCGGAGCCATCGGTTCCGGCACTACTCCGGGCAGGGTTTATAAAGGTAAAAAAATGGCCGGCCATATGGGTGATACTCAAGCCAGCGTTAAAAATTTGGAAGTAGTTGGTTTGGATAAAGAAAAGAATCTATTAACAATCAAAGGTGCAGTGCCCGGTCCGGTCGGCAGTTTGGTAATGGTGACAAAACTAGAGAGAATCAAAGGTTATACTCCTCCGCCGGAGGAAAAGCCGGATGAAGAGGGGGAAGGGGAAAGCGTTAAGGGTGAAGAAAAGACAGAAAACCAACAAGAAACACCAGTCGTTGAGGAAGCTCTGAAAGAAGAGGTAAAGACAAATGCCAGTTAAAAGTTCAAAAGTCAAAATTCAAAAATCAAAAGTGGTGAAGGTATCAAAAACAACTTCTCGAATCGCTAGCGCTCCCTCGAAGAATATCTCGGGACGGACCCTCGATACAAGTATTGTTCGAGCGAAGCCGAGAACTGCTGATTTATCAGTTCCAGTTTATTCTTTGGCAGGGCGAACTGCGGGAACTTTGAGCTTGCCAAAGGAAATTTTTGGCCAGAAGGTAAATAAAAAATTACTGGCACAAGCTATCAGAGTTTATTCTACCAGTCAAAAAAGCCTGTTTGGTTCTACTAAAACCCGGGGTGAGGTAGAAGGTTCAACAGCCAAGATTTTTAGACAAAAAGGAACAGGTAGGGCAAGACATGGATCAGTCCGGGCACCGATTTTTGTTGGAGGAGGAATAGTTTTTGGTCCTACACCCCGCAAGGTCAGGTTGGAATTGCCGCAAAGGATGAAAAAAGCGGCTCTCTTTTCTGCTTTATCTGCTAAAACGGGTGATAAACAGATAAGGGGTTTATCAGGGCTTGAAAAAGCTTC
This sequence comes from Candidatus Daviesbacteria bacterium RIFCSPLOWO2_02_FULL_41_8, assembly GCA_001777455.1. Taxonomy (GTDB): domain Bacteria; phylum Patescibacteriota; class Microgenomatia; order Daviesbacterales; family UBA10151; genus UBA10151. Next base: position 7,978 of record MFDZ01000015.1, read on the forward strand.
GGGTAAGACCAAGGAAATGGCAAAGTTAATGTATCAAGTATCAAGCAGTATGTATCAAGGGGAAGAGAAAAAAAACAAAAAAATGGTAAGTGCTTTAATAATTACTTCGGAAAAAATGGATAATATCGTTAAGTCAGTGAGAAATATCCCAGGGACAGATGTTTTGCCGGTTAATCTGATCAATGCTTACGAGATAGTCAAGCATAATTTACTTCTTATCACAAAAGAAGCTGTGGAAAAATTAACTAAACCAGAAATTAAGGAGCAAAAATGATAGTCATAAAACGTCCGATTATTACTGAAAAATCGATGAAATTGGCTCAGGGCGGTCTATATGTATTTGAAGTGGATAAAGATGCGACAAAGCCTTTGGTTGCCAAAGCAGTTGCGGAAAAATTTAACGTCAAGGTTTTAAAAGTAAAAATAATTAATGTTAAAGGAAAATCAAAACAACAAAGAAAAGTCAGAAAAATTTATAAAACTGGCGGGTTTAAAAAAGCTTTAGTTCAGGTTGGCAAAGGTCAAACCATTGCTATTTTTGAAACTCCGAAAGAAGAAGTAACGGTTACAACAGCTGAAGGAGAACCGATTAAACTTAAAGAGAAAAAGGACTTTTTGGGTAGGACAAAAGTTAAAGTTGAAAAAACGGGAGTGGGGGCATCGCCAACTACTCAGAGAAAGGTAATAACAGGAAAATGAAAAATCAAAAATCAAAAATCAAAAATCAAAAATACAACGTAAAAGTTAATAGTTTAAAAACTCTTTTAAAGAAGCATTCCGGTAGATCATCTGGTGGCATGGTGACAGTCAGAAGTCAGGGTGGCCGGCACAAAAGATATTACAGAGAGATTGATTTCAAAAGGGACAAATTCGGGATCTCTGGTGAAGTCATGGCTTTGGAATATGATCCGAACAGAAATGTGGAGATTGCGGTTGTTAAATATGAAGACGGCGAATACAGGTATATCTTAGCTCCTAAGGGTATTAAAACGGGTGATAAATTGATTTCAGGAGAGAAGGTTGAATCTAAAACCGGCAATGCCATGAAACTTAAAAATATTACCATCGGCACTTTAGTTCATAATGTAGAACTTGTGCCGGGCAAGGGCGGGCAATTGGGCCGCAGTGCCGGGGTGGGGCTGGCGCTTTTGGCAAAAGAAGGCGAGTTTGCACAATTGAAAATGCCCGCCGGTGAGGTTAGAATGATACCCTTGGAATCTTTGGCAACGATCGGTATTTTAGGCAATGAAGAAATCAGGCAAAGAGTGTTGGGTAAGGCAGGCAGGTCACGTCACATGGGGATTAAGCCGAATGTCCGTGGTGTGGCGCAAGATCCTGATTCTCATCCGCACGGTGGAGGAGAAGGAAGATCCGGAATTGGTCGAAAGCGTCCGATGACCAAATATGGCCGTCCGGCTGTTGGTAAGACCAGGAACAAAAGAAAGCAGTCAAGCAGGTATATTATTAAAAGGAGAAAACCGTAATGTCAAGATCAACTAAAAAAGGTCCGTTTATTGATGAGAAACTTTTGAAAAAAGTCATGGCTCAAAAGGCCGGTGCTCCCAAAAACCCAATTAAAACCTGGGCCAGACGATCACAGATTCCGCCGGAGTTTGTCGGGCATACTTTTTTAGTCCACCAGGGTAAAAACTTTGTGACTGTATTTATCAGCGAATCAATGGTGGGTCAGCGCTTGGGAGAATTTGCTCCAACAAGGAAGTTTCACGGTCATGGAAAGGTGACTGAAAAATCGGTGTCAAAGACATAAAATGAATATAACAACCATACAAAAGTATATACATACCTCTCCCCGCAAATTGCGGTTGGTGGCTGATATGATCCGCAAAATGGATCCGGCTAAGGCCTTGGGAATACTGGGATTAACTCCAAAGGATGCCGCGGGGGATTTAAGGAAGGCTCTGCAGACGGTTTTAGCAAATGCCAAACAGGGCGGTATGGATGTTGAAAAAGCGGTTTTCAAGAAAATTGAGGTCAATGAAAGCATGAAAATGCGCCGTTTCCGGGCCGGTACCAAAGGTAGAGCCAGACCATATAAAAAGAGGATGGCACATATAAAAATAGTGCTAAGTGATGAGGGAAAAGTGATAAGTCAGAAAACAGAAAAACTTAAAATTACAAAGGAAGGGGGCAATAAGGGAAGAGAATAGACTTTGCACTCAACACTATTCCCTTAGCACTAATTATAATGGGACAGAAGATACATCCGGTCGGTTTTAGAATGGGAATCGGGGCAACCTGGAAATCCCGCTGGTTTGCCACGGGAGCAAAATATCAACAATATATTGCCGAGGATATAAAAATCCGTGATTTATTAATGAAAAAGCTCCGCAGTGCCGGTGTGGCCGCAGTGGAAATTGAGCGGGCTGTTAATAAATTAAAGATTATAATTTTTGTTTCCCGTCCCGGAGTTTTAATCGGACGGGGCGGTAGTGGTTTAACGGAAATTAAGAAGTTTTTGATGAAAGAGCTGAATGTTAAAAGCGATAACAACTTGGAGATTGCGCCGATGGAACTTAAATCAGCAGATTTATCCTCCTATCTTGTTGCCCAATCCGTGGCTGAACAACTGGCCAGAAGATTGCCTGCGCAAAGGGTGATGAATCAGGTTATTGAAAGAGTTATGAGGTCCGGAGCAAAGGGAGTCAGGGTTGTGATCTCCGGCAGAATCGGTGGGGCGGAAATTGCCAGACGGGAATGGAAAGCCGCCGGAACTATGCCACTACACACGCTCCGGGCTGATATAGACTTTACAGCTTATCCGGCTTTAACCAAATCCGGGTATGTGGGAGTTAAGGTGTGGATTAATAAGGGAGAAGTTGAGATATGAGAATTAATTTTCAATTTTCAATTTTCAATTTTCAATTGGAGCGGAGCGACTAATTATGTCTTTAATGCAACCAAAACGGACTAAACATAGAAAAGTTTTTAAAGGCAAAAGGGCCGGTGTGGCGACCAGAGGTGCTACTTTATCTTTTGGAACTTTTGGACTGAAGGCGATGGAAGCCGGTTTTTTAACTGCCAGACAACTTGAGGCGGCCAGACGCGCTATGGCTCATTTTACACAAAGAGGCGGCCGTATTTGGATTAGGGTATTTCCTGATAAGCCGGTGACTAAACATCCGGCAGAAAGCAGAATGGGTTCCGGCAAAGGCGATGTGGAAGGATATGTGGCAGTGGTCAAACCCGGCAATTTAATTTTTGAAATGGGAGCAGTTGTGAAAGAAATTGCGGAAGAAGCACTTAGATTGGCAGCTCATAAATTACCGGTTGCGACTAAGTTTGTAGAAAGAGGAACATAATGAAAAAACAAGAGTATATACAAATAAAGGCCCTGGATTTGAGGGAACTTAGTGCCAGAGCAAAAAACTTAAGGACAGAAATTGCAAACCTGACTTTAGATAAAAATATGAAAAAATTAAAAGATTTAAAAATGGTTTCAAAAAAGAAAAAGGAATTAGCCCAGGTTTTGACTGTGATGAAACAAAAAGAATTGCTAATTGAATTAGAGATAAAAGTGCAAGAGGATAAATCTAATAAATCCGTCATTGCGAGCGAAGCGAAGCAATCTAAGTCGGGAGAAAATATAAACAAGATTGCCACGTCCTCCGACGTACGTCGGAGTCCTCGCAATGACAAAAAGAAAAGGAGTTCAAAGGTATGATAGGCAGAGTTGTTTCAACCAAAATGAAAAATACGGCAGTTGTCCTGGTTGAGAGGACAGCTAAGCACCCTTTGTATAAAAAGACTTTTATCCGGACCAAGAAATATCCGGTGGAGGCGGACGGATCAATTAAGGACGGAGACATAGTGGAGATTATGAAAATAAAACCTATTTCCAAAAATAAACACTGGAAGGTAGTTAAAGTAATAGGAGCGGATTTGGCGGCAATTAACAAGGAACAGCTGAAGGTTGCCGCTGAGGAGGCAATTGCAGAGGTGATGCCGGAGGAAGACAAGGGGGAAGGGGAAAGCGGTAAGGGTGAAGAAGTAAAAACAGAAAATATTAAGACTATTGAAGCAAGCAAAAGAAAAAGCGGAAAGGAAAGGAAGCAACCCTAACTTATGGTTCAACACAGAAGCAGATTAACGGTAGCAGACAACAGCGGAGCAAAAGCACTAATGGTAATTCAACCCTTGGGAGGATCCGGAAAAAGAAAAGCTAGCTTAGGGCAAAAAGTGGTGGCGGTTGTAAAGGGTGCGGATTCAAACGGACAGGTCAAAAATCACGAAATAGTCAAAGTGGTGATTGTGCGGACCAAAAAAGAAGTCCGGCGCGACGACGGCTCATATATAAAATTTGACGATAACGCAGGAGTAGTCATAGATAATGACGGCAATTTACGGGCCACCCGTATTTTTGGACCAATTGCCAGGGAAGTCAGAGATGCCGGATATACAAAGATTATTTCGTTAGCACAGGAGGTATGGTAGGAACAAGATTATGAAGATAAAAAAGGGAGATAAAGTCAAAATACTGTTAGGTAAAGACCGTGGCAAAGAAGGCAAGGTAGAGTTTGTTCTAGGTAAAAAACAACGGGTTTTTGTCGGAGGGGCAAATCTCTACAAAAGACATGTCAAAAAACAGGGGACTATTGAGGGCGGAATTATTGATATTCCGAAATCACTCAATATTTCCAATGTAGCCTTGATTTGTCCCAACTGCAGTAAGACCACCAGAGTCGGTTTCAAAATGGTGGGAAATGAAAAAATGAGGATATGTAAAAAGTGTAAGAAGGAGATTAAAACAGATGCAAAGACTTAAACAAAAATATATGGAAGAGGTAGCGCCTAAGCTACAGGAGGAGCTGGGTTTAAAAAATAAACTGGCAGTTCCCTGTGTAGAGAAAATCGTGTTAAGCATCGGACTGGGTGAAGCGAAAGATAACGCCGGTATTTTAGACAAAGTAAAAGTGTACTTTACGCAACTTGGAGGACAAAGCCCGGTTGTTACTAAAGCTAAAAAGTCCATAGCGGCTTTTAAGGTTAGCGCAGGTCAACCCATCGGGATGATGATGACACTAAGGGGGACAAAAATGTATGCTTTCCTGGATAAGCTGGTCAGCATTGCCTTGCCGAAGGTTAGGGATTTCAGGGGAATATCCGATGCATCTTTTGACGGTCATGGAAATTTAAATATCGGCTTAAAGGAACAAACGATTTTCCCGGAAGTGGATTACAAAAGTGTGGACAAAACAAGAGGTTTAGCAGTAACCATTACGACCAGCGCAAAAAATAGGGGTGGTCATACCGCCAAAGAAGAAGGTAAACTATTATTGAAATATTTAGGAATGCCTTTTAAAAAATAACTATGGCCAAAGTAAGCAATATTGTTAAGAAAAAATTTAAATTTGAAGTTCAAAGAAAAAACCGCTGTATGCGGTGCGGCAGGACACGGGCTTATCTTAGTAAATTCGGACTGTGCAGACTTTGTTTCAGAGAATTAGCACATCTGGGATTACTTCCCGGAGTGAAGAAAGCGAGCTGGTAAAAAATGGACACAGTAGGTGATGCATTAATTAGAATAAAAAATGGTTATTCAGTTGGTAAAGTTTCAGTGGTTTTGAAATTTTCTAAACTTGTTTTAAACCTGGTTAAACTTCTTCAAAAAGAGGGCTATCTGGCTGAGGTTAAACAGGATAAGCGGGAAATAATTGTGACACTTAAATATAATTCCCGGATTCCTTCCGTAACGGATGTGAAAAGGGTTTCAAGGCCGTCGCTTCGGGTTTATAAAGGGGTTAAGGAATTGCCGAGAGTGCTAAACGGGCTGGGTATAGCTGTGATTTCAACTCCGAAAGGTTTAATGACAGACAAAGAGGCCCGGAAACTTAAAGCGGGAGGGGAGGTTCTGGCGCTAGTTTGGTAAAAATATATGAGCAGAATCGGAAATGCAGTCATCTTAATACCGGTCGGAACAGAGGTTTCAAAAACCGGACAACAGATCAGTGTTACAGGACCAAAAGGAACCCTGGAAATTGATGTTGATCCGGCGGTCTCGGTTGAGATCGAAGGCGGTCAGGTAACAGTTAAACGGAAAAATGATCAGAAAAAAGTCAGGGCGTTGCACGGTTTAACAAGAAGCCTGATTGCCAATATGATAATGGGAGTAAATACTCTTTGGATAAAAGATTTGGAGTTGGTTGGTGTAGGGTTCCGGGCGCAGGTTACCGGTGATAAACTAATTTTAAACGTCGGTTATTCGCATCAAGTGGAAATAGTTGCTCCGGCAGGAGTGGTGTTTGAGGTAGTTGATAATACCAAGATTAAAGTCTCCGGTATTGATAAACAATTGGTCGGACAGGTGGCAGCTAACTTAAGGAAAGTAAGAGAGCCGGATGTGTACAAGGGTAAAGGTATAAGATATGCCGGTGAGTATATCAGAAAGAAAGTCGGTAAAAGCGCCAAGGTAGGAGTGGCTGCAGGAGCCGGAAGTAAATAAATTTATGAAAAAAAACTTAAGGATAAGAAAACATCAAAAAGTTAGGAGAAAAATAATAGGAACAAAAGATAGGCCAAGACTGGCTGTGTTTAGGTCTTCTCAACATATCTACGCCCAGATCATTGATGACAGCAGTGGTAAAACTCTGGCGTCTGTTTCTGATATGAAAGCCTCCGGCACGAAACAGGAAAAAGCTTTTAAGGCGGGTAAAAGCTTGGCAGAAAAGACGCTAAAGCTTAAGATTAAAAAGATAGTATTTGACAGGGGAGGATTTTTATATACCGGCCGGATAGCGGAATTTGGCAAAGGTGCCAGAGAAGGAGGGTTAGAATTTTAAATTTCTAATTTCTAATTTCTAATTTCTAATTTCTAATTTCTAATTTCTAATTTCTAATTTCTAATAAATATGATAAGAGATAATCAAACAGTAAATAATCCGGAGATACAAGAATTTTTTGAACGGGTGGTTCAGGTGAATAGGGTATCAAAGAAAACCAAAGGCGGAGATAAAAGATCCTTGTCCGTTTTAGTGGTGGTGGGAGATAAAAAGGGTAGAGTGGGGGTAGGTTTGGGCAAAGCGGCCGAAGTGCAGTCTGCGGTCAGAAAAGCCACAGCCTATGCAAAAAAACACATGATAGAAGTTGCCTTAAAGGGCAGAACCATACCGCACCAGATTTTAGTAAAGAACGGAGCGGCCAGAGTACTTTTAAAGCCTGCGCCGGTCGGGACGGGAGTGATTGCCGGAGGGGCGGTCCGGGTGGTGGTGGAGGCGGCAGGCATTCACGATATTGTTTCCAAGATTCTGGGAACCAAAAACCAAGCCTCGAACGTTTATGCTACGCTGGAGGCGTTGGGGAAACTTAAGAAGGTATGAAACTACATGAATTGTTAAAAACTAAAATAAGATCTAAAAAACGACTTGGGCGTGGTTTGGGCTCAGGAAAGGGCAAGACCGGGGGCAGGGGAACCAAAGGGCAAAAGGCCAGAGGTAAAATTCCGGCTACTTTTATCGGCGGCCTTCCGCTCTATAAAAAATTACCTCTTAAAAGAGGTAAAGGTAATCAAAATTCTGCCCTGGCGCATAAAATTATTAATCTCTCTCAGCTGAATATTTTTAAAGCCAAAACAGAAGTGGATACGGCTAAACTGCTGGAGGCAAAAATTATTACGGAAAAGGAAGCAAAAAACGGAGTAAAAGTTTTAAATAACGGTGAATTAGATATTATTTTATCAGTAAAACTTGCTGTTTCAGCGGCTGCCCGGAAAAAAATAGAAGATGCGGGCGGGAAAGTAATTGATGTCTAATATATTAGCACCGATCATTAATGCTTTTAAAATTGCAGACCTCCGGCGGAAAATCATCATTACCGTAGTTTTAGTAATCATTTTTAGAATTGCGGCCCATATTCCGGTTTCCGGGGTAGATTTGGCCGGGCTCAAATTACTGTTTGAATCCAATCAATTTTTAGGACTGTTGGATATCTTCTCCGGCGGGACGCTGGCCAATTTTTCCGTTATTTCTTTGGGGCTTAACCCTTACATTAATGCTTCAATAATATTTCAACTGCTTACCATGATCAGTCCGAAACTGGAAGCTTTATCCAAGGAAGGCGAGACCGGTAGGCAGATAATCAATCAATATACCAGGTATCTAACCGTACCCCTGGCTATTTTACAGTCAATTGGCATGTTTGTACTTTTAAAAAACCAGGGAATAATCACCCAAGTTAATCCCCTGCAGATTACCGCTATTGTTGTGGGACTGACTGCCGGAACAATTTTCTTAATGTGGATCGGGGAATTAATTACCGAATACGGTATTGGCAACGGTATCTCGCTGTTGATTTTTGCCGGGATTGTTTCCCGGGTGCCGGTGGTATTAACCCAGACAGCTTCTGTGGTAGATCAAACACAGATAATTAATATTCTGATCTTCGCAGTTTTGTCGATTTTGGTAATAGCTGGTGTAGTTTTTATTAATGAAGGCAGAAGGCAAATTGCTGTTCAATACGCCAGAAGATTTGTGGGCGGAAGAGAGGGAAAAACAGGCGCAGAAACTTATTTGCCCCTGCGGGTTAATCAGGCCGGAGTGATCCCCATTATTTTCGCAGTATCGTTGGTTTTAGTCCCTTCTTTTGCCGGCAGTTACCTGGCGGGGCTTCCTAATCCGGGCTTATCTTCTATCGGAAGATTTCTGGCTGCAAATTTTGACCCCAGTAGTCTGATTTATAATTTGGTTTATTTTCTATTGGTAGTTGGTTTTACTTTTTTCTATACCGCTATAATTTTCAATCCCAAAAAAGTCGCCGATGAAATCAAAAAATACGGCGGGTTTATCCCCGGAATCAGGCCCGGTACCCAAACTGCGGCTTTTTTAAGTTTCATTATGGTTAGGATTACCTTGGCAGGGGCCATCTTTTTAGGGTTAATTGCGGTACTACCCTCAATTGCATCTTCCCTGACTGGAATACAAACTTTGGTTGTGGGAGGAACCGGGCTTTTAATCGTGGTGTCGGTTATTTTAGATACCGCCAAGCAATTTGAAAGTAAATTAATTGAAAGAAGTTACGAAGTATTCGCCAGAAGATAAAGACAGAATATGAAAATTTTACTTATTGGGCCGCAGGGATCAGGGAAATCTACCCAAGCCGAGTTGCTGGCGCAGTTTTTAGGTTTACCGAAAATCTCCACCGGGGATATTTTCCGGGAAATAGCGGAGGAAAACTCGGCAGATGGCCAACGAATCCGGGAAACAATGAACCAAGGGAAATTAATTGATGATAGCGAAACGGCTAAAATGGTGGAAGGAAGGTTGCAGAAAGACGACGTTGTGGATGGTTTTATCTTGGACGGTTATCCCAGGAATCTAGCTCAGAAAGAGCTTTTTGATCCGGGTTTTGACCAGGCGATTTATTTAAAAGTTCCCGACGGCGAAGTAACTAAAAGAATGATGGCACGGGGCAGGGCGGATGACAGTCCGGAGGCTATAAAAAAGCGTCTTGATTTATACAACGAACAAACTGAGCCACTGTTGAATGATTATAGAAATCAGGGGATTTTAATTGAGATTGACGGAATGGGAAGTATTGAGGAAATTCAGCAAAGGGTAAGGTCAGCTTTACAGAAATGAGCAGGCTAAGGAATTCTTACGAGCTCAAGTTGATACGAGAAAGCGGCAGGATTGCTTCATGTGCCTTAAGGCGGGCTATGGGGGAGATAAGGGTTGGTGTTAGCGGGCT
>MFDZ01000016.1:0-2021 GCA_001777455.1 Candidatus Daviesbacteria bacterium RIFCSPLOWO2_02_FULL_41_8
TTAAACCGTTCTGGATGTATCGTGGCCTAGATACCACGTGTTTGAATAATTTACCGCCTTGAGCTAGAATACACTCTAAATGCCTCCACCTGAAAACCCAACTGACCCGCAAGTTCAATTTGAATCTGCATTAGCTTCCCACCCCATCCTTTCCAAACCGGAATTAACAAATACGAGAAGTTCTCTTTTGAGAGTAAAACCTGAAGCGCAACAGCTATTTTTAGAGCTTTTCTTAAATCCTCAAGCCGGAAAAGTGATGGACAACATCGATCATATGGCTATTAGTAAACTACTAAATTCCCGCGGCTACAAAGAGCTAGTAACCGGCCTACTTTTTGAGCTTTTCTGTTACCAGTTTTTAAGACAAGAACTACGGGCAGGTCAATTTATTATTGTTCCGGCTACATTAACCGATATTTGCAAAAAACTCCATCCTAAAAAAGCGATTATACCCCATTACGGACTAAACGAAGTGATCGAAGGCCTTAGCTATCCTGATATTCTTAAATTGGAAGATAGCGGAGATAGATTAAATATTGCGGGTGCTTATGAGTGCAAAATGGGAGAAGGAAATGATACCGCTAGACAAAGAGCTCAAGCTTTTTTCTCAGGATTTGATTTAGGTAACACTCTTCGATTGCGTGAGCCCGGAGGAAATGAAGAACTTGGCAAGATCTTATCCGGTTTTGGCTTACCTAATAAACCGGTGTTTCTGCCTCAAGAAAAATTAAATTATATCGTCCCGGAGGGAATAGGAATAGGCTGGTTAAACAGAATAGAAGTCCCGATTTCCAACCAAAGCTTCCGTCAAGTGGCTTATGCCTTAATAGCTGATATCCAGATAAGCAATTAGCTTTTCTTCTTCCCAACAATTTTCTCAAACTCCTCCCCTTCCAGGGTTTCTTTTTCGAGGAGTTCTTTGGCCACCGCATCCAGTTTAGATTTATTCTTTTTTAAAAGGTCCTGTGCGCTTTTGTAGCCTGTTTCCATAATTTTCTTAATCTCGCTGTCTACCGCATCGTGCATTTTGGGCGACATCTCCGAGCCTTCATCCATCCCCCGCCAAATACCGAACATCGGTCTGGGGCTGACGCTGATCGGCCCCAAAGAAGACATGCCGTATTGGGTAACCATGGCCCGGGCAATACTGGTAGCCACTTCAATAACAGAGGCGGCGCCGGTGGAGATATCCTTAAAAATTAACTCCTCGGCCGCCTGGCCGCCCAAAGCCGCTGTAATTTGTTCGAGAAGACGGGACTTGCTTTCGTTTGACCGGTCTTCTGTCGGGGGAAATAAGGTATGCCCGCCGGACATGCCCCGGGATACAATGGAAATCCGGTGTACCGGGTCAACCTTTTTTAAGAAATGGCCGACTATGGCATGGCCTGCCTCATGATAGGCCGCCAGTTTCCGGTCCTGATCAGATTGCATCCGCTTTCTTGGCGACCCTAATTTTTCCTTGGTAGCCGCCTCTTCCAAATCTTTATTATCAATGGCAGTTTTATTCTCACGGGCCGCCATGATGGCCGCTTCATTTAACATATTGGCCAAATCCGCGCCGGAAAAGCCGACTGTCCGCCTGGCCAGTTTTTCCGTACTGACTTCTTTGGTAAAAGGTTTACCTTTCATATGCAGTTCAATTATGGCTTTCCGCTCAGGAAGATCAGGTAAAGATAACACCACTCTCCGGTCAAAACGGCCTGGCCTGATTAGAGCGGCGTCCAGCAGATCGGGCCTATTGGTGGCCGCCAGTACGATCACATGATCATTAGGGGTAAATCCGTCCATTTCCACCAGAATCTGATTCAGTGTCTGCTCCCGTTCGTCGTGTCCGCCGGAAATACCCATTCCCCGCTGGCGGCCGATTGATTCAATTTCATCCACAAAAATTATGGCCGGACCGGCTTTCTTGGCCTGGGCAAACATATCCCTGACCCGGGCCGCGCCTACTCCTACCAGCATTTCCATAAATTCCGACCCGGCAATAGAGAAAAACGGCACTCCGGCTTCCCCGGTCACGG
>MFDZ01000016.1:2040-6647 GCA_001777455.1 Candidatus Daviesbacteria bacterium RIFCSPLOWO2_02_FULL_41_8
GCCCGTGAAAGCAGAGTTTTTCCGGTGCCGGCCGGCCCCACCATTAATACTCCTTTGGGAATTTTGGCTCCCAAGGCTTTGAATTTATCCGGGGTTTTAAGGAATTCCACTACTTCTGACAACTCTCTTTTGGCTTCTTCCGCGCCGGCCACGTCGGTAAACTTGATCTGGGGTGAATCTTTGGAAAAAAGCTTGGCCCGGGACTGCGCAAAAGAAAAAATACCCTGCGCCCCTCCTTTGGCATTTCTAAAAAGAAAAATCATTAACCCGACCAAGATGAGTATCGGCAAGACCGCCGATAAAATACCGATCCAGGCCTGTTGAATGGATAAATCTTTTATTTCAATGGTAATTAGTTTTGGGTCAACGCTGCTTGATTCCAGGATTTTATAAATGGACTCGCCGGCTTCTTTGTGTGAGGTTAACTTTTGATCGGAATTTTTAACTTCGGCCGTAATTTTATCCCCTTCCAGAGAAATTTTTTGAATTTTACCGTCTTTTACATCGGAAATAATTTGTGAAATCGGCACTTCGTTGCCAGGCTTATCAGAAGGTCCGCCGGAAACCTGATAGAAGAAAATCAATGCCGCCACGGCAATTAAAATATAAATAATCAGTCCTTTAAAAACCGGGAAGAGCTTTTTGTTGAGGTTAACTCTTCTTTTGCCGTTTGCCATGGGTGGATTCTAGCACATTTGAGGCAAAATTACTACCTTATCTCGGCACCAGCGGGTACCACTTTAGGTACTGTAAGAAAAACCGGGCCGTCTTCACCGTCTGCGGCTAACATCATCCCCTGAGATTCTAAACCCATCATCGTCCTGGGCTCCAAATTAACTACCACTACCACTTGTTTCCCCACCAAATCTTCTGGTTTGTACCACTGTTTAATCCCGGCCAGGATTTGTCGGATGTCTCTTTTCTTCTCAGCCATTTCGTTCTTGGCACCCCCGCTTTCCTCTTTGTCGTCCCGACGAATGTCGGGATCCATTTTCGGACCGGACTCGTTTAATTGGATTCCTGCATTCGCAGGAATGACATCTATGGGACCCAGATCCACCTTGAATTTAATCAGTTTCTCGCTCCCCTCTACTGTCTCTGCTTCTAAAATGGTACCTACTTTTAACTCCACTTTAGCAAAATCCTCAAAGGAAATAGTCTGAGTAACAGTAGCATTCATATAGGGTATTTATCCTAATCCGACCTTGCTTTTCACCTCGGCTAGTTTCTTATTTGCCAACTCCTCTGCCCTGACCTTTCCTTCTTTAAGTAAATCTTCCAGATGTGACGGATTGTCTATTAATTCCTGGTAGCGCTTTTGGAAAGGAGCCAGAAATGCTATAACTTCTTCTGCCAAATCTTTTTTAAAATCACCATAGCCTTTGCCGGAAAACTTTGACTCAATCTCTTCCCGGCTTGTCCTTGTTACTCCTTCGTAGATTTCCAGCAGGTTATAAATCCCCGGGCGACTAGCATCAAACCTTATCTCCTTTTGTGAATCAGTTGTCGCGCCCATGATAGCAGACCTCAGTTGATCTGTTGAAGCCAGCAGTGGAAGGGTCCGACCCTCACGGTCATCACTTTTGCTCATCTTTTTAGTAGGTTCAATAAGATCCATAATCCGGGCGCCTGATTTGGGGATTACCGGCTTGGGCAATTTAAAAGTTTCTCCGTAGATCGAGTTAAAACGCTGGGCAATGTCGCGGGTGATCTCCACATGTTGTTTTTGATCCTCCCCCACTGGCACCTCATCGGTGTCGTAAAGCAAAATGTCGGCGGCCATCAAGGCTGGATAGTCAAACAGGCCGACGCTCACACTTTCTTTTTGATTGCCTGATTTATCCTTAAATTGAGTCATTCTGCCCATCCAGCCCATCGGGGTAAAGCAATTTAGAATCCAGGCTAATTCCGCATGAGCGCTGACATCGGATTGAACAAACACGATTGACTGCTTGGGATCAATGCCGGCCGCAAAATATATTCCTGCTACTTCCCTGATTTTTTGCTTCAAGATTTCCGGATCCTGCGGCACGGTGATGGCGTGCAGGTCTACAATACAAAAAACATTGTCTGCGTCCTGCTGAGAAGCCACCCAGTTTTTGAGGGCCCCTAAATAATTACCAATATGTAAATTTCCTGAAGGCTGAATGCCGGAAAATACTCTTTTTTTCATAGTAGGTAGAATATATCACTTTTAGAAGTGGTTTTAAACCTACGAGGATTAGCCTGAGGTTAGTAGAAATTTTCATTCAATCCGTTGATAAGTTACTTCGATTTTATTCTTCTACTGTCTGCTATAAGGTCGCTCATCGCAATTGTATGAAGATCACAAATACCAACGACAGGTTGCCTTACAATAACTAACGGCCCGCGCGTCTCAAGAAATTCCCATGGAATCAATAAACTATTTCCGAGCGTTACACCCCGAAATGATATACTCTCAACAGGCGATTGAATATATGCCGGTAACCTTGTCTGAGCTATGATAATACCTGAACGAGTTGTTCTCGCTTCCGACACTATTAATGCAAGATGTCGATCTCTCGTTATATTGTGTCCTCTTATTACAGCTGTAAATGTCTTTACTTCGATATGATTTCTACTCATAATTATTGATCCACAAAAAAAACCGCTCCTTAACTAGAAGGTGCGGTCTAAATGAGAGTTATTCCCATTTTTCTGGGATACTCTTACTCAAACCACTCCTTTTTAAGGAAATAGTTTTTCTGGCAAATAATAAATCGGTATATTTTGTTCATATGCTTGTCAATCTCTATTGTACCATAGAATCACCTGGAACTCGTGTATCTGGAGGTTTATTTTAACTTGTCTCTGAATTGATCATAGCTGGTGGCGGTAGATTGATAGTCTGCTACCTCATACGATTCTTCTTTAAAAGTGATTTTTTTATTTTCCTGCAAATCTTTTCTTAAAACCACCCCCGGGCCAACCAGTGAACCGGATCCAACTCTAACTCCCGGCATAGTGGAAGCGTTTACCCCAATCCGAGCTCCTTTTCCGGCCATGAGGCCCAGTTTATTTCTTCCGGTATTAATCTTTTCTTCGCCAACTGCCACCCCTTGATTATTAAGTCTTAAATTGGCAATAACCGCCCCGGATCCCATACCTAAATCGCCTTCCAAAACACTGTCTCCGATATAATTGGTATGAAACCAGGAATTTGTTCCAATATAACTTCTGGTTATATCAGAACTAAAACCGGTCACGCATCCCTCTTCCAGATTCGACTCCCGGACCATGGAATTGTTTCCTACAATACAATTTTTGCCAATATACGCCGGACCCTTTATTACTGCTCCCTCAAGCACCTTTACTCCGTCTTCAATAATCACATTACCCTCTATGGTTGCTTTCTCCGATATTTTTGCCTGAGAGGAAATATTTTGTTCAACTTGAGACAATAAATAGGCAGTAATATCTAAAATATGCCAGGGGTATTTTAAGGGTAGCCATATCCCTTTATAATTGGCAAACCTAACATTTAAACCATCGGTAATCATCTCAGAAATCGCCACTTCGTATTGGTCATCTTCCTCCGAAGATACTTTTTGTAAATAACTGATGAGCGAATTGCCGTCTCTAAAATAATCTGTCACCAGCTTAACTACATCAGACGGCTCGTTGCCTTCTCCCGGCTTCTCAACTATTCCTAACACCCTGTCGGCCTCCAATTTTAAATAACCGCCGGGAAAATATTTACCAAAACTGATGCCGGGGAAAAACACATCTGCTTTTGTTTTTTGGGCTGCATCTAATACGTCTTGATATATATGTTTGTCTAAAACATCTTCGGCATTAACTATCAATATTTCTCCATCCAGTAAATCCTTGGCGGAAAGTAGGGCATCCGCCATGCCTTTCGGCTCATTTTGCACAGCTATTTGAAAATTTAGGTCCAATTCCCGGGCAATTTCTGCAATTTTTTCTTTGCTCTGGGGATTAGCTATTATTACAAAACTATCCAATTCACCTGGAAGGTGGGCCCGGACTCCTTCCAGGTGGAGTTTGATTTGCTTGAGATTGTGGTATAAGAGGGGTTTTCCCAAAAAAGGGAGCAGGCATTTGTCAGTCTGAATCGGCCACATTCTTTTGCCTTCTCCCCCGGCTAATACAATTATTTTCATAGTTTCCTTTTTGTCATTGCGAGCGATTAGAGTGGCAATCTTTATTTTTTCTGTCATTCCCGCGAAAGCGGGAATCCATTTAACAGTATTATATTTATGGATCCCGTATCAAGTACGGGATGACCAGTTGTCATGTAGCAGGGGTGGGGTGCGCGCCCACGACCTCGGCGTTATGAGTGCCGCGCTCTAACTGACTGAGCTACCCTGCCGGACTACGCTCATTTTACCATAAGCAGAACTTGGAATTCTCACTGTGTTCGAATTATAAACACCCTGCTTGACGGCGCAAAGCAGAGAGGTTACTCTTGAGTTATGTCCGCTTCCGAGAAATTTTTAGAGAAAATGGCCGGTGCTCCGGCCGATATGTTGGATAAAACCATTGATACTTCCAGAAAAATCTCCCAGGCCTTTGTTTCCAGAAAACAACTTAATCAAGCCAAAGACTACTGGAAATCACTGGGT
>MFDZ01000016.1:6657-10712 GCA_001777455.1 Candidatus Daviesbacteria bacterium RIFCSPLOWO2_02_FULL_41_8
CTACTGGAGCAGCAGATGACGATCCATCCGGTATTACTACCTACTCTCAGGCTGGTGCTCAGTTTGGCTTCAACTTTTTGTGGCTGGCCCCTTATACCTTCCCTTTGATGGCGGTCGTGCAGGAAATGTGCGCCCGGATCGGTTTAGTGACCGGCCGGGGGTTGGCCGCCAATATCAGGCAATATTATCCCAAGTGGGTTTTGTATATTGCCACAATGCTTTTATTTGCCGCCAATACTTTAAACATCGGCGCTGATCTGGGTGCCATGGCCAAAGCATCACAACTGCTTTTTCCCCACTTCAGCTTTACTACAATGATTTTGGGCTTTACCATAATTACTTTGGCTCTTCAAATATTTACTACATACGAAAAATATGCCAAGTACTTAAAATGGTTGGCTTTGGTACTGCTGTCTTATGTCTTTTCTGCCCTGACGGTTGATATCAATTGGAACGAAGCACTGCAAAAAGCAATTATTCCTACGATTGTTTTCTCCAAAGATCAAATATTTTTGATTACCGCAGTCCTGGGAACCACCATTTCTCCCTACCTGTTTTTCTGGCAAACGTCACAAGAAGTGGAAGAACAGATTTTGGGCGGCAAAACCACTTTAAAACTGCGGCAGGAAGAAACTACGCCAAAGGAAGTTAAAAATATGCGGATGGATGTCTGGTCGGGTATGTTTTTGTCCAATCTGGTAATGTTTTTTATCATCGCAGCTGCCGCAGCTACCCTTTTTAGCCACGGTATTACCAATATTACCTCTGCCGCAGAAGCCGCGGAAGCCTTGCGGCCGATTGCCGGAGAAAGAACATATTTGCTTTTTGCCTTGGGTATAATCGGAACCGGCATGCTGGCAGTGCCGATTTTGGCCGGAAGCGCCTCTTATGCCCTCTCTGAAAGTTTTGGCTGGAAATTCGGGCTGTACCGGAGATTGCGGGAAGCCAATGCTTTTTACGGAGTCATCATCATCGCCACCGGTATAGGTTTGGGTATCAACCTCTTGGGGTTTGATTCTATTAAAGTCTTAATATATTCGGCTGTTTTTAATGGTTTAATCGCGCCGGTAATTTTAGTTTTGATAGTGCTCCTCAGTGGAAACGGCAAAATTATGGGCCGGTGGGTTAACGGCAAAATTACCACTTTTTTTGGCTGGCTGATTGTAGCTTTAATGACTCTGGCCGGAGCGGCCACTATTATCTCTTTGTTCTTGTAACTCCAACTTTTTCTTTCTAGGCCAGCTTTTGATCTCGAATTCTCTTTTTAAGGCCTCCGAATGATTGGCCAATTCTTCCTGATAAACCAATTTAACCGGCTGGTGGGATCTGGTATACCTACCACCCTTGCCATTTTTATGTTCCAGAAACCTTTTTTCTACGTTAGTAGATATTCCCGTATATAGGCTTCCGTCTTTGCAAAGCAGAATATATAGGTACCACATAGGCTATATTCTATGCTATAATGTGCTCGCGGGGAAGTGTAACGGCTGCACACAAGGCTTAATACAATGGGCCCACTAAAGAGTAATCTTTTGTTGAGAATCCGGCTATATCGGTGAACCCCTGTACCACATGGTACAGGGCAATACCGAGGGAAGTCCGACAAAATGTCGGACCCTGTAGAGACTACACGCCAGACGTCCTGTTAAAAGGATGATGATATAGTCCTACCCTTGCAGTAATGCGAGAAGGTGCATAATCTTGAGGCAGGGAGTTCAACTCTCCCCCCCGCAACATACTAGTTTTGTAAAGAAGCTCCCCGGTAGATCTTTTTCAAGTTTTCATCAAATGTCAAAAACTCATCCGGCCCGAAATTCTCTATTTCAATTAAAATGATTGAATCGGTAAATGTCAGGTTTGATTGGCTAAAAATACTTAAAGCATTCCGCATAGCGGATTTATTCTCTGCCAAAACTCCTTCCAGGACAAGAAGGCTCTCGAGAAATCTAACAATCAATTCCTTCGGTTGTTTGTAGAACGACCGCAGTACCCATTCTAATTCCGGAAAAACGATACTGGGTATAAAAATCTGGATTTTACTATTTAAACAATCTTCTATTAGAAGCCGTGCCATATTAAACGTAGGTTTTCTTTTCAGGCGATAATCTAACAAAACATTGGTATCAACGGCTACGATTTTTGTCATATGGGCGCTTTTGAGAAATCCATTCTCTTACAGCTAATCTTTCGGCTTCATCTCTTATTTCTTTCCATGATCTTCCATCATCTAAATGAGCAAGGTCACCGGCAAATTCAAGAATGTTTGACTGCACTCTCGGCCTTCCAATAAATCCACCGTTGAGTGTGGGGAAAATATCAATTTTAGCACCCTTTTTCAGCCCCAGTTTATCTCTAACGGGTTTAGGTAGCGTCAATTGATTTTTTGTGGTTAAAGTTGTTGTAAAACTCATTTTAATCCTCCTTACTTATTATACGATCTCCTTGATTTTTTGTCAAATCCCATACGAACCAGGTTCTAATATCCCGCAAGCCCCACAAAGACACACTTTTGATATAATCAGAATCATGAAATACAGCTCATTGAAAGATATCGTTGAAACCGGAGTCTCTCATAATCCTGAGATCAAAAAGAAAGTCCTGATTGCAAATGGACAAGTCCCTCATTTAACACAACTTGCCAAAACTATTCTCGCGGCAGGACAGGTTGCTGGTAGTCATATCCATCAGGACATGTATGAAATTTTTTTGGCAGAAAACGGCACAGGAGAAATTATAGTAAATGATAATAAATATAGTTTAATTCCGGGAGCCTGCGTAACTATCGATCCCGGCGAAAAGCATGAGATAACAAATACCGGAAAAAATGACTTGGTTCTGACAATAATAGGGATGAATCTCCACGGCTAAAGCCGTGATATCTTCTCATACTTCGCTTCGCAAAGATGATAGAAGCTTAAATTTGATATAATTTCCCAATGACTTTTTACTTAAAAAACACTTTCCACCAGCCCAGCCAATTGGGCAGCCTGATTTGGACTGGGGAGCTTGTACCCAACACTGATTTCAACCTTTCCTCCGGAATAACCACCACTGTTTCCCCGGCTTTGGCCAGTCCAAGCCTGTTTCTGACCTCTGCTTCAATAAATTGCGGCGATTGAATTTGTTTTAGTTTTTGCTTTAAAGTTTTATTCTTAATTTCCAGTTGATAAACCGATTCCGCGGCTTGAGATAACCGCTCACCCGATTTAGTGGCTTTCAGAATTTGAATGGCCAGATTGTATGCTATCACTAAGATAACTAAAATAACTAACCCTAAAACTATTTTCTTAATCATAATGGTTTATTTCTCGCAGGATGGCACTTGACAACGCCATCCTATAATACTATAATTTGTACTATGTCTACTCTGCGCGACGCGCACCAACAATTTGTCGGCCATCTTAAGGGCCGCTCCCGTGCCTCAGCTACTATCTTAGCTTATGGCAAAGACATTGAGCAACTGGTCAAATATTTAGCAGATCAGGAAAAAACTGATCCTGCCGCAATCGAGACTACTGATCTTCAGTCATTCATGCAAAAGCTGGCTGACGAACACTATACCCCCAAATCAATCTCCCGGAAAACTAACTCCACCAAAACTTTCTTTAAATTCTTAAAAACTTCAGGTCTAATCAATACCGATACCGCAACAGGCTTGGAACACCCTAAATTTGAAAATAAACCGCCCCGGATTTTAACTAAACTGGAATACCGGAGCCTGCGGGATGCGGCCAGAGCTGATACCAGGATGCTGGCAGTCATAGAACTCCTGCTTCAAACCGGCATCAGGATCGGAGAGTTGAGTAAACTCGGGCTGGAAGATGTAGATGTAGAGAATTTAACTCTGCATGTTCCCCCGTTTGAAGATACCCGGGAAAGAATGATCCCATTAAACAAAGCCGCTGCGGAAGCTGTTAAAAATTATCACCCAAAAAGGGCCAAAACCCCGAATCACGCTTTATTTGTCACCAAAACCGGCCGACCCTTGCTTATTAGGAACATTAGAACCGCTGTTGACCGATACTTCAGAATGGCCGGCATTAAAGGCGCCAAAT
>MFDZ01000016.1:10729-12525 GCA_001777455.1 Candidatus Daviesbacteria bacterium RIFCSPLOWO2_02_FULL_41_8
TCCCGATGACTATGGTGTCCAAACTAGCCGGCCACAAAAGGCTTTCCACCACTGAAAAGTATTTGCAATTTATTGCTGGTCAAACCAGCGAAGCTAAAGTTAAATTAGAGGAGTTATGAGTCCGGAATATACGGCAGCTGCATTAGAAAGTCTCTTCGGACAGATATACACGGATATAGCACTACCTGCTTTGGAAACATTCGCAAAACAACCTGTACCAAGAGACGCAGAATTAGCAATTCTTCGCTGGCATCAATCAGGATTTAGCTTACCTAGTAGTGTTACTCAAGCTGTGGGATTTGAAGCACTGCACTTGGAAGAATTTTACAATCAGAGGTGTGATGCTCTCCAAATACCTCATCCTCCAGACGAATTGAGATTATCTACATTGTATCCATATGCTCCCAGTTGCCTGTTAGTAGCAGAGGAGCATTTGCGACGGCCAACAGATATTGAAGGGGTTGTAGAGGAGGCTCTTAAGGAAGGTTTGCACCGCTATGGTAAACAACGCATACTAACCGATGATAGTCTTGACATCACTGTAGCCGAAGGACACGTTCTTTTGCATGACTGGCTCCAACGACTTCAACTGGATCCAAGCGGCTTTAGTTTCATTGATGGAATAGTTTCAGGAAAACTGCTTTCTCAACTGACATATGTTTTTATTAATCCACCTAAAATGCCTTATAAAAGAGTTATTGAATTGGGTGCACAGAGATACAAAAGTTTCTATCAAGCAGTTTCTCAATAAAAATCCTATTTCAAACTGTGGGCGGACTAAGCGGAGCTTTCCTTTTGCTTTGCAAAACGTAGGATTCGAACCTGGAACCAAATGTAGGCCCGACTGGACTCGAACCAGTAACGTTCAATGTATAAGATTGATGCTCTAACCAATTGAGCTACGGGCCTGCCGCTAATTGTACCAAAGATTACTACGACTGTCATTCTGGAGGCCGAAGGCCGATAGAATCTTTATCCTCCAGATCTTATCAGCCACTTCATGGCTTCCAAGATGACTACAGAATAATTCGTTCCAGATGACAATTACAAAATAGCTTGATATAGATCTTTAAAGTCTGGATTTTTACCTTTAATCAAATCTATCTTTTTTCTTCTTAGCAGATTTTTAATTGTTTTCTCCCTTTTAATAGCATTACGCGGATCTTGAAATACTTCATAGTAGAGTAACTTGCTTACATTATATTTTTCAGTAAAACCAGAAACTGATTTTTGCTTATGTTCATAAACTCTTCTTACCAAATCATTTGTAATTCCTGTATATAAAACAGTGTCTGTAAAATTTGTTAGGATATAAACGTAGTATTGTTTATTCATAGATCCTATCGGTCGCTACGCTCCCTCCAGGATGACATTTTCTCTATAACCTGGCTCTTGAAGCCAGCTCTGCTTCCACCTGGGTGACGTCACGGCCATACTTTAGGCGGGATAGCTCGCGGATCGCGTGACCGATTTGCGGATTTAACATGGCCTTCCATTTTTTCATATCTTTGGTGGTATCGAGCGAAAACGGCACCACCGGCTCACCGTTAACTATAGTTTTAATATAAACATGGGGCGATTCAATGTTAACCAAATCCGCCTCTGTAAAAGTGGGTGAAAATTCATGTTGGAGATAATTGGCATCAGTTACCCCGACCCGGAAACCGATGATGGTACCGACGTTGCCGAAAACGGCATTTTTTAAATCTTCCCCGATTTGACCGATAAATTGATTAGCCACCACTAAATTCAGCCGGTATTTTCTAGCCTCGGACAAAATATCGGCAAAAGTGTCA
>MFDZ01000016.1:12535-18393 GCA_001777455.1 Candidatus Daviesbacteria bacterium RIFCSPLOWO2_02_FULL_41_8
CGCTGTTCCATTGCCACATCGGTTCGCGACATAGCCGCCGCCAGAATTTTCGGTACTAAAATCAGCCCCAGAAAATTGGAATTTTCCTCCCCAATCCGGCCTTTGGACAGATTCATAATTAAAATCTTGCCCTCGTCCATCACTTTACGGAGATCAAATGAGGATTTTGACTGACCAATGATATTCCGCATCATTTTATTGGTAACAAACCGGCCGAATTTGGAAACCGTATAATCCAGCACTTCCGATTTATGAAAATCAGTAGTTTGGGCAATCTGATCTGTCCAATAACGCCTGACCACCGGATCCTGTACTTTCGGCAAAATCTCCTTCACAAAATCTGCATCAGTCATCAGTCTGACTACCTCCACAAAGGTGGCACCGGGCGCGCTCATGGCAGTTAACATGGCATTTCTGACTCCGTGCTCAAACCGCGGACCGATAATACCGGTTTTATTGGGATCAAATAGCTTATACATCAGACCGATGATGGAGGCCACCACGAAGTGTTTTTGCTCTTCATTGTAGGCCTCCAGCATGTTGATACCAAATGGCCGAATCATGTCTGAAGGATCAAAATAAATTACATCTTCAGCCCGCTGGGGCGGGATCAATTGTAATAGCTCCTCTGCCGCGTCTCCGTGTGGATCAATAAAACAAAGCCCCTTGCCGGCCAAAATATCCTGCAGCATCAAAGTTTTCAGTAGTTCCGACTTACCCGTACCGGTTCTACCAATTATGTACATATGCTTGCGGCGGTCATCCTCCGATAAATACACCGGCCGGTCTACGCCCCGGAAAACAGACCTGCCCAAAAATAAACCGGAGCTGGGAATTTTTTCCGGAGCCGGGGCTCGCTTGGAAGACAGCCAGCTGATATAAGGAGTTTCAATGGACTTATTGGGAAAATGAAAAAGTGAGGCCAGCTCATCTGCGGTTAAAACCGAAGGCTTTTCAAACCTGGGCATATACCTATATATAAAATCTGTTAAAAATCCCTTCTCTGAATAAACCTTGGCGCCGGTAAAGGAGTTATATGGCCCGGAGAATTGCTCCAGACTGGCTTTAATATTAGTTAGATGAGCCTTGGCAGATTCTTTGGAAGTACTGGAGGTGGCGATCCGCAAACTGACATCAAAACCCGCCTTAGCTAATTTCCCTTCCACTGCCTCCAGTTCTTTAGCATCGGGCGGAGCTTTGGGTTTTTTTTCATCACCCGGGTCTTTTTGATTTTTCAGCCACTTTCTGCCGGCGTCTTTCCAGCTACTGCCGGCAGGGGCAATAATCAACTGGATAGCCGCCCCCTCGTTGGCCTGCATCTTGGCAAAAGCCGAAGTTAAAGATGATAGCGGGTCAGTCGGCAGGTCCCGGAAAGTCTTAATGGGATAATAATCGGAACTTTTCAGTTTCAATTGAGCATAAGCTGTTTCCCCCGTTTCGGAAAAGATGTTATATTCCGGCACCGGCTTTATTTCTGCATCGGGATAAGCGCCGTGAATTTGTTTTTCTATCAGATCCTGATGAAATTTATTGCAGGCCACAAAAAACCGGACTGATTCGTGCAGAGCTACAATTTCAAAAGCTAAATGCGGCTGCGGAGTAAACATACCCAGCAATCCCCCGGACTTGCGCAGGGAAGCTAAAGTACCGAATAATTGCTCGGCCACATCAATTTTGACCTCATTGCCGCGGGGCACTTTGATTTGCAAAAGCACAAATTGCAAAGAATTTTTCTCCCGGTCCCGGTATTTAATCCAACCCACCAGATATTTTTTCAGGAAAAAAAATATTCCGACTAATACTAAAATTACAGCCAAAATTCCAATACCTACAATTGTTACACTGGTAGTATCTATACTATTCGTCGTTGTTTGTGTAACTTCCATATTTTTAAGCTGCCTGCTTTTGCAGTTGAAGTGCTTTTTTAACAAGTCGTGCTTTTCTTCTTGCAAAATTTACGATTGTTGAACCCGCAGCAGTTTCTTCATGGGCTGACAGTCCCCCTTGCTGATTAACGAAACTAATTACATGACCTGTTGTTTTTTTTGCTATATCTGAAAAATCTGCTGGGTCAAAAGCTGGTTCTGCGCCAATTACTTCAGCTCCGGCTGCTTGAAAGTCTTTACTGTTTGCGATAGACCCAGAAGCAGGCGGTGCAATATTATGTTCTGTACCAAAAGGAGATTCTGTTCCCGGAATCTGCTTAACATTTTGTCCTACCCCCTGTGTCCATTCTTTCTCCTGTGTCGGAATATGCACAATCTCATTATCAACCCTACCACCTTTTATAGTAACTGGTATCTCTTGTGTATCTTTAGAGGCAAGACCTATCATAATTTCATTATCTCACATTCTGACTATCTAACAAATATCACCTTGCCAATAATCTCCGATATATCAACCGGCCCAAAGCTTCTACTATCAGTACTTTCTTTTTTACCGCAGCAGCGGCAAACTTGTTTATTGTCTCCCATAACAAAAAACTGACGGCCGTCGCATTTTTGAATACGCTTGACCATTTCTTTGCCTTGATTTTTAATTACCACTAAATCTCCAACTTTTGGCTTTGAAAAAATATACGCCCAAGTAAACACCAAAACATCCTGGCCGGGTTTTAGAGTCGACAGCATACTGTTGCCATATACCTTGTATCTTGTTATTGGGATCATCATTGAGAAATTGACCTAATTTACCTAATTTCTAATTGACCTAAAGAATGACTAATGTCTAAATTTAGAAATTAGGACATTGGGGTTTGATAAGCGAAGCTTGAAAACTTTGTTTGAAAGCTGAGTTTTCAAACTTCGTTTATTAGAAATTAGAAATTAGAAATTTTATTACTTCTTTGTCTGATTAAAAATTTCTGCAATCTTATCTACTGACGCAATCAACTCGTTAGCTTTTGCTTCATCCACTGCCCTTTTGTTGGCCGAACAAAGCTTAGCTGTTTTCCAAACCAACTCATGCAGATCCGGGAACTTTTCTAAATGCTCAGTCTTAAAATAATCAGTCCACAAAATTAAAATCTCTTTTTTACAGATTTCCGCATGAGCTTCTTTGGTAAATACATATCTGCCTACCGCATTTTCATACCTAACAACAGATTCCTTAATTACTTCTGGTCTTCCATTTTCAGGCAAAGGTTCCTCATTTATTTTCTGTACCATTTTTAAAACGGTCTTGGCCGCCAATTGGGCCGCTTGAGGATCATAAATCCCGCACGGAATATCACAATGAGCAAAAGCCGGCCTTGCAGGCAAAATCTTAATCAGATATGCAATCACATCCATAAAATTTATTATACACCTCCGTTGCCTTCAGTCGGTAATTCTATTTTTTCCAAATACTCTTCCACATCAAATGCGGCTTTACAACCGGCGCCGGCTGCTGTGACTGCCTGTCTGTATTTGTGGTCTGCCACATCACCAGCTACAAATACTCCCGGGATATTAGTTTTAGTTTCACCGGTGACAACAATATAACCTTTTTCGTCTAATGCCAGTTCCCCTTTTAAAAACCCGGTATTCGGTTCGTGACCGATTGCTACGAACAATCCGTCAACTGCGAGTTCACTAATCTGTCCTGTTTGAGTATTTCTAATCTTCACTCCCGTGACTTTTTCCTGTCCCAGTACCTCAGTTATCTCAGTATTCCAAACAAATTCCACATTTGATTTAGATTTAACTAACTCCTGCAAAGCAGGTTGCGCCCTTAGGGCATCTCTCCTGTGAATTACAATAACCTGTTGACAAAGCTTAGACAAGTAATTTGCTTCCCGCATGGCAGTGTCTCCCCCGCCCACCACAGCCACTACTTTACCTTTAAAGAAAAAGCCGTCGCAGACCGCGCAGGCAGATACGCCTTTTCCGCGGAACTTTTGCTCGGAATCTAAATTAAGCCACTGAGCTGAAGCACCGGTGGCTATAATTAGTGAATTAGTGCGGAGTGAGGAGCGCTCAGTCAAAACAACAAATGGCTTTTGCTTTAAATCTACGGAAACAACATCTTCGCTGATAAACCTGGTGTTAAACCGTTCTGCCTGTTTGCGCATCTTTCCCATTAATTCCGGTCCCTGAACGCCGTTTTCAAAGCCCGGAAAATCATCCACATCGGTAGTTGAAGTCAATTGTCCGCCCGCTTCCCTACCGGCGATTACCAACGGATTTAGATTACCTCTGGCGGCGTAAATGGCGGCAGTTAAACCGGCCGGCCCGGAACCCACGATAACCAATTTCTCAACTTCATCCTGAGATCTATTCATTATATATAATTTAACAGACGGTTTAATCCTCTGGTTTGTCAGCACCGCTTCGTCTGTCACTTCCAGACGGACTTGAGGTAGGACTCGACTTAGGACTCTTCTGACTGGCTCCCTTAGTTGCTTCCTTGCCCGATGGTGTCGCAGATGCGCTGGCAATTATGGTAGGTATTGCCGTTGGCACAACCTGTACCTGATCCTCTGGTTGCACTACAAGGGCAGGCGGAATAATTCTGCTCCGGAGCCATATCAAATAACCAACGATCACTACCAATACTAACAAAGTCACTATAATTGAAATATTTCTGTTCATTTTTTCACCTCCCTCGGGCAACTTTTTGTATCTTAAACCTTTTTCCTATGTAAAATCAATATTGAAGCAAGTAATCCCGTTCCTATTCCCAACAAACCCCCGCCTAGCACATCAGATAACCAATGTTCACCTAAATAAACCCGGGTCAAACCCATTAAAAAAGCAAATGTAATCAAAAAACAAAAAACTACAAATCTGGGAATAATATTACGAGAAGAGAAAATAACCATACAGATAAAAACTGTGATAATAAAAATAGTTCTGGTCATATGGCCGGAGGGATAAGAAAAATCAGTGTGGATGTAAAAAGACGGCAGTGATGTCGGAGTGAGGCTCCGATGAAAAAATACCGGCGGACCGGGATGGAAAAGCACCAATTTTCCGAAAACTTCTGCCACTGACGCAGGAACAACCATAATCCAGCCTAATATTGACAGCCACTTTCTCCGCAGAATCGACAAGAAGGCCATTATCAAACAAAAACCGATTGTCACCTCGGCAGAGCCAAATAAACTAAAATAAGAAAAAATACCATCAAAGCGGCGGGAAATGTGATCTTGTAGCTTAACAGTGGTATCAAAATCGGTTTTTTGCCAATTCTCTTTAGCCACCGAATAGGAAAAAAGAGTAAAGGTCAATATGAAAACTGCGGCGAGCAATAATAGTTTTGTTTTCATTATTTAGTGACCTAAAATTTTACCTGTAGAATAATCTTTGATTCTCTTGGTAACATACTGCAACTTGGCACCGGTGAGTTTAGCTGCTCTTTTATGATGCTCTATTCGTTCATAACCTGCAGTCATAGCAATAATAGCCGGTTTAATTTTTTGTACAGCCTTGTCATAATCAGCTTCCGATCTTAGATAAGGCAATAAAATAATATAATCAACTGCCGCCAGGGCAGATAAAACCGTAGCTCTCATCCGCTGGGAATGCACCGGGCGATTAGCTCCTTTTAATTCACACACCTTTTTATCGCTTTCCAGAAAAACAATCAAAATATCAGCTATTTTTTTAGCTTTTTTTAAAAAAATCACATGACCCGGGTGTAAAATATCAAAACACCCGCCCACTAAAACAGTTTTTTTACCTTGATTTTTAAATGTTGCAATATGAGAAGATAGTTTTCCAAGAGAAATGATTTTTTCCATGCGTATTAATAACCGGCTCAAATTATGATACACGTTTTTCAGGAGAAATTGAAGGTTTAACCAGCTGCCGCTAATTTTTCCCTGTCCAGTTTAGCTTTTTCTTTTGCCTTTATCAAAGAAGCGGTTTTGGCTTTTC
>MFDZ01000017.1 GCA_001777455.1 Candidatus Daviesbacteria bacterium RIFCSPLOWO2_02_FULL_41_8
CCGGTTACCATTACAACTTTAATTCCGGCTTTCCTGGTTAAATCGATGGCATTTTTCACTTCGGGGCGGACCTCGTCCGCAATCCCAACCAAACCTAAAAATACTTTATTTTTGGAAAATGCCAAAACCCGAAGCCCTTTTTCCGCCATTTTCCTATATTCTAAATCCCATTTCTGCCGCAAAGCTTCAGATAAGTGAGACTCTACGATTAAAACCTCTGGCGCGCCCTTGCAAAACTCGCTTTTTTCGGAATCCTGCCAAATAACCGTCATTTTTCTCTTTTCCAGATTAAACGGTATTTCCTCTATTAATTTACCTTCTGATTTCAACAGATCAATATCAATGCCCTCATCTTTTGCAAAAATCAACAGTGCGCCTTCGGTGCCGTCACCCAAAATATCAAAACTGCCACCGTTTTCTTTCAAGACTAAACTAGCACTATTGCAAACAACTGCGCACTTTAACAAATCAGCTTTCTTCGAATCTTCTATTTTAACCTCCTGCACCCTCATCTCGTTTTTCGTCAGGGTTCCGGTTTTATCCGTGCAAATCACTGTGGCAGAACCTAAGGATTCAACCGCAATCATCTTCCGGACTAAGGCTTTCTTCCGGTACATTTTGCGCACACCCAGCGCCAAAACTATTGTCACTACGGCCGGTAAACCCTCCGGCACTACCGCCACCATTAAAGCAACACTTGAGATAGCCATCGAGGGAATATCATAGCCTTGCAAAATTCTTAAAAGAAAAACCAAAGCTGATACAACCAATGCCCCGATCCCTAAAACTTTACTTAGATTTGCCAAAGCTTTTTCAAAAGGGGTTTGCTCCTCTTTAATATCACTCAGACTCTCGACCAAAGACCCGAATTTCGTCCGTATTCCGGTTTGTAAAACACCAATTTTAGCCCGGCCGGAAGTCACGGTTGTGCCAAAAAATACCAGATTCTCTTGCTCTCTTACTGTTTTGGCAACAGGCATAGACTCGCCGGTTAGGATTGATTCATTAACCTCCAGAGAAAAACTCTCCAAAATCTGACCGTCTGCCGGAATCCTGTCTCCGGATTCTAAAATCACCAAATCACCGGGGACTATTCTTTGTGCTTCAATCTCAATTTGTTTCCCGTCCCTTTCCACCCGGCAATATTCAACTTCCAGTTTACGAAGGGCCTCCAGTTCTTTAGAAGCTTTATATTCCTGCCAAAAACCCAGTGCGGAATTAAGGACCAGGATTGCCCCGATTAGAATACTGTCCAGCTCATCCCCAATTACGAAAGAGAGAACTATGGCGCCTAAAAGAAGATAAGCAAGAGGATTTTGCAACTGCCTGACTAAAACTTTCAAGGCAGAAACTTGCCGTTTTACCGGCAGTTGATTTGGACCATATTTATTCAATGCTTCTTTTGCCTGCTCGTTGGTTAATCCGTATTTCATGAGATTATATTAACAGGTAATACTATCAGTAATATTCCGGCGGTATTTAATATATACGTTAAAACTGCAATTTCCCGATATTTCAACTTAGAAACCCCCAACATAATCAACCCCAGTTCATCTGGAAGAGGGGAGGCCACAATAATCGCTCCCGCAAGGGGCACCATGAATCCCAAATGAAGTTTTTGTAAAAGAATATTGAATTTATTAAGATCCAATTGTTTTGAAGCCTGATTTAAATTAGAGGAAAGTTGGCCTCTAAAAAATTTTAACATCAGAATGTCTGCAAAAGCGGCACCAGTTCCCGCCAACAAAGCCGTCACAACAGGATTGTTTTCCTGCGCCAGGACGACTAACATGGCGACAGATATCGGGGAAGTTAGGAAAGAGGTATATAAAACACCGGCCACAATTTCTGAAATAAACCTCAAAGGCAGAACCGTTTCTACTAAACCGTGAAGAATACCGCTTTTTATTAGCCACCAGGCAAGACTTAAGGATAAAATAAAGATGGAAGTTTTTAAAATAAGTTTCCTTAAATTCCGGTCCATTATTCTAGTTTAACAGAAATCCTGAAGACGGAGAAATTTAATTTAAGCCGCAAAACATTTCATTCTTTGTTTCCCGAGTGAAATGATTTAAGAGCGATTAGCTCGCAAGATTTTTCAACCCTTATTTCCAGAGTGAAAAATCTTATGAACATCTTTGAGGTGTTTGTTGGTGACGTGGGTGTAAATTTGGGTTGTAGCAATATTGGTGTGTCCCAGCATTTCCTGAACTGAGCGGATATCGGCTCCGTTAATCAGCAGGTCCGTGGCAAAACTATGCCGTAGAGTGTGCGGAGTAGCTTTCACGGAAAGTCCGAGAGCTTTAACATATTTTTCTACCGTTCGTTCAATCGAGCGGGGAGTAAGCCTCATGGCGCCACCATCTCCGGCCGGATCCACCCGACCCTGAAAACGGATAAATAAGGGCTTAAAAGTATCCTTACGGATATCAAGATAACGGTTAAGCCATTCACATGCCGAATCCGACAAAAAAACAATCCGCTCCTTGGAACCCTTACCGATAATAGAAAACTCCCGCCGGTTTAAATTAATACTGTCACGGTTTAGTGATGCGGCTTCAGAGACCCGCAGACCGGTGGAAAAAAGCAGCTCCAGTATTGCCTTATCACGCATACCGGCTTTATCTGTTATATCAGGAGCTTCCAGTAAACTCTTTAAGCCTGTGTCGTCCAGAATTTTTAGCGGCCTTGCTTCGGTTTCTCCCAATTCCACTTTTTCCGGTGACAGTGTTTGAATATCCTGACGGGCTAAATAACGCAGAAATGCCCGCAAAGCTATCATAAAATAATTCTGGGTAATTCTTTTTAAGGGCTTTTTAGTTTTGGGATCGCTCCAACGTGATAAATACAACCTGTATTTCCTGATCAAATTCAAATCAATCGCCTCTGGCCCGATATTACCCGTAAACTGCAAAAACCGCTTTAAATAATGGTCGTAATTACGGATTGTTAGTTGAGAAACATTACGTTCCAGCTCCAGGTATTCGAGAAAGTCGGTGATTAGAACAGATAGAAGCATGTTAAATTTCTAATTTCTAATTTCTAATTTCTAAACAAATCCCAATGACCAAATGTCTAAATTAGTCATTAAGGCATTAGTCATTCTTTAGGTCAATTAGAAATTAGGTCAATTAGGTTAATTTATAATAGTGCCAGTCCCAAAATTCCCAAAACAGTTAAAATAGATCCTATAATAACCAAGGTGGAGGTGAATTCCTGTGTCCCTGTAGGAAGCAACTTGTCAGGGGGTGTATATTCTTTAGGTAATGCTGCAGGAGTAGCAGTAGCGTAGCCGCCAATCGGAATAACAACCACTGCCGGCGATGAACCCGGACCTGGAGTGGGAGTAGGGGTAGGTTGGGTGCTGCAAGGAGCCGTTCCTATCACGTAGCTTGCGTTAACTACGGAATTTAATACATCTACTACTGAGCCTTGCTGGAGAATAACAACATTAGAATCAGTTGTTTTAGCTTTATTATTTGGATCAAAATCAAAAGTAATCTGAGTGGCTCCGGTAGCGGCAGTACCCGGGACTGTAAAATTTATGGTAGCCAAAATACCTTTTCCGGAAAAATTAGTATCGCTGGAAACATAACCGGAAATGTTAATCGTGCCTTTTTGCGCATCAATACTGTTTCCCGCATATTCAGGATAAATGGTTCCATTAGTAATAGAGGTGGCAGTCAATTTCGAGGAGTCATAAAAAATCACAGCGTCTGTACCATCAGTAGGCCCGCCACCGGTATCCAACCGGATATTTACGGGAAAACTACAGCCTCTATTAAACGGACCATTAGCCGGATCTAATTCCAGTATAGCAGTTTGGGCGAAAACACTGGCAGGCAAGACTAAAAAAAGAATTAGGAATAGAAATAGCAAAGGCAGAAATTTTTTCATTGAATATTTAACTCCAAATTATCCACACTTTCCAAAATGTTTTTGGATGTTGCTGATTCCACTAAATTAGAGGCAGTTGTAGTGCCTTTCTGAAAGTCAACCGCCAAAGTTGTCTTACCAGGAAGCTTAGCTTTTAAGGTAAGCAGAGCGAATTCACCCTGGCCGATAAAACTTTCTTTTACGCCGCTTACACCTGAAATAGAGATTAAACCAGTTTTATCATCTTGTGACAACAACAGGTACTCACTGAATATTTTGCCTTTAGAGAGCCCTCCCGGTGCAACTTCCAGGACTTGGGGATTGAAACGGATAATCAAATCAACTCCGTCAACTGACTTACCGCCGGTATTAACCATCACAATCACCGGTATTGTTTCACCAACCGCGTAGTTTAATTTGGAAGAAGTTAGTGAAATCCTGGGAGATAATGGCTGTTTAACAACAGCGGGTTGAGACGGTGAAGGAGGGGTAGGGGAAGGAGCAGTTAGTGTTTTTACGGCATATACTACTTCTATTAAAATTACAATTCCCAAAATAATAAAAATAATTTTGGGGCCAAATCCCGGCCGGTTGCCGGATTGGTTATTTATCTGACTATTTGTATACACATTTAAATTATCCATATATATATTTTATACCATATCATGGCCCCGGAGTCGCAGTCGGATTAGGTGTTGTAGTCGGGCCCGGAGTAGCTGTAGGTGTGGGACCAGGTGTAGAAGTAGGGCCGGGAGTTGCAGAAGCAGAAGGTTGGAGAACACCGGCAGTCGGCTCCGGATCAACCGCTTGGTTAAAACTATTCTTCATACAAGTCATATCAAAAGTATTGATCCTGCTGTCCCGGTTAAAGTCTCCGGATCTGCCAGTCACATCCGTAGTAAGGGACCACTGGCGGACCAATTCACGTTGGTCAAACGTATTGATCGCACCGTCTCCGCCCTCAGCCGGGAAGATATCTCCCACCGGCAGGGTGAAGCTGGCCAGGTTGTTGATGCCGTCCCCGGCCGTAAAGGATATATTTTTCCGGATTGACCGGGGGGCTTTCAGTGACAGTGTATACCTTTTATCCTTTTCCAATTTTTGCGGCAAGCCAACTATCAAACCGTCTTTATCGATACTGACCTTTTTCTTTATCCTTTGACCTCCTGCACTATTTTCCACCAAGGTTAAGTCCACATTATCGGTTTGATGACTGGAAGGCATCCGGCAGAAAACTTTGGCCCCCAAAGCCATAGCTGTAACGGCACCGCAGAATTGGCCGTCCGGGTTGGTCTGCCCGTCCGGATTGGTTAAAGAGATGGGCAAAATTTCCTCTTCCCTGGCATTTGGCCACACCACCTCGATCTGATCATTTCTCCATGATTTGACCTGTTCGGCCGTAAAAGTGGTCGTTCCGCTCTTGACCGTTCCTTTATCCAATCCGAAACCGCGGACAATTGCTCCGGATGCGGCATCTTTTCCGGCTTTTAAGGTTAGTGTTGTATTGTTTCCCTCAAAACTTAATGCACAGCTTCCGACAGAAGGATCAGGGCCTAATAGTTTAATCTGAACACTCCGTCTTACTATATTAGCGGGAGTGGCAGTATCCTTAAATTCAACCCAGATAAACTTTCGTTCGGGAGTATTAGTCTTGAATGCAAAATTATCAATCTTAATCGGTTGAACAGTGTAAGGCTTCCATCCATTAGGACCGGTTTCAGTAAAATCGGCCGGAGCTTCAGCAATCCGGTATTCTTTTGTAAAAGTGGGGGCAGGGGTAGGGGTAGAAGTTGGAGCAGGAGTTGGGGTAGCAGTAGGTCCGGGAGCCGGGGTTGGGGTTGCGGCTAACCGAGCCACAACGGCATATTCTCCTCTTGTTTGAGTCACACCCCCATTAGCCACAGTCAGGGTGGTCGCATTATCAAGAACAACTTTAATATTAGACATCACCAAAATTTCTGATGATACCACGGCAATGCCTCTTAGGGAGAGGGCGGCAACTGCCGTTTCTGTCGATACAGGACTTCCGAGTCTTGTAAAACTATACTTTTTCATGCCTGGTACATTGGTGGGAACCTCCACTTTACTGAATCCGTTAAGTTCAGCAGTATTGGTAATATTGGCATAATCCGGGATATATTCGAAAGTTACATCTACAGCTACGACTCTGCGGCCATTTGGATTGATTTTAAAGGCAATGTTTCTTTCCTGATTAATGGCGATCTCACCACTGCTTGGGTCAAACGATAATTGAGCTGGGGTATCTGCCTTTACTGTTCCAACGGCTATTCCGCTAACCATTAGGACAATAACCAGAAAAACAGTGTTAATTATTTTTAATATTTTACTCGTCATAATGTTAACGCTGATTTAAACAAGTATTTGGCGTTGGAATAATACAGCCGTCACGTTTGGAATCAATTTGAAATTCACGGTACCAGATTCCAAAGTCACTCGCATCAGCCGCTCCGTCCGGCGCATTTCCGCTTGATCCTCCTCCAACCCAATCAGCGCATTTCGCAACCTGCGACTGGCGTTCCTGTTTCCAAATATTGTAATCGGCGATATTGACACACCTGTTATCATCAGCATCACCCGGCATGCGATTGGCAGGAACAGGAGTCGGGGTTGGAGTTGGAAGTGCAGCCAGAGTAAAATTGGCGACACAAGCCGAATCAGGAAGGGATTGCATATTCTGATTATCAAAGAAATAACCATTAACCTGAATCCGCTGGGGAACCTGCCCGCCCCAATTACCATCCGGTCTGGATAGTTCGGAAAAACTAAATGTTTTGGAGGCTTGAGCTTGAGCAATCGAGAGCTCAGTTTGAGGGGTATAATCCGAACCACCAAAGGAGATTAACTTAGGACCACTGCCATCTGGGTTATTATTATCATTATTGAAAAAAGCAAACATGAATTTCTTAACCGGCGATTTGGCTGTTGAAGTTACAGTAATAGACTCTCCGGGATTCAGGACAGTTTTATTAGCAGTGGTAGTTTGACAAAGCGCCTGCCTTGAAGGGACAGGTGTTGGTGTAGGAGGAGGGGTAGCACCACCACCGCAGGAACCCGCCGGGCAAAGAGCAGTCCTGATAGCGTTTGGCGGCACGAAAACCCCGCAGTTATTACATACCGCACTGGTAACTTCGGCACAACTTGAATTCTGGAAAGGTCCACCTGCCCGCACAAGTTGCCGACGGGCTTCTTCAATAGTAGTTGAACAATTTTTTCCTCCCCCCGGACAATCAGGAGAATTTTCCTTACGCCGCAACTGCAAACAGTGATTGTTGCCTACTGCAAATTCATAGCACCACGCACTATTTTTCTCTTCAACAGCAGAAGGTTGATCTTTATTTGTTGGACAATCTGCGTTTGTATAACAAACACTGCTTTTTTCACCCAGCTTTATACCGGGAGTTCCCGGCGGGTCAACTTTCCAAACATATGAAGCACAGGGTAGCTGATCGGGGACTCTTCTGGCACACGGAGGATCATCCTCAACCGGACCAAAACAGCTCGGGTCACTTGCCCTGGATTTTAAGATCTGCTGCTGTTGGACCAATTTTACAGTCACCGGAACAGCTATAATTAAAGCTCCTATTATAATTAGCTTGACAAGATTACTCATAAATTTCCTTTTTTATCTTCCATATCTGGGAACAGT
The DNA here is from genome assembly GCA_001777455.1 of Candidatus Daviesbacteria bacterium RIFCSPLOWO2_02_FULL_41_8. GTDB lineage: Bacteria > Patescibacteriota > Microgenomatia > Daviesbacterales > UBA10151 > UBA10151. The sequence goes on from MFDZ01000017.1 coordinate 7,544, forward strand.
AGTTAAATCATCCCCATTACCGCTCACGGAAGCCCAACCATTGGCACTGTTGAAGTTCCAGAACTTGCCATAGGCTGTAATAGATTCTGTTTTGGAACTATTTGATTCAAGATACATGGCCCGGCTGTCAAAGGTACAAGTACCGGCTGATTTACCGGCACAGGGACCGCCGGCATACCTGTCTACGGAAGTTAAATCTCTATTATCAGCAGGTTGGAGTTCCCAACGAAGGTTTTGATCAGTCTGAGCAAGATTTTCATTCCAATTCCAGTACCTGCCATAGGCTGTAATGGATTCCGTCCGTGATCCGGTAGCGGCATCATTGACATACATAGCCCGGCTGTCAAAGTTACAAGTCCCGGCTGATTTACCGGCGCAGGGACCGCCATAAAAGAACGTATTGGCTAAATCACCGCTACCAGTTAGGTTCCAGACACCGCCACTGGGACTGGTGTAGTTCCAGAATTTTCCTCCGATGGTAATTGATTGACTCCTTGTTTGATCTCCCGCGTTATACCAGACAGTATGTGAATCAAAGGTACAAGTCCCGGCGGCTTTACCGGCGCAGGGACCACCGGCAGCATTGTAGAATGACACCCCGGCTAAGTCACCCTTACTATCGGTTAAATTCCAGATACCCTCGCTGGGGCTGATATAGTTCCAATAATATCCGCCAATGGTAATTGATTGACCCCTGGTTCCGTCTGAGTTATACCAAACAGTCTGGGTATCAAATCTACAAGTCCCGGGATCTTTGCCGGCGCAGGGACCGCCGGGTACTTTATAATACGCTACTTGGGGCTTATCACCGGCCAAATCGCCACTTTC
>MFDZ01000018.1:0-138 GCA_001777455.1 Candidatus Daviesbacteria bacterium RIFCSPLOWO2_02_FULL_41_8
TTCTTTCCCGGAGACAGTTTACTTTTTACTGCCGGCTTTTTAGCTTCTCAGGGATTTTTAGATATAACCATTTTGATAATAGGTTGTTTTATTTTTGCCGTTTTAGGAGACAGTATCGGCTATTTAATCGGCTCCAGG
>MFDZ01000018.1:174-8343 GCA_001777455.1 Candidatus Daviesbacteria bacterium RIFCSPLOWO2_02_FULL_41_8
CTGTTTAACAAGAAACACTTGGACAGGGCTCAAAAATTTTATGATAAACACGGAGGCAAAACGATCATTCTGGCTAGATTCATCCCCGTTATCAGAGCGTTTGCGCCGGTTGTGGCAGGGGCCGGCAAGATGAATTACAGGCGGTTTGTTGCTTTTAATCTGATTGGGGGCGTTGTCTGGGCAATCGGAGTTACCTCTGCCGGATATTACCTGGGAAATTTAATCCCTGATGTTGATAAGTATCTTTTACCGATAGTCGGAGGAATTATTTTTGTTTCTATCCTGCCTGTTTTGCACCATGCCCTGGTAGATGCGGAAATCCGGGCCAGTATTGTTAAAAGATTTAAAAGATGAATCTCCTCATTTAAAATTGTGACCGAAATCACAGAAATTTCTATATAACCAGTAGATAATGTGCTTAATCATGAGCACGAACACAAAATACATCGCTGGCTTCATTGTAGTTATAGCTATAATTTTCTTTGGCTGGATGCTTATGTCCAAACCGGCACAACCTGAACAAGCTCAGATCCAGGCAACTCAAACCCCAGCCCCCACAGCAACAGCGGAACCTACTGTCAGGGAATTCACCGTAGTTGGGACGCCGTTTAAATTTGAGCCGGCGGAAATTAAGGTTAAACTGGGAGAAAAGGTAAAAATCACCTTTAAAAATGAGCTCGGTATGCACAATTTAACTATTAAAGACTTAAATGTGGCAACCAAAAACCTCCAAAAAGATGAACAGGAAACGGTTGAATTCACCGCCGACAAAGTTGGAAGCTTTGAATATAACTGCTCCGTACCCACGCATACCGAAAAAGGTATGATAGGAACGTTTGTTGTAGAATAATCCCCGAAATGTTATACTCTTCCGGCAATCACCCGCCTATATGCTGGACAGTTTCTTAAAACAATCTAAACCCATGCTTTATAGAAGGAAAGAGACGATCACGGAAGCTGATGATTTTAATCGTATCTTTTTTCTTAACCAGGGTTATGTCAGGTTATATACAATATCCGGGGAAGGCGCAGAACTGACACTGCATATTTTCCCCCCTTCCTCGATTTTTCCGATTTTATGGACTTTCGAACCGGAACCTAATAAATACTACTTCGAATCTCTTACACCGGTAGAAGTCTACAGTTGTGAGAAAAATAAATTACGGCAATTGGTGGCGGAAAAACCCGATGCCGGAATGGAAATATTACAGCAATTATCCTCCTTTTCGCAGTCAGCGATCAAAAAACTGGAATTTAAAATTTTCGGCGGCGCATACCAGCAGATCGTGGCAATGATCTTGGACCTGGCTGCTTGTTTCGGCAAGAATGAAAAGGAAAGCACCATTATTTCTTACTGGTTTACTCACCAGGATATCGCCAGTCTGACCGGGCTGTCAAGGGAGCGGGTTACCATAGAAATTAATCATCTGTTGAATAAAAAACTTATTTACTATGATAATCACTTCATTGCTATCCCAAGATTGCAACTGCTAAGATCGGAGGTCGAATGAGCCACCTTTTAGGTTATTTATCCTTATTTAAAATTCTGCCTGAACCAACCGTCATAACAGATGCAAGTCTATCTATCGTTTATATTAACCCTGCTTTAGAAAAACTCTCAGGTTATAAATTTTCGGAAGTCAAAGGCAAAAACCCCAATATCTTCAAAAGCGGTAAAACTCCCCCCCGGGTGTATCAGGCACTTCATCGGGCGCTGATAGGTGGTAAATCTTTTACAACCAAAGAAATGATCAATAAGCGCAAAGACGGCTCCCTGTATCAGATTAATTCCAGTTACGTCCCCATTAAAGAAGCAGGAAAATCGGCTTTCTATATACAAATTCAGCACGATATTACCGAACAAAAAAAAGCGGAGACAGAATTGGCAGAACATGCCGCCCGGCTGGAAGCTTTAAACAGGTCTTTAAAAGAAGAATTTGTGAAAGGAGAAGCTTTATTGGAAAGCATCGGTGACGGTGTAATAGCTATGGATAAAAAAGGGGCGATTATCGCTTTAAATAAAAAAACCGAAGTAATATTCGGTTGGAAAACAAAAAATATGCTGGGCAAATCCGTATTTACGGAGTTTAAACTGGCAGATGAGCAAGGCAAAATAATACCAAAAGATATGCGGCCAATCCAACTGGCGCTTACAACTGCCCAAGTCGGACACGGGATTTATTTTTTAGTAAAAAAAGGGGTTGAAAAAATCCCTCTGTTTATCACCTCGGCTCCGGTAATTTTGGACGGGATAGTTGTTGGGGCGGTTAATATTTACCGGAATGTCAGCCAACAAGTGGCCATTGACCGGGCCAAGGATGATTTTCTATACTTTGCCTCACACACCCTGCGCACTCCCCTCTCTGCCGTCGCCTGGTCTATTGAGAGGTTAAATGAGGATGGTCAGAATTTTTCGGTTGAACAAAAAAAATCCCTGAATAGAATTTACGACCAGACTCAAAAGATGATACAACTTACCAACGACTTGCTGGATGTAACCAGAATGGAGTTTGGAATTCTTTCCTATAAATACGAAGAAGCAAATCCTTTAATGATTGCCGCGGATTTGATAGCGGATTTAAAAAACAGGATTAAGGATAAAAAAATAACATTTAATTTTACCTCCGGAAAAGATATTAAGACTTATAAAACATATTCCAACGCCATCTATATAATCTTGCACAATCTTTTATCTAATGCAGTTAAGTTTACTCCTATCGGCGGAAAAGTCAGCTTGAAAATTTCTAATACGGAAAAAGAGCTGGTTTTGCAGGTTAGCGACTCGGGCGTAGGGATCCCGAAAACAGCTCAAGCCAGGATATTTCAAAAAATGTACCGGGCTCACAATGTCAGGGATAAGTTTGAAGGTTCGGGACTAGGGCTTTATATTACCAGTGGAATTATAAACCACATGGGAGGTAAAATTACAGTCAAGTCAAAATTGGGACAGGGCACTACTTTTACAGTTGTATTGCCATTTGCGCTGGAGATCATTCAGTCAAGGCAAGCAGAAAGCTTGCAACTATGAATAAACAAATAAAAAAAATATTGCTTATTGAGGATGAAGTCGTTTTGCTGGAACTTCTGGCCGGCAAATTTAACGATTCCGGATTTGCGGTAACTACCGCGCAAAGTGCGGAGGCAGGTATCAAATTAGCGCTTCGCAGTCATCCGGATTTAATTTTACTGGATTTAATTTTACCCAAAATGGACGGGTTGACTATGCTTAAGAAACTGCGCAAAGATAAGTGGGGCATAGGAGTGCCTGTCATTATACTTTCTAATTTAAATGACCAGAAAAAAATCTCGGAGGCAATGAAAATCGGTGTTTATGATTTTCTGGTTAAAAGCAATGTTAAACTTGCGGAAGTGGTTGAGCAAGTTAGGGAAGTTTTAGGTTAAATCTTCAAAATACACAAATTTTGTAATTTACATAACAGATTTCTTTTCTACTTCGTGATAAATTTAACTTATCAGGCTGGGGGTAGGAAGTGAACATCTTGTTCAGTTTCCGAGAACAAGAAGAGGCTACAATTAAAAAATGTCTTTTAAAAATTCTCGGTCCTGTCCCTCAGCTGAGTTAAGCTATGATAAATTTCAAAAAACTGTTAATGAGAGGAATTATTAAAGACTTTGTGGTTCTCTGGACGGCACCAATTGATACCCCGGCCATTAAGTCCATTAAGGAAGAATCAGCAAAATCAGGAGTGTCGGGTGATTTTGCAAGCTATATTTTTGAAAATATGATCCTCGGCAAAAAAAGCTAAATTTACTTCGATCGTGATATACTCTCGTTATGTTATACATTGTTCCCACACCCATAGGGAATTTAAAAGATATCACCCTAAGGGCGCTGGAGGTCTTAAAAGAAGCTGACGGGATAATTTGTGAGGATACCAGAAGGACCTCATTGCTTCTTTCCCACTACCAGATCAAAAAACCATTACTTACTTTAAATGATTACAATGAGGCAAAGGAACTCCCTAGGATTGTCTCAGAACTCCTTGAGGGTCGGACCCTGGTACTCGTTTCCGATGCCGGAACCCCCTTAATAGCAGATCCGGGGTACAAATTAGTCAGGGAGTGTCTGGCACAGAACATCCTGGTGGACTCCTTGCCCGGACCATCATCAGTCATTACAGCCCTTACCCTCTCCGGCTTGCCACCTGATAAATTTATGTTTTTGGGCTATCCCCCGGAAAAAGCAAGCCACAGGATAAAGTTATTTCAAAATATTCTCGACCGAGAACATAATGAAAATCTTAAGGCCACATACATTATGTTTATCTCACCTCATAAGCTCCTTCGAACATTAGAGGACACGCAAGAAATTTTCGGAGATGCAGAGGTCTGTTTGGCTCATGAGTTAACCAAAATCCACCAAAGCGTAGAAACAAAACTAATCTCAAAATGGCTGGAAAAATTTAACTCGCCATCCGGCGGACCAAAGGGAGAATATATCTTACTTTTTAGATTAAAATCTTAGTCTGCTTAAAACACCTTTTGCCCTGAAAAGGGAGCTTAATTAGCACCCCTAGGCCTGTTGAATAATTTTGAACGGAACTCCAGACCCTCTGGAGATAAAAGGTATAAGTTCATCAGAGTAGCTGCCATTGCTTGCCTTAAAGGATTCTTACTTCCTTTAAGTGAATCGTGCGCAGAACTGACTCCATCTTTGTCAAAACTCTGTAATTCTGGAATAGGTGTTCCCGCTGGAATTATATCGGATTGATATACCACTGCTGACCATTCATTTCCTGTTACGACACATGGGTGAACCACCACTAACCCAGTTTCTCCTATGTCGAATCTACCCTGTGTTACTTCCAAATCTATCTTAGATGGCATACATACTTTATCTACTATTTATCCTACTATTATGAGATTCTTTTGGCAAGATCTCAATTATATAAATCTTGTTACAGTAAATATAAAAGCCGCGCCCAGGACAGTTAACCCTAACATCTTCCAAGACGAGTGCTTACTGTGGGCTTCCGGCAAAAGATCACTGGCCCCGATATAAAGCAGGAAACCGATAAAAAATCCCAGGTACATAATTAAAAAATTCACCGGAATCTTAAAAAGAAAAGTTGACAACGTTCCGAGAATAGGAACAGTTGCGTTTAGAGCTAACATTGCCAGAGTCCTTTTCGTTTTATTTTTGTTGTTTAACATAATTGTAACCGTATTTAATCCATCCGAAAAATCATGGGCCAGCACAGCCAAAGCAATGATAAGACCAACCTGGAAATTCACCTGAAATCCTAAACCGATCCCGACACCGTCCAAAAAACTGTGGATGGTTAGTCCAAAAGCGCCTACCAACCCAATAGACGGATGTTTGTGATCCGCGTACTCTTCTTCATGGCTGTGATGAATCACAACTGATTTTTCTACAAGATGGAATGCCAAAAATCCCAACACAATCATGATAGTAAATGGAGTTATATCCAGGTTATGTTCTGAAATAATATTAAAAGCCTCGGGAAAAATATCAAAAAAACAAACCCCCAGGAGTACTCCGGCAGTAAAACTCATTATAAAATGCAGTTTTTCCCGGTTTTTTATCGCCACTAATCCGCCTAAACTAGTAGAAATAAAGGTTAAAAATGAGAGGACAATTGCTTCCATCTGCGTTAATGATATGCAACCCGCACGCATTTGTCAAAAAGCTTATAGTTTGATATACTGACACATAGTTTAAATATAGAAATGCAGATCAAAACACCAGAAGTAATCTCACAGGCAGTAATGCCTATCCTTCTAAGAGAAAAAAATAGATTATACCAGACAACTTCTGGCAAATTTAAATTGGGCCCCAGTATACATCTTAGGGATATTCTTATAAATGCAGCGGTTAGAGGGCTAAGCCAGCCTGCCCAGGGTGATTACTCTGATGCGTTTTATCAAATTGACGTCTATAACCCAGTTAAATTTTTTAACCCAATCACTTTGATAGAAAGTAACGCTGTTTTTGATTTCTATGATCAAGAAACTTCATTCAAGCTTCAAAAAGGAAACCCTTATGTGGGCATCCACCTGCATTCAAGAATCGATTCTGTTACCTCCCGCTCTCAAATACAGGATTCATTAGAGAAAATGGCAGTTTATATAAAGCGCTTTCGCGATAGATTACCGTCAGATACAATCATAGGAATGAGTTACGATAAACTGGCAAGACTCTCCAGAAGATATGGTTTCCGGGTTGCCGAAACATCGCTACCTGCAGATATTAAGAAACGCTATGTAGAATATGCCGCAAAAGTACCCGACAAACCTCCTTTTGATCTATCTGATCCTAAAATCTGTTTCCAAACATGTGATGAATTTATAGCAGGATTCCCAATTAACAGAAGAGGACTAAAAAGATAATTCAAAATCTTTAAAAAGTTTTCCTCAAAATCATTCTTTTTTCAGTTTGATGCAATAGTTCATGGGCTGAGTGGGCCTCATATCTTGCCGCCACAATTCCATATACTCCTTTTTCTACCAAAAATTCCAGCACTTTGGGATTAAAACACAAACTGCCGGTTGCGATAAAAGGCATTTTGGATTTGTGCAAAAGCCTGATACCCATATCCAAAAACTTGAGTAACCCTTCCACCTGCATTTTATAAAAAGAAAGCTCCGGCTCGCTTGGGTCAAACCCATTCAAATGCGCAATTAACTCATCCATATTTAAAACCACCCCATCGATTCCACTTAAAAGATAATCTTCCAAATTGATAATATTTTCCGGAGTGGCAACTTCCATCCAGTATTGCAGTGAAGCTTTTCTCGTTAATTTTTTAGCGGAGAGTTCCCTTTTTATTTGCAAAAGCTCATTCACACCCCTAACAAAAGGAATTACAACATGAACATTGGTCAGCCCCTTTTTGTGACGGGCAAAGTCTAAAGCTTCAAGGATTGGGTTAAGCAAACTTTTTTGGTGAATCAGTCGCAAAGACCCGCGCACTTTCCCCATGCCCTCCGACATATCAGCCAATTTCAGGAAAACAGGACAGCCGGGAAAAGTCACAGCGGATTCTACTAACCTAAAGACCAAATTATCAAAAGATTCGCGGGGATGGTTCAAGTCAAAAATTTTCTCAGAGGCAATATAGACCCCCTCGACATCCTTCTCAATTGTTAACCCGTCGGACAAATCAAAAAACACTTTTACAGCGCTTCTTTGCTTTTTGTCATCCCCGCGCAGGCGGGGATCCAATTCCGAACTAGAGGCAGTTAATTGGATTCCTGCATTCGCAGGAATGACAGAAGATGATGTATATGGTTTAATTCCTACAAGTTTCACCTCTTTGTCTATCACCCATTCATATTCATTCGGGATAAATAGCTTCTTTTTAGCAAGTCTTGTCAGTTCCATAATTTTTTTAAGATCTCTCGGGTGAATCTTGCCATATTTAACACTAATTACTACATCATCCTGAAAACTGTCTTCATATGAGACCGCACAAGATTCCGGATTTTTAACAAACCCAACTACTTTCGGGTCCAGATTTTCCGTAATACCGGGATAAAAACCGTTGTTCCAAAGCTTGCCTTTGATCTCCTCCAGCCAGAAATCCAACAAAGTAGTCCATAAATCCCGAACACCTTTAATCTTTTTGCCATCCAGAAAAAACTGCTTATGTTTGCCAACTTCACGCTCTAAAATTTCCGGAACCGGAATTTTATTAATCTCTTTTTTAACTAAGGTCAGAGATTCCTGAAAAACCTCTTTAACCCCAAAATCAAAATGTTCCAAAGTGGTTTTAAGTTTTAAGCTGGGTGGAGTAATTACAATACCGGGCGCCACCGGAAAGTCCAATCTGGACAGCTTTCCCAAGGATACGTTCAAGGAGCCAAAAATCAGGCTATCTTCATCTCTTAGAACTCTAATCGGCAGAATTTCTATCATAAATTCAGGGAATAAGTTTAATTTCATCCCCAACCTTTATATCCAACCACAGTATTGTACCGGCCGGAACTTCCAAAACTTTATCTACCTCTTCAATTGACTCATAAACCGGAAGAGTTTCTTCTGTTTGTTCCGACGTTGGCGGTTGCACATTATACAAAAGATCCACAACTTTGTTTTCCCTGATCCAGACAAAATCCAGCGGGAAAGAAAGGCCCTTCATCCAAAAAGGATGCTTTTCCGGTTTGGGAAAAATAAACAGCATTCCC
>MFDZ01000019.1:0-520 GCA_001777455.1 Candidatus Daviesbacteria bacterium RIFCSPLOWO2_02_FULL_41_8
GGCCCCATTGGACAATATAAGACGGAACTGTGGCTAAATCACCTTCCCCGGTTAGGTTCCAGATACCGCCGCTGGGACTGGTGTAGTTCCAATAGCGCCCGCCAATAATTACTGACATACCCCTTGTCCCGTCCGAGTTATACCAAACAGTCTGGTTGTCAAAAGTACAGGTTCCGACAGCTTTACCGGCGCAGGGACCGCCGGCTTTATATCTATCTACTGTTGTCAAATCAGAACCATTTTCAGCCCCCGGATTCCAGCCACCTCCGCTGGGACTATTAAAGTTCCAGTATTTGCCATAAGCAGTAATGGATTCTGTCCGGGATCCGTCGGTATTGACATACATAGCCCGGCTGTCAAAGTTACAAGTCCCGGCTGATTTACCGGCGCAGGGACCACTAGCATATCTACTCTCAGCAGTTAAGTCTTTGCTATTGCCATCCATGGGAGCCCAGTTATTGGCACTGTTAAAGTTCCAGTATTTGCCATAAGCAGTAATGGATTCTGTCCGGGATCCGTC
>MFDZ01000019.1:555-8784 GCA_001777455.1 Candidatus Daviesbacteria bacterium RIFCSPLOWO2_02_FULL_41_8
TCCAGTATTTGCCATAAGCAGTAATGGATTCTGTCCGGGATCCGTCGGTATTGACATACATAGCCCGGCTGTCAAAGGTACAGGTCCCGGGAGCTTTACCGGTACAGGGACCCAGGTAATTAAATCTGATAATCAGATTTCTCGGGGATCCTGAGGAAAGATTGACTACCACCGGAACATCCACATAAAATTGTCCGCTTGGAAACGTTAATTTGGTAGAAATAGCTGCACCGTCCAGATTACTAAATGACACACCGTTAAAAGTAGCCGACTGAGCAGTTACCGGAGCCGGAGTAGCAGTGGCTGCAGGAGCAGGGGTAGCTGTAGGTTCCGCAGGAGCCGGAGTAGCAGTGGCTGCAGGAGCAGGGGTAGCTGTAGGCGCAGGGGGAGTTGGGGTAGCAGTAGGGCCCGGAGTTGGGGTAGCTGTGGCTGCAGGCTCAGGCGGACCCAAAGGAGAAGTTAACTCCAGAGTAACTTGCGGCCTTGTAGCCATCCATTGTCCATTCCTTTGAAATGTATTTTCTCCTTCAATAAACTTAACCGGGGGTTGTTCGGTGGCCCTGGATTTAATAATCTGCTGTTCCCGGATCAATTTTATCCCTAAAGGAAGAGCTAAAACCAATATCCCCAAAACAAGGAGATTGATAAGAACTTTTTTGCTTTTAAAATAACTTAAAAAATCTCCCATATTTACGGCACCAGCAATGCTTTATCAATTACTTTCACATTTATATCTAATGTCGGAGTATTGCAAGTCGGGGGATTAGTACTGGCGTCACAGGTAATCACATTGCCGTTACTATCTTTAATCTCAAAAGCATTTACAAAACTGGTTGTAGCTTTACTTTTAAGTGTCTGTTGTTTTTGAACCAGATAAATTCCCACCACTAACCCTACAACCAACACAAGAACAACTATGATAGTAATCACTTGTTTTATACCCAATGCCTTCATAATTAATACTACATATCTATAGTTAACTATTTATAGTAAGTTTGTCAATAGCAGACAATAATATTGTACGACATCAAAGAAATACTATAAAAGATTTGTCTAAGTTCTATAGCGTATTTTTAACAAAAACAAATATATTTTTGATTGTAACTAGAAGTTAAAAAAATTTAACAATAATTAAAAAGTACGACACAAGTTTCATTACAAATGCTCAATGAATGCTGTCTTGGCAAGTGTTGAAGCTGTTTAGGCACGAAGCTCTGTAATGCCCCTAAATCGGCTGATTGAAGGGGAGGACGTATGTTTAGTCATTTGGACTTTAGGGCTTTCTAAAGCTCTAAGCTAATATTGATATATTTCAAAATTTAAGGATTTAGAATTATCAAAAATTCCGGTGGGAAAGGTAAAGAAATACGCACTGAAAACCAGGCTATAAAACGACACCAAATTACATTTATTTCTGCACACATTCAGCCGAACCGGGTCTCCTCCGGAAACCACTCTCATGACGTCGTATAAGATACATTGTGCGACATGATCAGTATAGGGAAGTTTATAACTATAGAAAGAAAGGAGGCTACTGTCACTCTGAACGCAGTGAAGAGTATAACTTATATCCTTCGTTACACTTAGGATGACAACATGACTTATGGAGTGGGTCTCTCTTCCCTGTAGGGGCTTCGGGTATCCTTCATCTCTCGACAGACTCATGGACAATCTAGCAGTTATCCACAGGAGTTGCCAGACACAGGCACAATATATCCTATAATTCACGACCTCTGGGCCTGCCTACTATATCAATCTATATCAATCATTCTTTTCACGAAAATCTTATAGTTTTTTCACGCTTCTCTGTGTTGCTCCTCATCGTAAACTCCTCCACTTCCCCACTATTAGATTGATCTAACGCTCTATTTTGATATTTGATATTTGATATTTGATATTTAAATTATATCTATCCTGTCCAGGAAGTAGTAAAGAAACTGATCAGAAGCACTATTACTCCTATCCCTGTATATTCCCATACTACCCTGCTGTTTAATTTCCCGCGTAATTTCTGTGTAGTTAGACCCAGAAGTACATACATGGCAGATGATAAGGCCAAAGACCAAATTGTTGTAGGAGAAGGCCAGAATGAAAAACTTAGGGCAAGCTCCCCTAATATTAGGCTTAATATAAAGCTTTGTATGATAATGGCTGATGAAATCCTCTCTTCCATCTGAATCGACCAGAGCACCTGCAAAATAAGCGGAAAACTGAATAATGCTACTAAAACTCCATTCCATAAAAACAGTAAATTAAAGGCAAAGACAACGTGATAAATAAAAAACGCCGAAAGAAGTGTAAACAGGAAACTGGCAGTTGAGGCGGCCCGGTATAGAGGAATTGTACGAAGACTGGCCACATTAAATACATTCTGCGCTAAAAGCAACAGATAAAAAGTCAAGCCGAATAAAAATGCAACCGGTAGTCTTGTAAGCCACCTGACAGGCAAAAGAAAATAAAAGCTGGCCACAGCCAAAGTAAAAAAAGTTGGCAATATCATTAAAATCAAGGCTTTTGTTAAATTTAATCCCTCCCATAAAGACCAGAGAGAGAGAATATATGCCAGAACCGAGAGACCTGCCAGAAATTTAAATCTTAAATTAAAATCAACTAATTGAGTTGACAACAGCCCTATAGTTAATAGCGCTGAGCTGATGATGATTTTGTGCCGTTTATTTAGTTGAAAATTCATAACTTACTCCGAACTAATAAACGAAGTTTGAAAGCTCATCTTTCAAACAAAGTTTTCAAGCTTCGCTTATAACTACTTATTCACTAACTTTAATACATGACAAATAGCTATTGCTAGAGCATCAGTGGCATCATCCAAATGCCCGCCTTTCCAGCTTACCTTCAGTTTGTTTCTTCTCCTGCCGGCTGTTCCCAAAAACTTTCTGACCCCGTCGTGCACCTGATTTTTATCCGCCCGGCCGGAACCTGCCACCATTAATTTTATTTGCGGCCCGGTATAGTCCTGAAACGGGATTTTGTGTTGGGAGGCAGTTAACATTATTACTCCCCTAGCCTGACCGACTGTAATGGCGGTTTTTGTATTGGCCCCGAAAAATAACATCTCACAAACCATTTGATCCGGCTGGTATTTTTTAATCACCTGAGTCAACTCACTGTGTATTATATGTAGGCGGTCCTGCATCAGCCTGTCTTTAGATGTACTGATATTCCCATAAGAAATGAGTTCAATATCGTATTTAAATTCCCTGCTTAAAATATCATCAGGGATTTTTATCACTCCATAACCCGTTGTAGCTGTCCCGGGATCAATGCCAAGTATTATCATAGTTCAAAATTCGCAAACACTTTCTGCACATCATCCAGCTCTTCCAACTTCTCCGTAAAATCCAAAACTTTTTTTGCGGTTTCGTCGTCTTTGATTGGCACTAAAATATTTGGCTTAAACACTAATCCTTGCGACTCTACCCCAAATCCGGCCTGAGTAATTTTATTACCCATAGTATTTAGTTCTGAGCTTTGTGTATATACTAAATACTTTTGCATATTGTCTTCAATATAGTCTTCTATCTCCTCCGCTCCCAGATCAATCAGTTCTAATATTTCCTCGTCTTTATTCTTGACTCTTGACTCTAGACTCTTGACTCTAATCTCCCCTTTCCTCTCAAACATATAGGCCACGCTCCCCTGTCCGCCCAAACTGCCCCCGTTTTTTTCGAAAATGTTTTTTACCAACTGTAGAGTCCGCATTTTATTATCCGTTACGCCTTCTATTAAAAATGCGATTTTGCCTGGCCCGAAGCCTTCATATAAAACTTCTTCCAAAGTTTGACCCGGCAGCTTGCCTAAACCCCGGTCAATAGCCCGCTGGACGTTCTCTTTGGGCAGATTAACTGCCTTTGCTTCCTCTATAGTCATCCTCAGCCTGGGATTTGATTCCGGATCACCGGAGTCGCCGAGCTTAACGGCAATAGTGATGGCATTGGCCAATTTGGTAAAAGTCTGGCCGCGCTTGATATCCGCCACTCCTTTTTGCCGTTTTATAGTTGACCATTTACTGTGACCTGACATATATATTCGAAACGTAATAGATGGTAGCTTAATCCAAATTTTTTTGCAATAAGTTGCAATCAAACAAACATAACACGAAACATTGACAAGTAGTCTACTTTATAACTATACTTCCTCACTTAGATGGACAACTCCTCTTTATCCTCAAGCCTTTACCAACAAGCTATAGACGCTGCTCTGGATTCCAAATGGGAAGAAGCCTTAAAACTCAATAAGAAAATTATTAAAACGGAACCGCAAAACATTGATGCATTAAACCGCCAGGCCAAGGCTTACATGGAGCTGGGTAAAACTACTCTGGCAAAAAAATACTACTCAGAAACGTTAAAAATCGACCCTTATAATCCAATTGCCCAAAAAAATTTAAAAATTATGAAATCATTTAAATCAAACGGCCAACCCGGCATCTGTCGGACCAACTGCCACAGTAAATTATCCCCTTCTCTATTTTTGCAGGAACCCGGAAAAACTAAGATGGTCAACTTGTTGAAGGTGGCTGAACCTCAAAAGTTATCCCAAATTTATTGTGGAATGAGAGTTGAAATGGAGGTAAAAAATAGAAAAATTACCATTGTTGACGGAAACGGTAATTACCTGGGGGTTTTACCGGACGACATCAGCCATCACCTGCTTCGGCTTTATAAAGGAGGTAATAAATACGAGTTGTTTGTTAAATCCGTCAGGGTAAACAGTCTGTCGGTCATTATAAAAGAAACCTTCCGTAGTAAAAGGTTTAAAAACCAGCCGTCATTCTTGGAATTCTCCGACTCCAGCGCCGCCACCACTTTGTTAACTTCTCTTGACAGAAGCGGTGACACTGAAGATCCGCAGGAAGCCGAAGAAGAACAAGAAGTTTAAAGTCTTACAAGGTAATTTTTAGACCTTCAGCAGATTAATGACTCCGGCGCTATCTAAAACCGGACCATTGCTGTCTTTGCTCAAACTTCTAATCTTATAAAAATCCATCATTTGCTCAGTTGAGAAAGGTTTGGGAATTTTTGTCAGCTCTCCAACCTTCAATTCACCTAACATAGATGCCAACATCTTCTTTTTTTCCGGAACCCTTGAATAAACCAAAGCCCTGATTTGCGTTTTAAAAGTAATGTTGCCCTTTTCTTTCCTGGGTCCGAGTACCACCTGCCAACAGAAGTGATCATCCTGCCCTAATTGAGACAAATTCTGAAATATATTGTTGGGACCTTCGGGGTGTTTTTTTTGATCTTTTGACCCCACCTCCCAGATAGAAACATCTCCAGTGTTGAAGCCAAGAGCATAATCTTCCAACTCCAAAAGATTTAAAACCGGGGCAAACTTAACCAATATCATCTTTGGACCATAGATAGTTAAGGCCGCCTGGGTACCTTTAAAAAGCCTCTCGATGCTGATAATTAACCCGGCATCAAGTAATAATCCGCCAATTGAATCCAGTACGGAAGCGGTAAATTGCTCTGTTTGACGTATCAGGAATAAACCATAATCGACGCTTTTAGTTTCAGGAATCTCCTGGTAATCCTGCATTGACCGGAAAGCCAAAACAAACGAGATCCCGACTATCAGTAAAAAAAGTATTATCCAGAAAACCATAGAGATTATATCCTATTTATTAACATAATCTTCTCCCAACAGCAAATTTATTTGCGCCCTGGAAGAATTAAGTTCCTGGGAATCACCGGCGTTATCCGTAGCAAAGATTTGCTGAAGTCTTTTAAGCGTTACCGACTTTTCGCCAGTTACTTTTGTCTTCCTCACTTCTTCAGTATTGCCCGTAATAATGACATTTCCCCCCAGATTCCTTATCAGTCTTGCCCATTTAACCGCCATCTGACCTTTACTGGTTCCGTTAAAAACCGCGATGGTTTTATGCTCGGAAACAATTTTCGGATCTGCTAATACGGATAAAACACTGTCCAGTTTAACCGGATCCCCGGTAAAAACAAACGTGCCGTCAGGCAGGTTTCCCTTATCCAATACATTAAGCTTATCAAGACTGATCTCTTCCACTTTATCAAACCTAACTTTGGATAACCGGAAATCAAGCCTCAACAGCTCCAAAAGATTTAAGTCTGTTTTCAAAACCGGCAAAAGGTTAAATATAAAAAAGGGGTTTTTCCTTAAACTATCTACAATTTCTATTACCGGCCTCTCAGGATTTAAGTCTTTAAGATCCAAAAATCCATCAACTGGAACGGCCAGAAAATTTGTTATTGTATTCACCAATAACTTATGGCCTCCCAGTTGTTTTTGGGATTCACCCAGCTCATATACGGACCGGAGCTGCCAGGATCCAAACCCGAAAGGAACTTCTAGAAAAGTTTCATCCGGAATATTCACAATTGCCACTTTTGATTCTTTAGGATTATAAGAAAGCAGGGAAATTTTGTCTGTGCGGATTAATAGATTAAGATTAAATTCTCCGTTCCAATGATATTTCCTCGGGATGTTTGTTTGTATATTCCAAGAATTAAATAAACTTTGAGTAAACTTTATTCCCCAGGAAAGCAATAAAAGTCCGACCACCAGTCCTAAAACAAAAAGAGCAAGTTTATTCCTCCTGCTTATTTTTATCCTGGATTGGGCATCTTTCCAGCCCCGATTTGACCGTGACAAGGATCCTTTGGCTAAATCATGGCGCTGTTTTTTACCGAGCATACTTCCAGTGTACATAACAGGGGCTTGACTGTGCAACTGCTTTTTCGTTACAGTTACATAAAGAGAGGGGGTGAAATTCATGAATCCAACAGATCCAAATCAATCAGATCCTAATGCAGTGCCGGCCGCTGATCCTAATGCGGGACAAACTGTACAGGAGGCTCCGGTTACACCTGAGTTTCCTGCAACACCGGAAGCACCTGTAACACCTGAGGCTCCGACCGAAGATCCGGGAATGGGCGGCGGTGACCAAAATCCTGCAGGCGGCGCGCCGGTAGTCTGATATTCTTTGCAAAGAATTTAAAGAGAGGGGGGGCGCAGGCTCCCCTCTTTCTAATCTTGTAAAAAACCGGATTTAAACTTTTTGAAATTATTTCCCTTAATTGAATCCCTCATCGCGCTTACCAGATGAATAATAAAATAAACATTATGCAAAGTTGCCAGTTGATGGTATAAAATTTCATCAGCCATATATAAATGACGCAGATAAGCTCTGGAAAAATTGCCGCATGTTAAACAGCCGCATGCCGGATCAATGGGTTTTTTATCAGCAGTAAACTTGCTTTGCCTGATATTAATAAAAGAATTGGGTGAAATATACAAAGAACCGAACCTGGCCCGTCTCATCGGCGCCACACAGTCAAAAAAATCCACTCCCCTCTCTACGCCATTAAATAAGTCCTCTACCTCTCCGATACCCAACAAATGCCTGGGTTTATCTTCAGAAACTTCATCAACAACCCATTCCACAATCCTGCAAAGATCCCGTTTGTCGCCATATATCCCGCCAATGGCTATAGCGTCGAAGTTATCATCGGTAAACCGGGCCGATCTGATCCGCAGATCTTTGTGAGTTCCGCCATGAATTACTCCGTATAATATTTGGCTACTGTCATGACATGAACGTTTATATGCCTCTAAGCTTCGCAGACCCCATCTTTCAGTTAATTCTATAGATTCCAGCATTTGGGCTTTTGAATGCTTAGATGATTCGTGGTCGTCAAAAGCCACAATCAGATCTGCTCCTAATTGACGCTGAATTTTTATTGATTTTTCCGGGGTTAAAATATGCTTTGACCCATCCAAATGGGATTGAAAAACCACTCCTTCCTCTGTAATTTTGTTTAACCTCGGCTTTGATACATAATTACTTTCCCTTTTCCGCTTTCCCCTTTCCGCTACAACCTTGCTGTTTCCGTGCTCCAGTGCCACGCCCAAAGAAAATACCTGAAATCCGCCGGAGTCTGTCATAATCGGCTTGTCCCAGCCCATGAACTTGTGCAGCCCTCCAAAACTTTCTATCAAATCTGCGCCCGGCCGGAGCATCAGATGATAAGTATTAGCTAAAACTATCTGGGCGCCGATTTCCGAGAGCTCCCGGGGCCCCAGCGCCTTAACTGTAGCCTGTGTCCCCACCGGGATAAAATTAGGGGTATCTATAACCCCATGCTGCGTCGTCAACTCCCCAACTCTGGCTTTGCCATCCTTATGTAAAATTTTGAAACTTGTCATGTCTTTTCTCCGTCATTGCGAGGAGCG
>MFDZ01000020.1:0-8693 GCA_001777455.1 Candidatus Daviesbacteria bacterium RIFCSPLOWO2_02_FULL_41_8
TTTTATGCCCAAAAAGGTTAATTTACCGGCAGGTGTTTTCGGAATTGTAGAAGCGGTTGATCAGGAGCGGGGGCAAATAATAATCCGGACTGAAGTTTGCAGAATATATGGTATGCTTGGCTCGGGTCATTTTCGTGAGGGCATACTGCGTATCTTAAGCAGGAAAGACGAACTAATTTCTAAAAGCGGAGTAAAGCCGGAATATGAGGGAAATATATTAGTTGGTGGAAGTTTATATTTAAAAGAAGCGATATCAACGGCTATTTCAATAGGTGTGAGCGGTATTATCACGGGAGGAATAGATGCGGGAGATTACAGGGCAGTAGCCAGCGGGCGTTTAGTATTTCCGAAAAAAATAGATAATGATGTCGGCATATCAATCGTGGTTTGCGAAGGTTTCGGTTCTATTCCGATAGGAATGGATATTTTTGAAACCCTGCAGAATTTTGAAGGCAAATTCATTCTTATTGACGGAAATAAGTCTTCAGTTATCCTGCCTTCCTTTCTGTCATCCTGTATGGTAAAAATAAAAAGCACTAAACTGCCTGATTTGCCCAAGACCGGTTTTTCGGACACAGACCGGACAACTATAATTTCGGAACTTAAAATTGGTTTAAAAGTGAGGGTGGTAGGAAATTCTTATTTCGGAGAACAGGGGAAACTTGTGGCCGTTAATGATTCTTTATCTCTGCTGCCGTCCGGTATTTATGATTACCTTGCGACCGTGGAAACGGCAAGGAGAAAAATACAGGTGCCGGTTGCGAATCTTGAGATTATAATGTAAGCTAGGAGCTTGCTGTATGGGAGCTTTTTTTCAAATCATCAATATAAAACTAGTTTTAATATTTATCCTGGTTTTTCTGCTCGGTTGGCAGATGGGCCACCGGGATGTTCAAATTAAGTGGGCAACGTACAAACCGACAATTTCCATAGTAGGCAAGGAACCCCCGCAGAAAATTAAGCTTGATTTTGCGCTGTTTTGGGATACCTGGGATCTATTGTCCCGTTCCTATTTTGACAAGAAAGCAATAGAGCCGACCAAGTTGTTTTATGGGGCGATTTCCGGGATGGTAGCGGCCCTAGGGGATCCTTATACGGTTTTTCTCCCGCCCGAGCAGCAAAAATTTTCCAAGGAAGAATTAAACGGCAGTTTTGAGGGTGTGGGAATACAGTTGGGATTCAATGAGGCGAAGCCTCCTTCCGATGGAAGCAAAGATAAAAGATTGGTTGTGATTGCTCCTCTTTCCGGCACTCCGGCCGAGAAAGCGGGGATAAAACCAGGTGATTTAATAATAAAAATAGGCGATAAAAATACTACAGGCATGACGCTTCCGGAAGCCGTTAATTTGATCAGGGGAGTAAAGGGAACTCAAGTTGTTCTGACTATATTCAGGGAAGGGGATACGGATACCAGGCTTTTTACTCTAATACGGGATACAATTATTGTTAAAAGCGTCGAGATTTCCGAAAAGCAAACTAAGTCCGGCAAAAAAGTGGCTGTTATAAAATTATCACGGTTCGGAGAGCGGACCGATGAGGAATGGAATTCCGTTGTGTCCGAGACAATTTCAGCTAATTCGGAAGCTGTTGTTTTGGATGTAAGAAACAATCCGGGCGGATTTTTGGAAAGCGCAGTATTTATCGGTTCGGAATTTTTAGAAAGCGGGAATGTGGTACTGCAGGAAAATAGCGACGGACAGCGAAATTCTTTGACAGTCAATAGGAACGGGAAATTAACTAAGATTCCGCTTGTGGTATTAATTAATAAAGGTTCTGCCTCCGCATCAGAAATCCTGGCCGGCGCTCTGCAAGACAGAAAAAGGGCGCAACTGGTGGGAGAAAAATCATTTGGAAAAGGGACTATTCAGGAAGCGCAGGACCTCTCGGGTGGGGCAGGAGTTCACATAACGGTGGCGAAATGGTTGACTCCAAACGGCATGTGGGTAAATGATACACAGGGACTTGAACCGGATGTTAAAATAGATATGGACCAACAGGATCAGACGAAAGATCCGCAGTTGGAGAAGGCAATTGAATTACTAGATTGATTATGGAATCAAAACTGCCAAAACTAAATATTACCGGCTTGGTTCTTGCCACCCTTTTAGGGGTGGCGGTGGCTGTTGGGGTTTATCAGGCTCAAGTCAGAGGATTGATTCCTAGGATTTCCGGTAGTTTTCCTAAACCGGAAACCCGGGAAACCCGAACAATTATTCAGGAAGAAAATGCGGTTGTTTCCGCTGTGGAAAATGCCTCCCCCTCAGTAGTAGCGATCGGAGCAACTACCCGGATTCTTAATCCTTTTGACCCGTTTTCCGCTCCAAAGAGTCAAAATTCAACTATCGGAACCGGTTTTGTTGTTTCAGACAAAGGCATCATTGTCACAAACAAGCATGTAGTCAGTGATCCGGATACCAAATATAACGTAGTGACTAAAGACGGTAATAAATATGAAGTGCGGAAGATTTACCGTGATCCGGTGCTGGATTTGGCAATAGTACAAATTGACGCAAGTAATTTAAAGGTTTTAGAGTTGGGTGATTCCTCAAAGATAAAAGTGGGTCAAACAGTTATTGCTATAGGAAATGCTTTGGGTAAGTTTACCAATACGGTTACAACCGGTGTGATTTCCGGTCTGGGGAGAAGGGTAGTGGCAGGTGATCCGTTTTCCGGGTCAGAGGAATCCCTGGATGATCTGATTCAAACAGATGCCGCTATTAATCCCGGAAATTCCGGCGGGCCACTTTTAAATTCTGCCGGTCAGGTAATTGGCGTTAATGTAGCAACCACCGAAGGAGCGCAAAATATCGGCTTTGCCATCCCGATTAATTCGGTTAAAAAAATCACGGATGAGTTTATCCGGACAGGTTCGGTGTCCCGGCCATTTTTAGGAGTAAGTTACAGATTTCTTTCCAAAGACATAGCTATCATGTATGAAATGCCGCCCGGCGCTTATATTCAGGATGTGGTGCCGGACTCCTCTGCCGATCAAGCCGGCATAAAGCAGGGTGATGTAATTACCAAAGTAGATGGCCAGGCAGTGGATTCGGAAAAAAAGATTTCCGAAACAATTTCCAATAAGAAAATCGGGGACAGGTTGGATTTGACTGTCTGGAATGATAGTAAGGAAAGATCAGTGACAGCTACGTTGCAAGAGTTGCCTAACCAGTAGAGTGTTTAATAATTAATATCCTTTGTTTGTGAGCCAGATCTGTTTTAACTTCCACCTTTGCCTTCGGAAAGTATTTTTGGGCAACGTTCCCGGCCAGTTCTCCGTGAGTGTAGTCAATTTCTCCCACGAAAATTTTCAATTTTCTGCCTTCGCCAAGGCTTCGGCGGGCAAGCCAATTTTTCTCTTTAAGCTGCTGGAATAATTTTCTATAAAGTTCAAAGCCGTCTTCGCCGCCGTCTAGGGCTACAAGTGGTTCAAAGTCTTTGACGGAGGAATCCAGGTAGGGAATCCGGGCAGAGGGGATATAGGGCAGGTTAGTAACTATGATTAAATTGTCATCCCCGCGTAGGCGGGGATCCAATTCCGACCGTGACTTTATTAATTGGATTCCTGCATTCGCAGGAATGACATTGGAAAGTAAGTCGCTTTGGAGGAAGGTAATTTTATCTTCTACTCCATGTAGTTTAGCATTTTGTCTGGCTACTTTTAAGGCTTTTGCGGAAACATCAGTGGCAATAATATTTACCTTGACACCCTTGGGGTGGAGGATCAAATTTTTGGCGATAGAGATGGCAATGTTGCCGGCACCGGTACCCAGGTCGAGAAGGACAAGAGTTGGTAGTTCGTAGTTAGTAGTATGTAGTTGGGAAAGAAATCGCAAAACTTCGTCTACCAACAACTCAGTTTCCGGGCGGGGGATGAGGACATCAGGCGTGACTTTAAATTTAAGCTTGTAAAATTCCACATATCCTTTGATGTACGCATGAGGGATATCCTTTGGAAATTTAGACTGTAATTTTATTTTAGGTGGATAGTCGTTCATATTTTTAAGGTATGAATTTTGAAATCTCGCTTCGCTCGATTATAGAATTCAACATAGCCTTTTTGGTACTGGATAGGCTTCATTAGAAATTAGAAATTAAATACTGGTTGTCTTCAATGTCTTAACAATATCTCCCATATCTCCTTCCAAAATCCGGTCCAGATTGTGCCATGATTTATTGATCCGGTGGTCAGTAATTCTATTTTGAGGGAAATTGTAGGTTCTGATTTTTTCCGACCGCTCTCCGGATCCCACTTGGGCGGCTCTTTGGGCTTCGATATTACCAACTTTTTGTTGTTGTTCAATTTCCCAGATCTTGGCCCGCAGAAGCGACAGGGCATTTTCCCTGTTTTGTAGCTGCGACCGTTCGGTTTGGGCCGTGACAGTGATCCCTGTGGGGATATGTTTTAATCTGACGGCGGTGGAAACTTTATTAACATTTTGCCCGCCGGCTCCACCTGAGCGGAAAGCTTCAAATTCAATGTCGGACGGATTGATAATCACCTGAGTTCTGTTAACTTCCGGAAGCACTGCCACTGTGGCGGTTGAAGTATGAATTCTGCCGGAAGATTCCGTCGCGGGTACCCGTTGCACTCTGTGCACGCCGGATTCAAACTTTAGATTGTTGTATGCATCTTTGCCGGTGATTTTAAGTACCAATTCTTTTATTTGTCCTAAGTTGCCTTCGGATCTGTTTAGCTCTTCGATTTTCCACTTTGAATTTTGGGCAAACCTGGTATACATCCTAGTCAAGTCTCCGGCAAAAAGCCCGGCCTCGTCTCCTCCGGCGGCAGAACGGATTTCCAAAATAGCAATATTGGGATTGATTCCTTGATTTTCCACCTCGAAGGTGGGCCCTGACTCCTTCGAGGTGTTTTGGGTTGACGCCTCAAGCTCTACCTTTTGCTTCTCAAGCTCGGAAATCTCCTCTTTTGCCAGTTCAGCCATTTCAAGATCTTCCAACAAGGGCTTAATATCGGCAATCCGCTTGTCAATTTGTTCAATCTGTTCTTTTAAGTAATCGTTCATATGAGTATTATACCCCGTCATTCCTGCGAAAGCAGGAATCTATATGGATTCCGTATAAGCAGAGCTTGCGAGCTGATCGCTCTTCAAGTACGGAATGACAAAGTATCTAAGAAGAAACTTGCTTGCGGGCCTGCAGGAGTAAATCCTTGAGGGTTGGCCGATCTTTCTTTTTATCTTCAACTCTTAATTTTCTGGCTTCTAAAATCTTTTTTCTTTCTTCCTGCTTAACCTTGGAAACTTCGGTCTTTTTGATAAACCGGTCAACCTGACCCAGTGTGTCAACAAATTTTTGCTGGCCAGTAAAAAACGGATGACACATACTACAAATTTCCACGCGGATAGCCGGCAAAGTTGAGCCGGTTTGAAAAGTTGCCCCGCAAGCACAAGTTACTTGCGCCTCAGGATACCATTGTGGATGGATATTTAGTTTCATGATGATGGGATTATACCAAAGATGGGTTCAAATCGCAAAACTTATTTTTAAAATAATTAACTTGAGTAATTTTAAATTTGAAATTCTAAATTTTTAATGAATTTTTAATGAATTAATTTTAAAATTAGAAATTAGAAATTAGAAATTTCATTTAGACTCTATGTGCTTTGTAGTGTCTATGGTGAGCCTCTTTGGCCAGTGTCCCGAGGAATGCTCCGACTGCGATTAACCCCGCGCCTACCAGAAACTGACTAGAGATACTTTCACCTAAGATTAATACAGCCAAGGTTGTTGCCATCATAGGCTCAATATATTGGAAAAGATCGGCTATGGTAACAGATGTTTTAGCCAGCCCCCATTCAAAAAGAAAATAGGCAGAAATAGATGACAGGAGTGTCATAAAAGTAAGTCCCAAAATGCCCAACATAGTTACTTGATTTATCCAGCCGGGATTTTGAAAATATTCCAAACTAGCCGGAATAAATATGGCAATAGTTCCCACCATAAAAGCTATAGCTGTAACCACCAAAGAAGGGTATTTGCTCAGGATTTTTTTGGAGATGGTGACGCCTATCACCCAGGAAATAGAAGCTAAAATAACCAGTACGTTGCCCAGTAATGCTGAGGGGGAAACGGTTCCGGTCAGGATTTGCGGCAGTCCGGTTATAGTTAAGGCCCCCAGAAGTCCCAACACTATTCCTAAAAGATTAACCAGGTAAACCTTTTCTTTTAAAAACCACCAGCCCAAAAGGACGGAAAGCATGGGGATGATCAGGGTAAGAACAGAGGCATCTATGGCAGTGGTTCTTTTTATGCCTTCAAAAAAGAATGTAATGTTTAAGACGGTGATGAAAACTCCAATGGCAATCAATTTGGGAAGGTCTTTTTTGTCTATTTTTATCTTCCTTGTTTCGGAGAAGAAAAAAGGAGCCAAAAGCAGAGAGGCAAACGCAAACCGGAGAAATGCCAAGCTCATAGGCGGAAATTCCTGCAAAGTAACTTTTGCCACCACAAAATTAGCTCCCCAGATTAGGTGAGCCAGGATCAAAGCCAGATACGGCAGTGGTGATTTAAATATTTGAGAAGACATACATTTTTGTCATTGCGAGGAGCGAAGCGACGTGGCAATCTTTACTAATCAAGATTCCCACGGTCGCCGCGGCGACCTCGGAATGACGTTCTCTTATTATGATGTCAGCTTGGCCACTAGTTCGTCAAGTGGAAGGGTTTCTTGAGTTTTGTTTTTAAAGTCTTTTAATGTAATGATGTTCTTTTCGGCTTCCTCCGGACCGATGATAACTACATAAGGTATCCCTTTTTGATCAGCATATTTTAATTGTTTATCTAATTTAGTTTCCGTTTCCAACCAAAGCTCAGTGGCGATATCCTTCGAGCGCAAGCGAGAAGTTACCTTAATTGATTCTTGTAATAATTCTTTGGAAAATACCGTCACCAGGACTTCGGTGGTAGCCAGATCAGCGGGGAATAATCCCAGTTGATCCATGGCTTCAATAATTCTGTCAAAACCGTATGCCACTCCGACTGCCGGGATATCTTTTCCGGCAAACATCCCGACTAATTTATCAAATCTTCCGCCGCCGGCCAGTGAACCTGTAGGATACGCTTCCGCTTCCACTTCAAAAATCATGCCGGTGTAATAATCCAAACCCCGGGCCAACGTAGGGGAGAATTCAAATTGGGATTTATCCACTCCCAGTTTAACCAGTAAGTCAAAAATCTGTCGTAAATTATCAGTCGGTTGCATTGTTTCAATGGTTTGGATGGCATAAGTAGCTTGCTCGGAAGGAATGCCTTTTTCAATCATCTCTCCCAAAACAGCTTCCCGCCCGATCTTTTTTATTTTATCCATGCTTCTGATGATAATCTGCAGACTTTTTTCACTGAAAGCCTGCCGTTTTAAAAGAAGCGCGAAAAGATTGCGGTCATTAATAATCATCTTAAAGTCTTTAAATCCTAACTTCTTTAGCGATTCAACCACCGTAGCAATTATTTCCGCATCGGCTAGGGGAGAGTTTAAACCGACAGTGTCTATATCGCACTGCAAAAATTCCCTAAACCGGCCTTTTTGGGTATTCTCAGCCCTCCAAACAGGTTGGATTTGGTATCTTTTAAAAGGCATTGGTAATTCGTTTTGATATTGAGCTGCCACCCGGGCCAGAGGAACGGTTTGGTCATAGCGCAGGGCCACTTTGCGGTCGCCGTTATCGGTAAAACGGTACATTAACTTATCACCCTCCTCGCCATATTTCCCCAGGAGTACCTCTTCGTACTCCAGCGCCGGAGTTTCCAAAGGTTCAAATCCAAAAGATTCGAAAACTCCCTTAAGCTTATTTATGACATACTGCCGCTTCCGGGCTTGCTCGGGTAGGAAATCACGGAATCCTTTCAATGTTTGTGCTTTAATCATAATTTTCTCCCTGTAATATTATACAGGTTTTTATTGCATAATTTCTTCCGTTTGTTTAAACCTTACCTATTTGGGTCGACCGGCCCCTTTAAGTAAAGTTCTCCTATCTAATTCTTTTAAAATTTCAGAGGGTTTGATTTTAAACAGGCTTAACATGACTAATAAGTGAAATATCAAATCCGCAGTTTCTGAAATAATTCTTTCTCTGCTTTCTTTATTTGCAGCAATCACCACCTCCACCGCTTCTTCACCCACCTTTTGGATAATCTGGTCTTGTCCCGCTTTAAATAACGAAGCTACATAAGAGCCCGGCGGTATTTTCTTTTTGCGGTCCTCAATGATTTTATATAGTTGTTTTAATGTCATATAACCTCCTTGAAACAGGTTTTGCTCCCGGTGTGACACACGCTTGTCCCCGCAAGTTCTGCTTTTATCAAAATTGTATCTGCATCACAATCCATAAGTATTTTTTTCACTTTCAACTTGTTACCCGATTTTACACCTTTCATCCAAAGCTTGCTCCTGCTTCTGCTCCAAAAATAAACCCATCTAGACTCCAGAGTTTTCTTCAAAGCTTCCGAATTCATAAATCCAAGCATTAAAACCTCACCGCTTTTATAATCCTGAATGATAGCGGGTACTAATCCTTTGTCTTTTTTGAAATTAATAACAATATTTTTCATAATTTAACTCCTGATCGGTATCTTTTTTGACCTAAGGTAATTTTTTAAATCTTTTATTGTTAATTCCCCGAAGTGAAACAAAGAGGCGGCCAATGCCGCATCAGCCTTACCGATTTTAAAAACAT
>MFDZ01000020.1:8705-12716 GCA_001777455.1 Candidatus Daviesbacteria bacterium RIFCSPLOWO2_02_FULL_41_8
CAATAACCGGGATGTTTACGGCTTCCGAAACTCTTCTGGTAAGTTCTAAATTAAAACCTTCCTTCATGCCGTCAGTGTCAATACTGGTCAGCAATATTTCACCGGCTCCAAGCTCAGTAGCTTTTTTCGCCCATTCAATTGCAGAGACTCCTGTATCTGTTCCGCCACCGTTTATAAAGACATTCCATCTGTTCTTTCTTACTTTTTTGGCATCGAGTGACAAAACCACACACTGGCTGCCAAACTCCTTGGCGCAATCTGAAATCAGCTTAGGATTTTTAAATGCACCCGTATTTACAGACACTTTATCGGCACCGGCCCTCAGTATCATCCTCATATCCTCGACGGTTCTGATGCCGCCACCCACTGAAAAAGGGATAGTTACCACCTCTGCTGTTCTTCTGACTACATTAAGCAGGATATCCCTATTTTCTACAGTGGCAGTAATATCCAAAAACACTAACTCATCGGCTCCCTCGTCAGAGTATTTTTTAGCCAGTTTAACCGGATCTCCGGCATTGCGGAAGTTTACAAATTGTATTCCTTTAACAACCTTGCCCTGAGTCATATCAAGACATGGAACAATTCTTTTAGCTAACATAGGTATCTCCTTTCACAAAGTTTTCCAGTAATTTAAATCCAACCTGTCCGCTTTTTTCCGGGTGAAACTGTACACCAATTATATTTTTCTTTACCACAATACTGGCAAACTCTTCACCATAGTCAGTAAGTCCAATAATGGTATCTTTATCTTCAGGTAAGCAATAATAACTGTTCACAAAATAGAAAAAGCTATTATTGGGGACGCCTTGGAGGTTTTGCACTTTGCACTTTGAATTTTGAACTTGTAATTTCACCTGATTCCAGCCGATTTGGGGAATTTTTCTCATCTTTTTAAATTTTTTCACCTGACCTTTAAAAATTCCCAGACAATTAACATTTCCTTCCTCGCTTTTTTCAAATAAAAGCTGCATCCCTAAACAAATTCCTAAAAAAGGTTTACCTTTTTTAATTTCCCCAACAAGCACCTTATCTAAACCTGATTTCTTCAAGTTTTTCATACCCTGTCCGGCGGCTCCGACACCGGGCAGAATTAAAGCTTTTGCTTTTTTAATCACTAGGGGATCACTGGAAATTTTACTTTCCGCTCCGAGTTTATCCAAAGCGTTTTTAACGCTGGCCAAGTTTCCCACCCCGTAATCAATTATTACGATCATAGTTTTCCTTTCGTTGAAGGTATTTGATTTAAAGCTCTTTGGTCTATCTCGCAAGCCATGCGGATAGCCCGGGCAATAGCTTTAAATATTGCCTCAATTTTGTGGTGGTCATTTTCTCCGTATTCCACTTTGATAAACAAATTAACTTTGGCGTTTTGAGCAAAAGCATCCCAAAAGTGTTTCACAAGTTCTGTAGGCAAGTCACCTACTTTTTCTCTTTCAAATGGACACTCAAATTTAAATGAGTACCTGCCGGCAAAATCTATCGCCACTGTTGCCAGTGCTTCATCCATAGGTAAGATAAAAAAGCCATAACGGTTGATACCCCTCTTATCGCCAAGGGCGCTAGTAAAAGCTTCTCCTAAACAGATGCCTATATCCTCAACCGTGTGGTGCTCATCGATCCAGGTATCACCGGTCGCTTTAATAGTTAAATCAAATAATCCTCCTTTGGCAAATAGGTCCAGCATGTGACTTAAGAAACCAACCGGAGTATTAATTTCCCTTTTTCCGGTCCCGTCAATATCTAGAGAAATCTTGATATTAGTTTCATCTGTTTTTCTTTTGACAACTGCTTGGCGGCTCATATAATTACTCCTCCTTGCATTAGTGCTTGATAAAAATCAGCATTAGTTGCCGTAGAGATAAATTTAACTCCGATATTATTCGCAAAAAGCTTGTCGGTTTCTCTATCCCCGCAAACAAAAGAGATTTTTTGGTCAATCCTATTTTCTCGTAAAAACTTCTTTACTAGTCCTGTTTTCGGTTTTCTGCAGCTGCAATTCCTGGACGGCAGGTGCGGACAGATAAAAATCTCTTTAAAATAAATACCGTTTTCTTTGAAAATACTGAGCATTTTATTTTGAGGCGCTTCGAATTTGGCCCGGGGGAACGAGGGAGTTCCGATACCGTTTTGGTTAGTAACCATGATCAGCTCAAACCCGAGTTTTTTAAGTGTTTTAAGGCCTTTAATTACCCCATCTAATATTTTTAGCTTTTTAATACTGTCAACTTGAAATGTATCTTGCGGCTCGAAAATTAAAGTCCCATCCCTGTCGAGAAAGGCATATTTTTTTGGTTTCTCTAATATTACATTTTCGTAGACTTTGATAAATTTCCTCATTTGCTTAACTGTTCCTATGCTGACACGGATGGTTTTTTCTATATTTATCTTGTCTTGAGGTCTTACCAAGATACCACAGTCTTTTAATAATTTTTCTTCCGGTTTTTGACTGGGTTTGAAAAGTAAAAAGTTTCCGGCGGACTGATAAAAGGCTATGTTATTTTTTGTAAAGAATTCTTCCACCATCGGTTTTGCCTCCGTCATCACCTCATTTGTATACTTTTGTGTTCTTTCAAGATCATCCAGTGCTGCAAGTGCGGCCGTAAAGGCTACCATGTTTACATCATAAGGCCCGCGTACTTTTGAAAGCTCGCTGATATAGCTTTTGGAGGCGATAACGTAGCCGAGCCGGAGTGACGGGAGGCCAAAGGCTTTTGATAAGGTTCTGGTGATAATAATATTTGGGTATTCTGCTATAAGCGGAACTGCAGTAACTCCGGAGAATTCAAAATAGGCTTCATCTACGAGAATGATGGTATTTGGAGCTTTTTTTGCGATTTGTTCAATACTACCAATCGATATCAGTGTTCCTGTTGGATTATTGGGGTTACAAATTACAAGTAGTTTTACCGATTTATTAATCATGCTCATTACTTCTTCTCTGGGAAATGACAAATCTCCCTTCCTGTATAAAGGGCACAGTATTTTATTTCCAACTATTTGAGCGGATTGATAAAACATTGCAAAGCTGGGGGTAGGAATTATGACAGTATTACCGGCTTCAGTAAATGTGCGGAACAGGAGATCGATTCCCTGATCAGATCCGTTAGTTATCATAACCTGGTTTGTATTTACACCTGCATATTTGGCTAACTTTTTCTCAAGTTCACCGTACTCCGGATAAAGCTGTAATTTATTTGATTTCAAAAGACCCTGAATAGCTTTTCGGATTTTTGGTGAAGAAGGAAGTGTACTCTCGTTAAAATCTAAAAGCAGGCCACTGAATGCCCGCCGCCCGGCTAGTGGCGGATTATATGATTTCATTTCTTTTATTCTTTGCAGTGCTAAGTTAACCATATTTTTTAAACCTTTCTGATACAGAATTTTTGTGTGCAGGTAACCCTTCGATTTCTGCGATGGTTTCAATTGTTTCTATAATTTTTAGTAATCCTTCTTTAGTACATTTTTGGACCTGCATCCATTTTCCAAAGGCCTCCACCCCAAGCGGTGGATACATCTTGGCTGTGCCACCGGTTGGTAAAACATGATTTGCTCCGGTGGCATAATCACCGCTGGATTTGGCTGTCCAGTCACCTAAAAATACCGAGCCCGCGTTGATTATTTTTTTAACTAAGCTCTCTGCGTCTTTAGTCATAATCTCCAAGTGCTCCGGAGCATATTTATTGGAAAACTCAATCGCTTCATTTAAAGAATTAACAACAGCAATAAGTCCATACTTTTCAAAAGACTTCTTAACTCTTTCTCTCGTTGGAAGACTTTCTAATTGTTTTGTGATTTCTTTGATAGTTTCTCCCGCAATTTTTTCTGATGTTGTCAGTAAGACACATGCGGAATCTTCTCCGTGTTCGCCGTCTGCTAATAAATCTGCTGCAATGAATTTAGGGTTAGCTGTTTCATCGGTAATAATCAAAACTTCAGAAGGCCCGGCCGGCATATCAATGCTGACTGTTTGGAGAGCCAATATTTTTGCCGCTGTTACGTAAGTGTTAC
>MFDZ01000021.1:0-6082 GCA_001777455.1 Candidatus Daviesbacteria bacterium RIFCSPLOWO2_02_FULL_41_8
GTTTTGATTAGGGGGAAGGGGGAAGGGGGAAGGGGGAAGGGTTTTGGAGAAAAAGAGAAGTTTTTGAAAACCGGGGAAGAGGCTCTTTGGTTGGGGATAGCACAGGTAATAGACGGCAACAGGGTGGGTGATATTTCGGCGGCAATTCAAAAAAAAGTGGAAAGCAATGGTTTCAGTGTGGTCAGAAGCTTGGTGGGACACGGGGTTGGCAGAAGCTTGCATGAGGAGCCGGAAATACCCGGATTCGGTAAAGCCGGCACCGGCCCGGTCCTAAGAAATGGTATGAGCCTGGCAATTGAAGTAATTTATACGGCAGGATTGCCGGATGTAAGTTTAGAAAAGGACGGCTGGACTTTCAGTTCATCCGATCGCTCGACAGGAGGACTTTTTGAAATGACAGTGATTGTAGGAGAAAAGCAGCCTGAAGTATTAACTAAAGTTTATGGGTTGTAATATGAAGCTAGTTCTGCTAAAATACCTTGGCTTTTAGATTATGTTAAAAGATGTAATAGAGGTAGAGGGTAAAGTTAGGGAGGTTTTACCGAATACTTTGTTTAGAGTAGAGATTGATAGGAGTGTTGATGTGCCCGAACTGCTGGGGCGGGTAATTTTGTGTCATATCTCAGGCAAGATGAGGATGCACTATATCAGGCTTTTGGAAGGGGACAGAGTCCGGATAGAGATGAGCCCGAGATATGATCTGGATAAGGGCCGCATCACATTCAGGCTCAAGTGATAAGTGACTAGTGCTGAGTGATAAGTCAGAAAAGACTTAGCACTTTCCACTTTGCACTCAGCACTAATTATTATGAAAGTAGCAGCTAGTATAAAAACAAGATGTAAATTTTGTAAAATAGTTAAGCGGGAGGGCATTTTGTATGTCATTTGCCCGCGGGACCCGAGACACAAACAAAGGCAAGGCTAATTATGAATATCAAATGTCAAATATCAAATATCAAAATGGAGGAAAATTACTAAATGGCTCGTATTGCCGGTGTGGACCTCCCGGAGAATAAACGGGTAGATATCGGATTAACTTATATATTCGGTATAGGCCGCTCCAATGTGGTGGCTGTATTAAAAGACGCCGGGGTAGACGGAGCCAAAAGAGTGAAGGATTTAACGGAAGAGGAAATTAATAAATTGCAAAAACAAGTTGAGAAGTTTAAAGTGGAAGGAGATTTAAGACAGGAAGTTGAGCAAAATATTAAAAGACTGGAAGAAACCGGCAGTTACAGAGGACTGCGGCACAGAAAAGGTTTGCCGTCAAGAGGACAGCGGACCAGGAGCAATGCCCGGACCAAGCGGGGCAAGAGAAAGACTGTCGGAACCGTCAGAAAAGAAGTTGTAGCAAAAACAGGCGGTCCGGCGGGGGGAGAAACTAAAAACTAATTATGGCCAAAAGACAGATAAAAACAAAAACAATTAAGAAAGTTGAAAAAAGAGTCAGCAGCGGCAGAGTTTACGTTACTGCAACTTTCAATAACACTTTAATTACCTTAACCGATGCCTCCGGCAATACGCTATCCTGGGGGACTTCCGGCACGGCAGGTTTTAAAGGCGCCAGACGCGCAACTCCGTTTGCGGCAATTTCCGCTATGGAAAAACTGGCTCAAACTGCCAAAGGATTGGGGATGAGTTCGGTTGAAGTCTATATTAAAGGTCCGGGATCAGGCAGGGATGCCACCATTAAAGCTCTCCGGGGTGCCGGAATTAACATTACTATGATTGCCGACGTGACACCTATTCCCCACAACGGCCCCAGGCCGAAAAAAAGGAGGAGAGTATGATAATTTTCAATTTTCAATTTTCAATTTTCAATTTCGAATTGAAGGGGAATTTTTAATATGGCAAGGTATACCGGACCGAAGAGGAGATTATCCAGAAGAGAAGGCTTGGCGCTGTTTGCTAAAGATGCTAAAGCGCTGGAGAAAAAAGGGGCAGTGCCTCCCGGACAACACGGATTGGGCAGAAGGCGGCGGATATCAGAATATGGTGTTCAGTTGAGGGAAAAACAAAAAGCGAAAAGATTTTTTGGTATTCTGGAAAAACAATTCAAACGGTATTTTGTCGAGGCCAGCAAAGTCAGGGGCGCAACTGGTCTTGCCCTGCTGCAAACTTTGGAAACCAGGTTGGATAATGTAGTCTACCGGCTAAATTTTGCAAAGAGCAGGGCCGGAGCAAGGCAGATGGTCAGTCACGGGCACATTAAGATAGATGGCAAAAAAGTCAACATTCCGTCTTATAAAGTGAGTGTTAATCAGACTATTGAAATTACATCTCAAATGAGAGATAATACACAGGTTAAAAAGAGTTTGGACGAGGAATCAACCTTGCCGGAGTGGCTTGAAAGAAAGGCTACCGTGGGCAGGGTTTTAAGAATGCCGGGGCGGGAAGAAATGGAACAATCAATTGATGAGCAATTGATTGTCGAGTATTATTCTCGTTAATATTATGTTCAAGATTAAAACAGAAAAAGAATCAGAAAATTTTGCTCAGCTCGCAATTGAGCCACTTGAGGCAGGATTTGGCCATACTTTGGGTAACAGCTTAAGAAGAGTAATGCTGACCGTATTGTCGGGGTCTGCCGTGACTTCAATCAAGATTGACGGGGTGGCCCACAGATTTTCAACAATTGACGGTGTTTTGGAAGACGTGATTGAAATAATCTTAAATATCAAAAAAATCCGTCTAAGCGTACATTCCGACAAACCGGTTAAATTAATTCTGAAAGCATCAGGCAAGGGCGTAGCAAAGGCTTCAGCTTTGGAGATTTTAGGAGATGGAGAGATTGCCAATCTGGAACAACCAATAGCTACTTTAACGGATGCCAAATCAAAGCTCAATATAGAAATGACGGCAGAGCAGGGTAAGGGTTATTCGGTTTCGGACGAAAGGAAAACCGAAGAAATAGGGGTTATTTCAGTGGATGCGCTTTTTAGCCCGGTAGTATCGGTTAACTATACGGTTGAACCGACCAGGGTAGGACGGAGCACTGATTTTGATAAACTAATACTGGATGTGACGACAGACGGAACTATTTCTCCGCTGGAGGCCCTAAATTCCGCGGCGAAGATTTTATCCGATACTTTTCATGCGATTTTTGAGCCGGTGATTGAGGAAGAGGCAGAAGATACGTCTTCCAAGGTTTCCGAAGAGACTTTGAAATTAACCATTGAAGAGCTGGATTTACCGGTCAGAATTACCAATGCCCTAAAGGCAATAGAAATTAACACCATTGAAGACTTGATTAACACCCCGCGTCCGCAATTACTTAAAGCCAAGAACTTGGGGGCTAAATCCATCCGCTTAATATCTGAGAAGCTGGTTGAGAGGGGGTTGACTCTTAGTGAGGCATAGGGTTTATGGTAAACACCTCGGCCGGGATAAGGATCAACGCAAGGGTCTTTTTAAAGGACTAGTATATTCTTTGTTTTCTTTGGGTACTATTGCGACTTCAGAGGCAAAAGCAAAAGCCATCAAAGGTTTGGTGGACAGGATAATTAATTCCGCAAAGGAAAATTCAAAGTTCCCCAAACCACTGGTACAATCTTTCGTGAATGATAAATTTTTGCAGAAACGGTTAACTGATGATATTTTGCCTAAATTGGGTAGCCGCAGCTCGGGTTATACAAAAATAATCAGGATGGGAACAAGATTGGGTGATCAAACCATGATGGTTAAGATGAGTCTGATTGGGGCGGAGGAGCTGAAGCCGATAGACAAAGGGTCAAGGGTCAAGAGTCTAAGAACTCGCTCACAAGTTCGCAAGACCTTGCGACAGCAAGCTGTCTTAGAGTCAAGTAAGAAAGAAGTTGAGAAAGAGCCTACAGGAGCAAAACCAGAGACGAAAAAACCTACTAAGAAGACACAGACTACTAAAAAAACCATCAGAAGAGAAGGGAAAAAGGTCTAGACTCTAGACTCTAGTGACCAACCACTAATTATGAGCACCAATACACTGTCAGCTAAAGATATCAAAAGAGAAACTTACACCATTGATGCCGGCGGAAAGATTTTGGGAAGACTGGCAACAGAGGTGGCGACTATTTTAATGGGCAAAAAGAAACCGCAGTTTGTGCCCTATTTGGATACGGGGGATTTTGTAGTAGTGACGAATGCCAAAGAAGTGAAAGTAACGGGAAAAAAGAGGAAAGATAAAATTTATGCCAGTCACTCCGGTTATCCGGGAGGGTTAAAAACAGAGACTTTTGATAAGATGATTAAACGGAAACCGGAATTTATAATTGAACATGCAGTCAAAGGCATGCTGCCTCACAACCGGTTGGGAGCCCAGATGATTAAAAAACTGAAAGTGTTTGCAGGTCCCGCCAAAGGCGTGGCAAAGGAAGCCAAATAATGGAAAATATTACCACTGTCGGTCGGAGAAAAGAAGCAGTAGCCAGAGTGTTTTTAAGTCCCGGCAAGGGACAAATTACGGTTAACGGAAAAGCCATCACGGAATATTTTCCAGGCTCACTTCTGCAAAAGTTATACAATAAACCTGTAGATATAACTAAAACCTCCGGCAAGTTTGCTATGACGGTAAAAGTAGCTGGCGGAGGACAAATTTCACAATTGGATGCAGTGGTGCACGGTATTGCGAGAGCTATTGCCAAAACAGACCCGGCCGCCCGGACTGCCTTGAAAAAAGAAGGTTTGCTGACTAGGGACGCCAGGGTTAAAGAGCGTCGCAAATACGGCAATGCCCAAAAAGCCCGGGCCAAGAAACAATCTCCAAAGCGGTAGTTTTACATTTTCGTCATTGCGAAGCCACGAAGTGGCTATGGCAATCCTTTTTTCTTAACAATAACTTGTACGATCGCACACTATACTGTCATTCGTTGACATACATTTAAACGATCGTATCAATGTACGGGTATGGGATTTTTGTGTTACTTTTTGGCGATTATTCGAATAATTGAAACAAGGCTTTAAAGAAATACCCAGTAAAATGACCAGACGGTGATAAAAAGAGCCGCTATAAAAATTGTTAAGTAACCCGGCAATGCAAATGTTCCTTTTTTGAAGCAATATCCGGCAAACAATATCTCTATAGTTCCAATCAGATATGTATTAAATACCCGCCAGTACCAACCGGGTGTTTTTGATAAATCCTGCTTGACCAATGTGTCGGAAAGAAGATTGTATATCCGCAGATCCTGCATAATATCCCGTATCAGGTGGACAGAGAAGAAAATTACGGTCGCATACAACCAATATCTTTGCCAGGTTTTCACTGATTTATTATAACAGGTGTATTTTTTTGCTTAGGTTTGATAGAATGTTTAGACTATTAATTTAAAGAATGTCAAAAGTAACAGTTAACGATCATATATTCCGCGGATACGATTTGCGAGGTGTCTCCGGCGTAGATTTAAGCGAAGAGATAATGGAGTATTTGGGGCGCGCTTATGCCACTTTTCTTTACCAGAGAAGAATTTGGGAGGTGGTGGTCGGCAGAGATAACAGGCTTACCAGCGAAGCGTATTCCAAAGCATTTATTAAAGGGCTGCTGGATTCCGGGATTGATGTGGTAGATATTGGTCTGGCTTTGGCTCAAATTGTTTATTTTGCCCAATACCCCTTGCGTTTTAAGGGAGCGGTCATGATTACAGCTTCCCATAACCCGGCTCAATATAACGGTATAAAAATGGCAGTGGGATTTTCCGACACCATGACCGGTACGGAAATACAGAAATTAAAAGAAATTGCCAAAGACGGCCAATTCAAAAAATTTAACAGAAAAGCCAGTTTCAAAAAAGTTGATATTTTCCCGGAGTATAAAAAAGATATTTTAAGAAGAACAGGAAAAATCGGCAAATTCAAAGTGGTAGTGGACACAATTTACGGCACGGCAGGAATGTTTTTACCGGAAATTTTAAGGGAAGCAGGATGTGAAGTTGTTGAACAACACACGGAACTTGATGGCACTTTTCCTTTGGGGACGGCAGATCCTACCGAGCGCGAGGTTCAAGAAAGACTGGCGGAAAGAGTAAAAAAAGAAAAGGCAGACATTGGTTTTTCTTATGATACTGACGGAGACAGAATGGGAATTGTTGACTCAACCGGCAGGTTGATT
>MFDZ01000021.1:6092-11475 GCA_001777455.1 Candidatus Daviesbacteria bacterium RIFCSPLOWO2_02_FULL_41_8
CTCTGGTGGCTATTTTCGCCATGGATGTGCTGGATTTTATGCCGGGAGCAAAGATTGTTTTTAATGTCCTTTGTTCAAAACAAACGAGGGATGTGATAGAAGCGCACGGCGGCGAACCGGTTATCTGGGTTACCGGTCATTCATTTATTAAGGCTAAACTTAAAGAAGAAAGAGCGCCTTTTGCCGGGGAACTGTCCGGACATATGTTTTTTGCGGATAATTTTTATGGTCATGATGATGAAGCATATGCAACGCTTCGGCTGTTAGCCTATTTAACCCGGGTGGGAAAGTCGCTTAATCAGGTGGTTGATGAGTTGCCGAAATACCACAGCAGTCCGGAAGTAAAAGTCGGTTGCCCGGATATCATCAAGTTTAAATTGGTATCCGGCGGGATAACCAAGGATCTTAAAGCAATTTTTCCGACTGCCGGTTATGTTGAGATTGATGGTGTAAGATTTGATACCGAAGATTTAATGGGGGTGATCCGTGCCTCTCAAAACGGCCCATATCTTACTATAAAATATGAAGCAAAAACAGCTGATGAGTATATAAAATTAAAGAAAGTATTGTCTGAAATCTTACATAAATATCCGGAAATTGATTTTAAGGACGGGGTTAATACAGACGCCTTGGAATAATTTAAGTACTTGCCAAAGCAGTAGGTTTGTGGTTTACTAATACAAACATCAGGAGATCGTGTACCCGAGTTTTAGCGAGTGGTACACGGCGGCAACCGTAAAGTTACGGTGCCAATCCCGGACCGCATGGTTCGGGGGATGTGGTCCGATAAAGGATTAACTTTAAGGACCTCTCTTGACGGGAGGTTTTTTATGAGTCATTTAAATGGTGCTGTTACAACATTTACATCCGAATCGGTTTGCGCCGGACATCCGGATAAAATTTGCGACCAAATATCCGATGCTATTTTGGATGCCGTTTTGGCGCAGGATCCCAAAGGCCGGACGGCCATTGAATGCTTAGCCGGAAACAACAGGTTAATAATTGCCGGGGAGGTAGGGGCTAACGCTAAAGTTAATTATAAAAAAATAGCCCGGAATCAAATCAAAAGGTTAGGTTATACGGACCCTAAATTTAATTTTACCGATAAGTCTCCAATTGATGTTTATGTGCACCAGCAATCTGCGGAAATCGCCGTGGGGGTAAAGAAAAAAGGAGCCGGGGATCAGGGTATGATGTTTGGTTTTGCCTGCAGGGAAACCGACAGCTTAATGCCTCTGCCGATTTCTATGGCTAATGCTTTGGTTAAAAGGGTAGATCAAGTTCGGGAAGAGAGCATTGTTAAATACCTGCGCCCGGATGGTAAATCTCAGGTAACTATAGAATACAGGAAAGGCAAGCCGTACAAGGTTAATCAGGTGGTCATAGCTGTGCCGCATAAGGAATCAATTGATTTAGATGAGGTTAAAGATGAGATCTACAATATTGTCATTATGCCGGTACTGGATGTATTTGGCTACAAAATTTCGAAGAAGGATATTGTCGTAAATGGCACGGGTATCTGGCACCACGGCGGCCCGGCCTCTGATTGCGGTGTTACCGGCAGGAAAATTGTGGTAGATACTTACGGAGGTTATGCCCGGGTTGGTGGGGGGGCTTTTTCCGGCAAAGAGCCCTCTAAGGTGGATAGAGGTGGTGCATATGCGGCCAGATTTTTAGCCAAGAATATTGTGGCAGCTGGGTTGGCAGACAGGGCTGAGGTAAGGCTAGCTTATTTTATCGGGGCCAAAAAACCTACCATGCAGGATGTAGAAACTTTCGGAACGGAGAAAAAATCCCACAAAGTAATTTTATCCTTTATGGAAAAAATCCTGGATACTTCCGTTGAAGGAATTATAAACGGACTTGACCTGCAAAGACCAATCTATCTGCCAACTGCGGCCTATGGTCATTTCGGCCGCATCGAGTTCCCCTGGGAAAAAGTGGTTTAGGACACTTCAAATCGGGAGAAGTTCTTTAGGGGACTTTCAGAAATTTCGACTTTTTCTACTTGGGCCATCATTGGCCCTTGGTTGCACCATACAATAAATTTATCTAAATTTTCCTTTTCTCCTTCTGCTTCCATGTAAACTGACCCGTCCGACATATTTTTGGCAAATCCGCTGATTTCTAATTTGTCAGCCGCCTCTTTTGCGCTGGCCCGGAAAAATACTCCCTGGACCAGTCCATAAATTTTGATGTTGTAGTGTATTTTCATAACCCCCTTCGTCATTGCGAGGAGTGAGTCTTCGAGCGACGCGGCAATCTATACCAAGAAAGATTCCCACGGTCGCCGCGGCGACCTCGGAATGACGTTTTGTAACAGTGTTTAAAGAAATAAGCTTCATGAGTCGGGGAGGGGAGAATAAGAACCTCTCACTTCGTTCGGAACCTTGATCTCCCCTCCCTCCTTTCGTTTTGCTCAGTCGGGGAGGGGAGAATCGAACTCCCGATGCCGCACCCCCAGCGCGGCGTGTTACCACTATACTACTCCCCGTAAGGAACTTATTTTATCATAAGATCATTTTGGGGTCTTGATCTTTGGGATATCTTTGGTTATTCTTGTAACTATGACACAAAACGGTGATGCGAGAAAAGCGGCAATAGATACCGCCATGGCGCAAATTCAAAAACAATACGGTACGGGTTCCATTATGCGTTTGGGTGAGAGGGCTGAGAAGTTTGCTACGGAAGTTATTTCTACCGGCTCACTGGCGCTGGATTTAGCGCTGGGTGTCGGCGGACTTCCCAAAGGTCGGATTATAGAAGTTTATGGCCCTGAGGCGGGCGGAAAAACCACCGTTACTCTTCATGTAATTGCCGAAGCTCAAAAGAAAGGGGGCGTGGCGGCTTTTATTGATGCCGAGCATGCCCTGGATCCCCAGAGAGCGCAAAAAATCGGAGTTAACCTAGATGATTTGCTAATTTCTCAACCGGATACCGGCGAGCAAGCCCTGGAAATCGCAGAAGCGCTGATCCGCTCCGGCGGGGTGGATGTATTAGTGATCGATTCCGTGGCGGCTTTGGTGCCGCGTTCTGAAATTGAAGGCGAGATGGGTGATTCTTCAATGGGTGTGCAGGCGCGGTTGATGTCGCAGGCCCTCCGGAAACTAACCGGTGCGGTTTCCAACACTAACACCATTGTAATTTTTACCAATCAATTGCGGCAAAAAATCGGGGTGATGTTCGGCAATCCGGAAACAACTACCGGGGGGTTAGCTCTTAAATTTTATTCTTCGATCCGGTTGGATATTAGGAAGATTGAAAATATTAAAGAAGGAGATGTAGTGGTGGGTTCCCGGCACCGGGTGAAAGTGGTTAAAAATAAGGTTGCTCCCCCGTTCCGGATTGCCGAGTTTGATATGAATGAGCAGGGGATTTCTCACGAAGGGGAACTGTTGGATATCGGGATAGAGATGGGGATTTTAACCAAGTCCGGCGCATTTATTAAATGGGGAGAAAAAATGATGGGTCAGGGAAGGGCGGCATCGTCAGCTTACCTTAAAGATAACAAAAAAGAGGCGGAAAAACTGGAAAAGGAAATCAGGGAAACTTGGGGAAAACAAAAAGAAGGTAAGGAAAAAATTGTTGTCGGCCCACAAGAGGAAGAGACAGGGTCGGTGCAAGAGATTGTATAACAGTGCCTAAAATTACTTCGGTAGAATCTCAAAAGAAAAATCCCAAAAGGTTTAATATATTTCTTGATGGAGAGTTTGCTTTTGGGGCAGATGAAGATTTAGTGGTTAACAGAAGACTGGTTGTTGGTAAGGTAATTAACGCGGAAGACTTGCAAAAAATTTTATTTGAGGCGGAAGTCGGAAAGTTGATGGAGAAAATGTATAGATGGTTTGCTCTCAGACAGCATTCGGAGAAGGAAGTCAGGGAGAAATTTAGAATTAAGAATTATGAATTAAGAATAAAGGATAAGGAACAAATAAGTCAGTTAACAATAGATTCTTTAGTGGAAACCCTGAAGAAAAAAGGAATGGTGAATGATTTGGAATTTGCTAAAGCTTGGACAGAGGCCAGAAGAAAAAGCAAACAAAAAGGAATAAGGGCAATAAAGACTGAACTTTTTCAAAAAGGAATTGATAGGGAAATTATTGAGAAAGCGTTAAGCGTAAAGGGGGAAGGGGAAAGCGAGGAAGAATTAGCAAAGAAAGCACTGGAGAGAAAATTGAGATCATGGAAGAGTTTGGAACCACAGGCATCAAGGAAGAAAGCCTATGAGTATTTAATGAGAAAAGGGTTCGAGTATGAAATAGTGAAAGATGTAATTGAAAACTTATTGAAAAAAGAGTAAAATGGTCTTGAAAGTCTAAAGATTGAGGTAAATTCATGAAAGTACACTTTCTAAAATTAAATCTTCCTCAAATTCTCGGTTAAGCCGGGAATTTTTGCGGACTTCCAAATTAAACTATGCAAAGAACATTCGGACCGATAAATTCATCTGCCGCCAATGCGCCGCAGTCTAATATAGACGCTACGGAACTGGCCAAGCGCGAAGGAATTCTGGAAGAGCGCGAGCGCCAAATTGCTGAGAAACAAAGATTAGTTGATGAAAAACTGGAGCAACTGGAGAAGGTCCGCAAAGATTTAGTTTCAAAATTGGAAAAGGTTTCCTCTATGTCAGCCGGGGAAGCTCAAAAAATTCTGCTGGAAAATGTAGACAAAGAACTGGCCAGTGAGATCTCCAGAAAAATTAAAGAAGCCGAAGAAGAAATAAAGTTGACAGCAGACGAAAAAGCTAAAGAGATCATCACTGATGCCATGCGTCACGGAGTGACGGACTATGTTTCCGAATTTACAACTTCCAAAGTAAAACTTCCGGATGAAGAAATGAAAGGCAGGATTATCGGAAAAGAAGGCCGGAATGTCCGGACTTTTGAACAGGCAACCGGCGTTGATGTGGTGATGGATGATGAAATTCCGGATACTTTGATTTTGTCCTCATTTGATTCAATCAGGCGGGAAATTGCCCGGGTGGCGCTTTTGCGGTTAATGGAGGACGGCAGAATTCAACCGCAAAAAATTGAAGAGATTGTGGAAAAAACTAAAGAGGACATTAATAAATTGATGAGGGCGGCCGGGGAAAAGTTGTGTCAGGATGTCGGAGTTTATAATTTGCCGGTGGAACTGGTGGATATAATCGGCCGGTTTAAATACCGTTATTCCTACGGTCAGAATTTGATTCTACACACTCAGGAGGAAACTCAAATCGGCATAGCTTTGGCGCGGATGGTGGGAGCGGATGTGAATGTCGTACGACTGGGATGCTTGCTACATGATATCGGCAAAGTAGTGAATGAGGACGAGGAAGGGACACACGTTGAAAAGGGCGCGGCTTTGGCGAAAAAATTTGGTCTCCCGGAAAAAGTTGTTAACT
>MFDZ01000022.1:0-7402 GCA_001777455.1 Candidatus Daviesbacteria bacterium RIFCSPLOWO2_02_FULL_41_8
ATGATGAGGCGGCCAAGGCAAATTGTTTACGTTTGGCAACACTTCTGGGAGTTGATGAAGCCGCACTGCAATCACAAGTAATCCCGCCGGGAGGAGATCAAGCCGGCGCCGCAGCTACCGCTGAACCAACTATTCCGGCAGTAACAACAACGCCAGCAGTAGCGGCGGCAACACAACCTGCCCCAGCGGCCCCGGAAGTCAAACCAAAAATCTGGCAAAGAATTCCCAACCCTTTTAGAAAGACCCCTGCTTCTGAGGCTTCTACTGCTGCTCCAGCGCGAGTCGAGACAGGACAAGGCCCGACAGAGGAGGAAGAACCGGAAGAAGAAAATGTCACTTGGTTGGATATAGGCAATTTGCTGGAAATGAATTTAACCTTATTGCGACAAACAAATGACGGTTTGTTAAGTTCCGAATCCAAAACTAATATAGCAAAATGGTCTGATATTCCCGATGAGGAAGTCAATCCACAAATAATCGATTGTCTTGAAAATAATCCTACCTTCTTTTTTCGAGACTCTCTGGTCAGTACTGGTATCACTGAACAAGGTATTGATCCGGATCAGCTTGAAGCGCACCTGGCCACAAATCCACTGGATATTATCTACTGCAGTGCCGGTAAAATCAGCCGGGCAAGTGATGATATCCAAGAAATTATAGAGACGGCTAAAGCTACAATAGATTCAGGCGAGTATCGTAATAAACTAAAAAGATTGCTCAAAACAAATCCTTTAATAGCTCTGCAAACAGGAGAGGGGATGCTGATGAAGAACAACCTTCCTGAGAGTATAACAGAGATAATAACGCATACTATAGAAAATTTAAAACTAAAACAGGTTCAACAATATACAAACCAATTTCCGCTCGATATTCTGTTAATAGTCCCTGCTAATCTCCGACTACTTAAACCCGAAAACAAGGACGCATTAATAAAAGAAGCAAATAAAATAAAATTCAGGATAAGAGGAGTGGAGCATATCAAATCTACAGAAATTTACGATCCTCTGCCGGATGAAGAAAAAACGCGCGCCGGAAAATTCTGGGACGATATGGGATTAAGCGCAGAAGCTAGAAAGATTACGAATTCTGCCGATGCAGGGGTTATTTCATCGGCCGCCAAAGCAGGAAGCATAACCCTTTCGCTTGGTCCGGGTCCGTTAGATGATCTTAGGAAAGGAGAAATCTGTTCCGTAAGAGAGCAGGCACGAAAAATGGGTTTCATTATCGGGCCATTAGAATTTGATCCAAATACAGGTGATGCAACTGCTAAAGTCTTCCCAGCCCGGGCCGAAGATTCCTACGCAGACATCACACCGGAGGATGACCAGCTGATAAGATTTTTGCGAAAACGAAATATCCCGGAAGAAGAAATTCGAACGCTCCTGGAAAATCACAGAAAAAATGCTGCCGTCGCCGCGGAAACACCCCAACCGGGAGCAACAGGAGAACCTGCAATCGCCCCGGCTTCAGAATCTTCCGAAGCGGCCTCACCGCCGATTGGAGCAAACAGGGAACCTGAACCTACAACTACCAGAGTTGCATCAGATAAGTCTCCCTTAACTGTTAGAAATATCGACCAAATGGCACCTGATGATCTCAAACCACAAGTAGCAGAATGGCGAAAAAGCGGTCTTTCAGAAAAATCGATAGCTAGACATCTAAATGCGCTTCTTGCACAGCGCCAAAGAGCTGCTGTCACAGCGTCTGCAAACGCGATCAAACCTCCACCTGAAAAAGCTACTGTTGATGATAGCGCAGTGCCGGAGATTGTTTCAGAATCTAATTTTGGTAAAACAGTAAAGGCCACCCTTCCCTCCGGCAAACCAGGGGAAACAGCACTCTATCAAGGCACTATTATAGGGATAGAAACAGGTTTTGACAAACCACGGTATGTGATCCGACTGAATGAAGGCACTATACGCATTGCGCAACCAGAAGATATAGAATTCCTGGACCAACCAGCTGAAGAAAGAACCCTGACACCTGAACGCCGGGCCCTGGAAGAAGGAGTAGTGCAACAAG
Source organism: Candidatus Daviesbacteria bacterium RIFCSPLOWO2_02_FULL_41_8 (assembly GCA_001777455.1). GTDB lineage: Bacteria > Patescibacteriota > Microgenomatia > Daviesbacterales > UBA10151 > UBA10151. Next base: position 2,023 of record MFDZ01000022.1, read on the forward strand.
GGCAGGCTCTTGCCGGAGAAACCGGCGCTCCTCTTACCGAAGATGGCTTACAAAAATTTAGACAATCACAAGAGGGAAAACAGGGATGATTTATGCCGGAAAATGAACCAGTTGATCTCCGACAAGCAGTTAAAGACATGTCTGATGCCGAACTCCGGCAATTTAACACCTGGTTAATTACAGAAAGATACCGGGTCAGGGCAGGTAAACTAAACGGACTGTCATTACCGCCGGATGGCTGTGACTTGATGCCGATAGACGGTGCAACGATCAAATCCCCGACGAATGAAGAATCTGTCGTTCCTTCTTATACTGATCCGGAACAAGTAGATTCCCGGCTGACGCTGATGGGCCAGTTCGCCGGAGATGGTAAAACCCTCACGGTAGTAGGATCAGACGGCAGGTATTGGGTAGGCCCGGACACTGACCAAAGCAAAGAGCATTTAGAAGCGGCTGGCTATAAAAATGGAGAATTTAAACCGATTGTAACTGCAGATCATAAATTCGCCGACCCGGATTTACAAACACAATGGGAAACATACCTTAATCCTCCTCCCTCAGGAGTAATAAAACCCGCTGAAGGCGGTAATAAACCAGCGGAATCCCTGATCCCGCCGGAAGGACATGACGGCGGTATTGGATCTCCTGCAATCACAGATAAACCCGAAACTACAGTTGCGGTTGATGCAGCAGAATCCGTTACTCTTCCTCTAGAAATAGCGGAGGCAGTTGAAAACCTAGCCCAAGCTTGGGTAAACGTATCCGGGGATCAAGCTGAAGCAATAAGAACTGAAGTCCGCGATCTCCTCGATTCTATTGTTGTAACAGAACAAATCAGGGGGGAAGACGAAATTGCCAAAAAAGCAATTGAAGAAGCAATAAGGGAAGCGTTTAAGCGGGCTTTGAAAGAAGAAATGCTCAAAAAATTACATGCAATAGCCGGGAGAGCAAAGGCGGGTGAATTTACTGATGGGCAGATAGCTGACCTAACTCAAGCAATAACGGCAACAATTAAAGATATAGAGGGACGAGAGCCTGTACAACCACCTCAAACGAAGGAATCAGCCGCCAGAGAAGCAACTTTGGGTGACCGTTTCGCATCATTTGTCCGCCATCCCGTAAAAACGCTCCGCCTCGGGTCGTCCCGTCCGAAACAACCTAACCCGGCCCCGGTCCCGGAAACAGACCGGGCCGGTGATACCGTTGCTGCACTAGATGCCGCAGAACCAGTTTCTGCACAAAACCCACCGGAAGCACCAGTACAACCACCAGTTGCCCCAATTATTCAAGCAGTTGAAGATGAGACAAAAGCTCTTGCTGCTAAAGAAACAAGAGTGCCGGACATTATTTTGGGACCGGACGGTGAAGCATCAGAAACCACCAGACTAGTATTCGGCAGACAAGTCGAACATATTATCCCTCCAGAGCATTCATGGAATCAACCAACAATTTATAGAGGTGTTATTGTGGGTGTAACACAAAATGATGCGGGTGAGCCTATTTATGTCGTTAGGCAACCTAGCGGGTTCCTTTTCTACTTCCGACCAGGAGATATAAGATTTTCTGATCAGCCAGCTGAAGAAAAAGCTTTTCGTTCTCAAAATGAGATATCCGAACCTCCGGAATCAGAAACAAGAGAAGTTATAATAGGAATAAATGAATTACTTAACGTTGACCGAAAGTTCCTAGACACGAATAACAATTTTTTCCACTCTGATGGGAAAAAGCAATTAAGTGAGGCTCTGGCCAGTTTAACAACTGAACAAATTACACGCTTCTTTCAAGACAATCCAATACAAGCACTAAGAGGAAGAATACACGCTTCCAAAACAGTTGCCCACCAGGCCATGGTTCAAGTCATACGGAATCTTGATCCCGAAGGAATAAGGAGTTATTTTGAAGAAAACCCATTTGCAGTTTTAGAAGTTAATGTATCCCAAAATCAACTTCTTCCTGGTGATATTTATTCTGAAATAGAGAAAGCCGCAGATGGTCTAAGTCAAAGCCTCTTAAGAAAGGAACTATCATTAGATCTTGCTCACGTTTTAAGGACTCATTCTTCAATCTTGCATGGAGGACAATCACCTCTTACCCCTCCTGCTGTCTTAAACATTAATTCCTTTCTCAGATCTTTACCTGCTGATCAGATAACCGAATATCTTAAAGAGGATCCCCAGAAAATACTAGGAATAGATTCTTTTATTATTAGCGATAAATTAGACAATAAAGCCTCAGTCGCTATAAGAGATTTTGCCCAAAAGTTAAGATTCAAAATGCAAGGAGAAGCTGAACCAGACCAAATCCAACCGTCTTAACGGAGAAAGACGGAACTTAAAACTCCGCTTGCGCATTTGACCGGTATTGGACCCGGGCTTTCGTATAAGTATTTCGGCTCAATTTGTGCTAAAATATACATATGAAAAAGCTTCCTGACTTCTTAAAAAAACATTCTGGGAGATTGACTTTGATGGACTAAATCCGAAGAAATATCCTTACTACATTATCAAAAGAATTTTAAATTATGGAGATGAACGTGCGACCGAATGGCTCTTCAGAAATTTTGATAAAGAAGCCATGATATATTCCCTTCAAAATCACCGTGACTACACGAAACGGGCAGCAATATACTGGGGTAAATTTTTTCATATCCCGAGAAAATGCAATATGTACTTTAAAAAGGGCTTCCCCAATCCATCCGTACGACTCTGGCCATATTAGGAAAACTGACTAAAGAACTGTTAAAGTAAAATGGATATAATAGTTATATGGAAGGGCAAGTTTCAGAATCTCAAAGATCGCCCGACAACCCCAGGGAAGTATTGGGACGAATAATAACAAACGCGGGCGCAGGGAAGGAAATGAATCCTGCTGCCTTAATCCCGGATCTGCTACGCTTCAGTGAAATAGGCAATTTTGAGCCGAAAACTACAGCATATTTAAGAGACCGGGTTGGTTGTCATGGTGATGTCAGAGCGGCTTTAATTTTAAGCATTGATGACAGTGACAGCTTAACAAATGGCAGAAAAGTCCTGGCAGGCATTAAAATGGCCCGGATTTTTGGGATGGATATAGGAAAACCAAAAACTGCAGAGTATCTTGATAAACTCAGCAAAAAATATGAACCGAAGAAGAAAATATCACCGGCCTGTCCCCGCCGTATCAAAGGCAGACTGCCTTTGGCTGCCTTAACAGCTCTAACTGCCATAGCCGGTCATCTGCCCCACCAAACAGAAGCAATTTCTCGGACAATCTTCAAAGACGCCCAACCACCTCCCATTGTTTTACGCATAGGTACGGCACAAGCCCAGGAAGAGGAACAACCGCAGGCAACTGCCACAGTAGTCGCCGCCCCTGAACCGGAGCTATCTCCAGCTCCTACTGAAAAACCTAAAACTCCGACTCCTGTCCCGGCAACAGCTACTGCCACTGCCAAAGCCACTGCAACAGCAACAGCTACTGCCACCCCAAAGCCAACAGAGACCCCAAAGCCTACTCCGACACCGGAAATTAGAACTTTTAAAAAAGATATTCTTAGGGAACAGATCGCCCCGATTATTTACGCTAAAATCCAAAAGATCAGGGCTGAAAAAGCGGCCGGTGATCCGGATTACGAGCAACGGATCAATAAAGAAATAAATGAGGGGAAAATCAATATTTTAATTACCGGCGGCCGGGAAGATGATGACTTAACAGACAGCATTCAGTTATTTTCCTGGGATTTCGCTACCAACACCCTTTACGTCATCTCTATCCCTAGGGACCTGCAATCTCCTGAGGTGTTGCAAAAGACAAAAAACCAAGTTGATTCCAAAATAAACCAGGCCACTCATTTCAGTAGAAAAGATGGTAAACCTGATCCTGCCCTCTTAAAATTAGCTGTCGAAAATGCTACCGGCATATCGGTTGACTTGTATATGCATCTGGGTTTTAGTTTCTTTAAAGACGCTATCAATAAAACAGTTAAGACAATCGACGTTGTGCTGGATAAGGATATTGAGGACAAATTCTATCCAACCGAAGATAATTGGTACAAAACGATTAAGTACTCCAAGGGTCCTAATAAGTTAAACGGGGAACAGGCTTTGGAAATAGCCAGAGTGAGACATATCGACAGTGACTACGAGAGGTCCAAGAGGCAACAGATGATAATTGAAGCTTTAATAAAGCAGATATTATCTGATAACTTTTTCAACCAGTTCAAACATTTATCTACTTTACGGGATATTTGGTATGAGGATGTACTGGGTAAAAGCACCATCAAACCTGATTTTGATTTAGATGGTCTATTTTTCGATGACTTGGGCCGCTTAGTTCAAGATATCCCGCACATGATTTGGGGAAAACTCAGTGGACAAGCAAAAATGGCAGAAATGCCAACCATTTTTACTACCGGCCTAACCAACAGAAACTACGTGGTGGATTCCGGCATTAAGAACGCAAATGGTATTAATAGTTATAACACCAAAATTAGTGGAGGTAATCCTAATACTGCTAACCCTAGAAGAGATTATTGGAAAGGACCCAGGGAGTTTGTCGAAAAATTTATTAAAGGACATGTTGGCGAGCCACCTGAAGAAGAAGAATTTCAAGTAGAAATGCCTGCTAACGAAGGCGCCCCATCAACCTCCCAAATAACCGGGGAAGGAGGGAATATGATTAATGTAGGGTATAAAACCACATCGGCGAAAGAAGAAACTAAAGTAGCTATACCAGCTAAAGAACAACGCATTCTATATCCGCAAGAACTTTCTTATGAAGAGGTTAAACCCTGGATTGGAAAACTGCGGAACTCCCACGATTCAGTCCTGACTGAGTCTCTTTTCACCCGCGAGCTGGCCGCTCTTCCCCAGGAAAAAAGACAGGAAGTAATGAAAGCTATTGCAATGGCGCATGCTAAAGCTCTGATTGAATATTACGGTGACGTCGACGCCATCATCGGACTTGATCCGGGACACGGCGGATCTGATGTCGGATCCTCCGGAACAGCTCCGGGCGGAAAAGTACTGACAGAAAAAAGTCTTACTTGGGAATTGTCACAAATAATCGCCGACGAGATTTATCAACAAAGTGGCGGAAAATATACAACCATTTTTTTACGGCCGGAAAACCCCCATGATGAAGATACAGACGGTGATGGAGTTGTTTCTGCTTTTGATCGAATTCAAAAAAGAAAGGCTCAACTTTTGGAAATGGAGCGCAAGCTTCGTCCATCTCCCAACGGTAAAAATTTACTCTATCTTTCCGTACATTTTAACGGCGACGCCACCAATCCCGACTTAAAAGGCACAGAGACATACTGGCCAAACGAAACAGGTGTCGCTGACCAAGGCCACCGGGACGGAAGCCGCAAGTTAGCTCAAATACTTCACCAATCAATACT
>MFDZ01000022.1:7473-11556 GCA_001777455.1 Candidatus Daviesbacteria bacterium RIFCSPLOWO2_02_FULL_41_8
GAGAATGCGGAAACTCAAACAGGTGCATATTTGGCTCTTGGTTCCGGAAAATTGGACAGAGATCCGGCTAAAAGGTAAAATCCTCAGTATGGATCTGAAAACTCCGCTCTCGTACTTAACCGGTATCGGACCCGGGCTGTCGTATAAACTCAAAAGACTTAATCTAAATACTGTTGAGGATTTAATTTATCATTTTCCTTTCAGGTACGATGATTTTTCCAATACCACCTCAGCCCTGGATGCCAAGATAGGGGAGAGTGTTACTTTGCAAGGGGAAATCTGGTCTATCCAGAATATTTATACCAGATCGCGGAAAATTATTACCAAGGCCATCTTTAATGATGGTACCTCGCCAATAGAATTAACCTGGTTTAACTCTTCCTGGTTAATCAAACAAATACAAACAGGGGATAGGCTGCAGGTTTCAGGTAAGATAAGCAAATATAAAAATAAGCTCTCAATTATCGCTCCCCGATGGGAGAAAATTTCCAATCTACCAACTACCAACTACCAACTACCAACTCTTCATACAGGAAGGTTAGTGCCCATTTATTCTGAGACTGATGGTTTAAGCTCCAAGTGGTTCCGCACAAAAATAGATAAATTTCTACCCCTGGCTTTAGAGGAGATTAAGGATCCGTTACCTGATCAAATCCGCAACGGAATGCTACCGCTTAATACAGCTATTCAACAGATCCATTTTCCGGAAAGTTGGGAAGAAGCAGAAAAAGCCCGGGAAAGGCTGGGTTTTGACGAACTATTCTTTGTTTCTCTGGCTACTCAAAAAGCCCGGGCTGAGTGGAGAAATAAACCCATTCTTGAACCGTTAAAAATTAATCCGAAAGATATCAAGGATTTTACCGATAAGCTTCCTTTTAAATTAACTTCCGCCCAACAGAAAGTTCTGAAGGAAATTCTGGAAGACCTGAAGGGTAATCAACCTATGAACAGGTTAGTCCAGGGAGAAGTAGGCTCAGGAAAAACAGTTGTAGCTGCCACAATCGCATATCTGGTCCACAAAAACGGACTTCGTACTTTATTCATGGCTCCCACGGAAATTCTGGCCTTCCAGCATTTTGAAACATTATCCAAGCTACTTAAACCATTCGGAGTAGAGATTGGGATATATACTGGCAGCAGAAAATATGACAAGGGGAAAGGGGAAAGGGGAAAGGGGAAAGAAACTTCACCCTTCACCCTTCACCCTTCACCCTCCATCATAATTGGCACCCACGCCCTGTTGTCTCAAGAACTTCTCACAGATAATGTCGGTTTAGTAATTATCGATGAACAGCAACGCTTTGGAGTAGAGCAGAGAACTCTGCTTCGCAATAAGGCTAGGATACCGCACTTTCTAACTATGACCGCCACTCCGATACCCAGAACTGTAGCGCTGACAATATACGGAGATCTGGATATGTCTGTTATTGACGAGATGCCTGTAGGACGCCAAAAGGTCAAGACTTTTGTGGTACCGGAGAAAAAAAGAGCAGACTCTTATCAATTTATTGCCAAGAAAGTGACCGACGGCGACCAGGTTTATATTATTACTCCGCTGATAGAAGCTTCCGAAACTCTTACTACAGTTAAAGCTGTTAAGGTGGAATTTGAGAAACTGAAAAAAGTTTTTCCCCATCTTAATTTGGGACTTTTGCACGGCAGAATGAAAGGGGCTGAGAAAGATAAAGCTATTCAGGATTTTCGCTCCGGAAAAATCCATATCCTGGTTTCAACCTCAGTTGTAGAAGTGGGTATGGACAACCCCAATGCCACTATTATTGTCATCGAAGGGGCAGAGCGGTTTGGCCTGGCCCAACTGCATCAGCTACGGGGCAGAGTAGGCCGGGGAACAAAAGAGTCTTATTGTTTACTGTATACGTCTAATTCCTCCGGAGACGAAAAAAGAAGATTAAAGTTTTTGGAAACAACTTTCGACGGATTAAAATTGGCAGAGCTGGATTTAAAAATCCGCGGTAGTGGCCAAATTTTCGGCACTCTGCAATCAGGCAGATTTGAGTTTAAGATTGCCAGTTTTTCCAACATTACTCTGCTGGAGAAAACCAGACAATCTGCTAAAAATTTACTGGAGCACGATCCCACCCTTGACAAACACCCGCTTCTCAAGGCAAAATTACAGGATATCGCATCAATGGTGATGCCTGATTAACAACCTATCTATGGCTGGAGAACCAAAAAGGAGACATTCTAAAGCAAGAAAGCGGACCAGAAGAGCTGCAATTAAATTGGCAGTAAATTTGGTGAATTGTAAAAACTGCGCTAAATTAACCGTGGCTCATATCGTCTGCAAAGAATGCGGGTTTTATGGAGGTAAAGCTGTCACAAAGGAAAAAGTCAAAGTGACAAAGGCTTAAGCCTTCGTCATCCCGGCGGAAGCCGTGATCCACTGCAATGAAGAAGCGATCTGACCCAAGGCACCGGAAAAGAATAAAAATTATACAAGAATTATTTGCCTGGCAATTTAAGAAAGACAAGAAACCGGCAAAAGAAATTAAAGAAATAGTCTCCCATCTGACTGAAGTTGATACCCTGATTGCAAAATCCGCTCCGGACAGACCGGTTAATCAAATTAACAAGGTTGATTTAGCTATCTTGCGTCTGGCAGCTTTTGAGATTATATTAGATAAAGGGGTACCTCCGAAGGTCGCCATTGATGAAGCGATAGAACTGGGAAAAGAATACGGTTCAGACTCATCAGCCGCTTTTATTAATGGCGCTTTAGGAAACTTAATTGAAATAAAAAAAATTAAAACATGAATCAGGAAGCAAAAATTCTACAAGCTATTGCTGAACATCTGGGCCTTTCTATTGAGGACCTGGACCGGCATGCTCTACTCCGTGATGAACTAAATTTGGGCCCGATTGAGTTAAACGACCTACTTTCAGATCTCTCGCAGAAATTTGATGTCAGTTTCAGTGCGGAAGAAATTGAAGAATTAAAAAAAGTGGATGATGTAATTGTTTTAATCGAAGATAATTTACTTGACTAATGCCAAACAATGATTTTACGGATCTTTTAAACCATTTAGAGATAAAATTTAATAATCCCAATCTCCTGCAACAGGCTTTCTTTCATCGATCCTATTTAAATGAAGTTAAGATGAATATCCAATCAAACGAACGTTTGGAGTTTTTGGGTGATTCCGTTTTATCTCTGATTGTTTCTTACTACCTCTACACTTTAAAGCCTACAGATTCAGAAGGAGATTTAACTAACCTCCGGGCTCACATAGTTAAAACAACGTCACTGGCAGAAGCGGCAGAAAAATTGCAATTGGGCAAATATTTAAGCCTTTCAAAAGGAGAGGAAATTTCAGGCGGCAGAAATAATCCACAGCTTTTGGCTAATACTTATGAAGCGCTTTTGGGAAGTCTATTTTTAGACCAGGGACTGGAAGCTGTTAAAAAATTAATTGGCAAGACACTGCTTCCTCTTTTTGAAAAAGAGCTGAAACTGGGCCCACCGAAAGACGCAAAATCTTCTTTGCAGGAAGATGTCCAGCAAAAATTAAAGCTTTCTCCGAATTATAAAATTCTTTCAACCACCGGCCCGGACCACGCCAAACAATTTACAGTTGCGGTATATATTGAAGGAAAAGAGACGGGCCGGGGTAGCGGAGCCAGTAAACAAATCGCAGAAGAACAGGCAGCCAAACAGGCTCTATTGCGAAACAGATAGATATCCGATATACTAACACCCTATTATGATCAAAATCAGACTAATGCGAATCGGTGCAAAGAAAAAACCATTTTACCGGGTAGTAGTTGTGGACGAACGTGCCAAAAGAACAGGTGCTTACATTGAACTGCTTGGCACTTACAACCCTTTAACAGAACCAAAAGAAATTAAATTAAAACAGGACCGGATTGACCACTGGATTAAACAGGGAGCACAACCCAGCACCGGTTATTTAAGAATAATCGGTAAAGCTCCACAAAGGCTACCTAGAAAACCGAAAAAAGAGAAAAAGACTACAGAACCGTCTGCTGTCAGCGATCAGATTTCAGAAGAAAAAGTTCAAGAAGAAAAATCGGCAGTGAATGCGGGCGAAGATGTTAAAGCCA
>MFDZ01000023.1:0-5253 GCA_001777455.1 Candidatus Daviesbacteria bacterium RIFCSPLOWO2_02_FULL_41_8
ATAATGCCGCCACGGATAAAGAAGTAACATATTATTGGATTAAGTCTGCCGCCAAGCATATTAATTTATCACTGGACCTGCTCTCCTCGATGGTTAAGGAATCTCTGCTTAAACAGGAAGAAATTGACCGGGAGAAAGGCGTAATTGTGGAAGAACTCCGGCTGCTTCGGGATAACCCTGCCCGCTACATTTGGGATTTATATGAAAGGTTACAATTTGGGAATCAGCCGTTGGGTTGGGATATTGGCGGTGAGGAAAAAATTATTGCGGCCATAAATAAAGAAGAAATGATTTCCTATGTGGACTCCCTCTACTCCCCGGACAACATGGCATTGGTGATAGCGGGGAAATTGCCTAGCGATATTGAAAAACTTGCTAATGACTATTTTTTAAGTTTACCCAAACGTAGCAAATATAAATTTAAACCATACAAACAAAATAAACAAACAAATCCGAAAATAAGTGTTTTTTATAAAGCTACCGATCAAGCGAATCTTATTTTGGGGTTGGAAACTTTTGGCAGAGATGATAAAAGACGCTACACAGCCAAAGTTTTATCAACTATTTTGGGAGAAGGGATGTCTTCACGATTGTTTATCCAGGTCCGGGAACGGAGGGGTCTGGCATATCATGTCAGTTCTCACCACAGCAGCTATAAAGATACGGGATCATTCGCCGTTTACGCCGGACTGAAGCTGGAAAAAGTATATGAAGGCTTGGAAGTGATTTTGGCAGAGTTGCAAATTTTAACTTCTGAAAAAGTGACAGATGAAGAGTTAAAAAAAGCTAGAGAAATGATCAGAGGAAGAATCGCACTGCAGTCTGAATCAACTAACTTTTTGGCGGAATATTTTGGTACAAACTTTGTCCTGGACAGAAAAATAGAAACTTTTGAAGAAATTTTAGAAAAGATTGATAAAGTAACAAAAGAAGACTTGCGTGATTTAGCCAAAGAATTATTTGTCAATAAAAATTACAACCTGCAAGTAATTGCACCGATCAAAAATGCCTCTAAATTTGAAAAAATCTTAAATTCTTAAGAAAACTTTTCCCAGAAATTTTTTAGTTAAAATTGCAAGCGCCAAAGAAGTAATTGCCACAACAAAACCTCCTAAAATATCCAGCGGATAGTGTACGCCGACATAGATTCTTGATATTCCTATCCAGACAGCAATCGGTAAAAATAGCAGTGACCAGCTGGATTTAGAGTAAATAAAAGCAAAAGCTAGTACACCGGCAATTGTGGCGTGTCGGGAGGGGAAAGAGGCGCTGTTTGCCGATTCCATAACAATCGGGACAAAATTAAAAGACACAAATGGTCTGGGTTCAAAGAAAAAAAGATGAATTGTTTTAATGAGTAAAACCGCTAGAGGAAGAGCTAGGACGGTCAGTAGAAAAGCTTTTTTCTCGCGGATACCTCCCTTTATTGCCAGTACAAAGACAAGTAAAAATGTCAAATATATCAAAGGTACAGTGGCAAAAATCATTGATTGATCAAGGACAAAGGAGCGGCCGTTTAAGTTGAATATGGAGAAAAACAAACTTACGTTATCCATTGTCTAATATACGGTAGAAAAACAATGGATCCAATAATTGCAGAAGCTGCGGCCGCCACTAATACCGCCCCGGCCGAGATATCTTTAGCTAATTTTGCCCCGGGATGCTCTTTATTTGTAAACGCATCAACTACCGCTTCGATTGCGGTATTAGTTAATTCTAAGGAGATAACAAATCCAATTAGGAAAAAAATTACCATCCAATCAGTTCGCGAAATATTAAAAATAAGAGAGAAAATAATAACCAGAAATCCCGCAATAAAGTGAAATTTTAAATTCGGTTCTTCCTTTAGAGCAGAAATAATTCCTACGAAAGCATACTTAAAAGAAACTACCCGGTGATTGCTCGCTAAATTTTCCATTGGTCTATTTAGTATACCACGTGACTTGACTTGAAAGACTTAATTGGTTATATTAGGCTATGGGAACTGAGATTAAAGAGAAATGTGGAATATTTGGGGTATACGGGAGGGGATTTGAGGCGGCTCGCTTAGTTCACCCGGGTCTTTGGGCCCTGCAACACCGGGGTCAGGAATCTTCAGGAATTGCATCCTCTGACGGAAACAAGATTTATCTTCACAAAGGCTTAGGTTTAGTTTCTCACGTTTTTGAGGAAAAAGATTTAAAATACTTAAAAGGTTATTTGGCAGTCGGTCACAACCGTTATTCAACTTCAGGCGGCTCAATTAAGTCGCATGCCCAGCCGATTTTGGAAAAAATTAGCGGAAAGAAATTCATTTCTTTGGTCCACAATGGCAATCTTACTTCAGTTAAAAAATTAGAAGAATTCTTAAAACTCAACAAGGTTTCAATATTGGCTCTAAATGATTCGGAAATGATGGCCAAAGCAATTGCCGTTTATATGAAAGAAGGTCTTAAATTGGAGGAAGCAATCAAAAAGGCTTATCCATTATTCACCGGAGTATTTTGTTTGCTGGTTATGGATGAGAAAAAGATTGTTGCGGTCCGGGATGGCTTCGGTATCAGACCGCTTTGTTTGGGTAAATTAAACGGCGGGTATATCGTCGCATCAGAAACCTGCGCCTTGGATATTGTCGGAGCAAAGTTTTTACGGGAGGTTGAACCGGGTGAAATGATCATAATTGATGAAAGCGGCTTGAAAAGTATCCAAATAGAAAAAGGAAATCAAAAGCTGGATGTTTTTGAATATGTGTATTTTGCCAGACCAGACAGCATTATACTGGGGAAAAGTGTTGATGCAGTGAGACAAAATTTCGGACGGGAATTGGCAAAAGAAACAAATATTAAAGCAGATATAGTTATTCCTATTCCGGATTCTGCTATTCCGGCTGCCATCGGATTTTCCCGGGAGTCCGGCATTCTTTTTGAAATGGGTCTGATTAAAAATCGTTACATTCACCGGACTTTTATTTCCCCCGAGCAACACACCCGCCAAAAAATTGTTCAATTAAAACTTAATCCGATGAGGCATGTACTTGAAGGAAAGAAAGTTATCGTGATTGATGATTCAATAGTCAGGGGCACCACTTCAAAACAAATGATGAAAATGATTAGAGATGCCGGGGCAAAAGAAATTCATCTCTTGGTTTCTTCTCCTCCGATTAAATTTCCGGATTTCTATGGTATTGATACCCCGGACCAAAAAGAGCTGATTGCGGCAGTAAAACAAATACCGCAAATTGAAAAAGAGTTAGGGGTAGATTCTCTGCATTATTTATCATATAAAGGATTAATAAAAGCCATTGGCTTGCCTGAAAATTTACTTTGCACAGCGCTTTTTAACGGCAATTACCCGGTGGATATTGGAGAAAGAGCGAAAGAAGTATTATATGCCATATGACAAAATTAGCAATATTAATATCTAATATCGGAACTGGTACTAACTTACAAGCCATTATTGATGCGGTGGAGTCCGGTAAAATTGATGCCAATATAGTAGCGGTTGTAAGTGATACTCCGGAAACCCTTGGTTTAGAACGGGCAAAAAAACACCATCTGGCAATTAAAATAGTTCCTAAAAAAGAAGAGCTATTGCCACTTTTAAAAAAGTTAAATCCCGATTATATTTGTCTAGCCGGATGGAAACAAATTATTTTAGACGAAGTAATTAATGTATTTCCCGACAGGATTTTAAATATTCATCCGGGGTTAATTCCGGACATAATGGACGGAGTGGTAAAAAATCCGGACGGGACGAAAGCTTTATGGAATAAGGGCAAGATGACAGATAAAGCCATGCAAAATTTCCTGGATAATCGGGCAACATACGTCGGTTCAACAGTTCACTCCTTATCTTTAGAATTTGATTTTGGTCTGATTTTGGGGAGGTGTTTTGAAAAAGTCATAAAAGGAGACAGTAATGAATCTTTATATAAGAGATTAAAGGTGAAAGAAAATAAATTATATATTGAGGTTTTAGCAAATCTGTGCAACCTGAAAACAGTTCTGGTAATAGATGGCGGTGGTAGAGGGGCGGCGTTGGTTGATAAATATGCCCAGTCAAAACAGGTGGGAAAAATTTTAGTGGTTCCAGGTAATGATTTAATGCAGATAAATACCAAAAAGCCAGTATTAACTTTCCCCGATTTAAAAACAACCAGTGTTAAAGAAATCCTGGAGATATGCAAAAAAGAAAAAGTAGACTTAGTAGATGTCGCGCAAGATAATGCAGTGGAAGTAGGTTTAGTAGACCGATTAATGAAGATCGGTATTAGTGCATTTGGTCCGACGAGAAAAGCCGGACAAATCGAGTGGGATAAGGCTTGGGCCAGGAAGTTTATACAAAAATACCAAATTCTAAACCCCAAATTTCAAATATTTAAGTCAGAAAAAGAAGGGATTAAATTTTCGAAAATGTACCCTAATAATAGATGGTTTGTAAAAACTGCAGGACTGGCAGAAGGCAAAGGAGTAATCCCGGCTGAAAATATTGATGAGACAATTATGGCTATTAAACAAATGCAAAAATTTGGAACATCCGGAGAAACTTTTCTCTTGGAGGAGTGGTTAATAGGAGAGGAATTTTCTGCATTTGCTATCTGTGATGGAGAGGATTTTAAAGTAATTGGTTTTGCGCAGGATCACAAAAGAATAAACGATGGGGACAGAGGACCAAATACCGGAGGCATGGGTTGTGTTTCAAATCCTTTGGTGGTTAATAAAGATGTTAAAAAACAAGTAGAAAATATTTTTCAAAAAACTATAGATGGCTTACGAAAAGAAGCCCGGCCATATAAAGGAATTTTGTATTTGGGTGGAATTGTAGTTGAAGGAAGGGTCTTCATTATAGAATTTAATGCCCGATGGGGTGATCCGGAAGCGGAAGTTTTAATCCCGGCAATGCAAAATGATTTTTTTGATTTAGCAAATGCAGTTATATCAGGTAAACTGAAAAACTTCAAAATTAGGATTGATAAAAAAGTAAGGGTGGCAGTGGCGGCAACGGCAAAAGGATATCCGGCGGATTATAGAGCAGTAAAAGGCAAGAAAGTTCTAGGAATTGATATGGCAAGAGAGACCGGAGTAAAAGTTTACGGAGCCGGTATCAAAAAAATTGGTGCAGATTATGTAGTTAATGGCGGAAGGGTTTTATATGCAGTTGGTGAGGGAGATAATGTAGTAGAGGCAAGAGAAAAAGCATATGAGGCAATAGCACTTATAAATATTGAGGGAGATAATTTGCATTACAGAAAAGATATTGGTTGGAGGGATATGG
>MFDZ01000023.1:5260-12598 GCA_001777455.1 Candidatus Daviesbacteria bacterium RIFCSPLOWO2_02_FULL_41_8
GCGAACTTCGGCGAGGTGAAAAAGAATAAAATATGATACAAAAAGTCAGAGTTCAAACAGCAGGACAAGATAATATTAAAGTTTACCGTTTAGAAGGGGCGTCGGAAAAAGAGGCAAAAGTTTTGGCTGAAAAATTATTATCTGAGCGCACTAATCAAAAATATACCATTAATCAACCCATTCACCTCTGGGGAGTCCAAGCCCACCCCCGAGGTGTCTCTGCCGTAGAGATCGCATATAAACCCGGGGTAATGAACCCTGAGGTGGAATCAATTATGAAAGCGGCTTCTGATTTGGGAATCAAATTGATTGCTTGCGACAGTTCCACAGAATACTTCAGTCAAAAGGTTTCTTTTAATCCCCTAATAGAACATATAGTTACGGAAGAGCCGCAAACGCTTTTAATAAAGGAAAAACCGGCGAAAACCCGGATTATTCCGGTTAGAAATTTAAATGCTCAAGAACTTTTGGATTTATCTAATGAAACGTTATTTCTTAATCTGGAGGAAATGCAAACGATTCAAAAATATTTCAAGAAAATAAAAAGAGATCCGACAGATTTAGAATTGGAAACTTTAGCCCAAACCTGGAGTGAGCATTCCGGACATAAAACTTTTAAAGCGGATCTGATAGTGGATGGGAAAAAGAAATTGCCGCTAATGACAAGACTTAAAAAAGAAGCCCTAAAACATGATAAAAATATTGTTTCCGCATTTTCAGATAATTCCGGAGTGATGGACTTCTACGATGGTTTCGGGATTTGCGGTAAAGTAGAAACACACAATTCCCCCTCGGCGATTGAACCTTACGGCGGAGCGATGACCGGATCGGGCGGAGTATTCCGGGACATTGCCGCCACCGGAAAGGGCGCAAAAAATATTGCCTCAACTGATATCTTTTGTTTTGCTCCGGTTGATTTGCCGGCTTCCGAACTACCAGTCGGATGTCTTCCGCCGGAATATTTATTAAAAAGGGTAGTAACAGGTGTCAGAGATTATGGAAACAGGATGGGGATTCCCACTAATAACGGATCAGTGCATTTTCACAAAGACTTCCGGGCTAAGCCGACTGTAATAGTGGGGGCATTTGGCATAACTCCTAAAAAATATGCGATTAAGGAAAAACCAAAATTAGGAGATTTGATTATTTGTGTCGGTGGAAAGACCGGTCGGGATGGAATTCACGGCGCTACATTTTCTTCCGGGGAGATGACAGATCAGACAATGGGGGTTCACTCTTCCGCAGTACAAATCGGAAATGCTATTGAAGAAAAAAGAATATTTGACGCTCTGCTGGATGCAAGAAATGAGAATTTAATCAGGTTAGTGCAGGATTGCGGTGGGGGAGGTTTTTCATCTGCCATCGGGGAAATAGGTGAAGAATTGGGAGTTTCCATTAATCTGGAAAATGCCCCACTAAAATACCAAGGTTTAGCTCCTTGGGAGATTTGGATGTCAGAGTCTCAAGAGCGGATGATTGTAGTTCTTCAGAGAAAGAATTTGGGAAAATTTAAGGAGATTTGCAAAAAATATAATGTGGAATTTGCGGTTTTAGGGCAGTTTGATGGCAGTAAGAAATTAAATGTATCTTTTGGTAGTGAGGTTGTAGGAAATTTAGATATGAAGTTTCTTCATCAGGGATTGCCAAAGCGAGTTATGAAAGCAAATAAACCATCCAACGTCATTCCTGCGGATGCAGGAATCCAAAGAGCGATTAGCTCGCAAGCTAGCTTATTAAATGAGTCACGGTCGGAATTGGATCCCCGCCTGCGCGGGGATGACAGAGTTGAACAGCCGAAGTCGGAAAAAGAATGGGTAAAAGTTTTAGAGAAAGTTTTAGCCCATGGTAATGTTTGTTCAAAAGAGCCGATTGTCAGATTATATGACCACTCGGTCCAGGGGACTAATGATTTACAACCATTTTCCGGGATAAATCTGGATGGGCCGAATGATTCGCCGGTACTTCGCCCCTTTCTGGACAAAAAATACGGTGTAATAATTTCTCACGGGTTAAATCCGGTCCTGAATAGTATTGATCCGTATTGGGGAAGTATTTGGGCGGCAACAGAAGCACTGTCAAACTTTGTTTCTGTGGGGGGAGATTATAAAGAAGCTTGTTTGATTAATAACTATGTCTGGCCGTTTCCGGACGAGCAGTCTCTTTGGTCGCTGGACCGCTCGGTTGATGCAGTAGTGGATTTTATGAAGGTTTTTAAGATTCCGATAATTTCCGGAAAAGACAGTTTGTCTTCAACTTATCGGGGTAAAGACGGAGTGGTAATTAAAATTCCGCCGGTACTTTGTATTTCTGTTCTGGGAAAAATTCCGGATACCGGAAAAACTGTAACTACAGATTTTAAGCAAGTTGGTTCAACAATTGTGTTGGTTGGGAAAATGAGTGAGAGTTTGGGAGGATCAACATATTTTGATGTCAGGCCCACATACGTGGGAGATCCTTCGCTAATCGCTCAGGATGACATTACAATGGTTCCAAAAGTAGATCTTAAAATATTATCCAAAACTTTTGATGCAATACATAAAGGAATACAGACTGGTAAAATTTTATCGAGTCATGATATTTCGGAAGGCGGAATAATCGGAGCTATTTTTGAAATGTGTGTAGGTGGAGATTGCGGAGTGGAAATTGAATTGAACACCTCGGATGGTGGCAGGCTGAAGCGTAGTGGAAGCCATGACTCCTCGCACGTACTCAAAGAGAGTAACGAGGTGAAAAGACCTGATCAGTTTCTGTTTAACGAGACGGCGGGTTGCTTTATTGTTGAGGTAGAAAATAAAAGTGTGGCAGAACAATTTTTCAAGAGCGTACCCTACAAGATTTTAGGGAAAACTAAAGAAGGAAATAAAATGGAAATATATGGAAATGAAGAGAAATTGTTTGTTGCAGATGTCAATGATTTGAAAAAAGTTTGGCAGGAGCCAATGAGGAGGATGTTCCCATGAATAAATTATCCCGTCATTGCGAGGAGCGAGTGAAACGAGCGACGTGGCAATCTCTTGATTTTTCGTGGAAGATTGCTTCGCCACTTCGTGGTCTCGCAATGACGAAAGAGGCATGCAGATGATAAAACCCAAAGTTTTAGTATTAAAAGCAGATGGCACAAATAGAGACGGCGAGATGACTTATGCTTTCAAGGTTGCGGGAGGTGATCCCAAAATAGTGCATGTAAACGAACTCCGAAACGGGTCCGAAAAAATGAGTGATTATCAAATACTGGCTTTGCCGGGTGGGTTTGCTTATGGGGACGATATTGTGTCCGGAAAGATTTTGGCAATAGAATTGACGTCATTTTTAAGGGCGGAAATGAAGAAGTTTATTGAAAGAAAAGATACGGCAATCATTGGAGTTTGCAATGGTTTTCAGGTCTTAGTCAGAACCGGTCTTTTGCCTTTCAGGAAAATTGGGGAGATGGATGTGACTTTGACTAACAATGATTCCGGACATTTTGAATGCCGGTGGATTAAGGTGAAAGTTAACGGTAAAAATACCAGCAAATTCCTTCAGGGAATGGATGGAGCGATGTGGCTCCCGGTAGCTCATGGAGAAGGAAAGTTTTTTACGGACAAAAAAACTTTAAAAGAAATTGAAGATAAAAATCTGGTAGCTTTTAGGTATGTAGATGATGACGGTAATCCAACCCAAAAATATCCGGACAATCCTAACGGAGCTCTAAATGCCATAGTCGGAATAACAGATGAGACAGGTAGGATTTTTGGGATGATGCCGCACCCGGAATGCTTTATAAGGGAAGAACAGCATCCGAATTGGAGACGTGGTACAGTGAAAGTTGCCGGCTTGCCCATATTTGAAAATATAGTGAAATTTGTGAAGGAGGCAAAATGACAAAAGCAGTTTTAATTGATCTAGATGGGTTACTTATAAATTCGGAAGAGCTTTATTTGGAAGCAAATAAAATATATTTTAAAGATTTTGATTTTGAGTTTACTGAAGATTTGCATAAGCAAGGCACAGGTAAAAAATTTGAACTCTGGATAAAAACCGTAATCCCTGATTCTGTAATAAATCAATCAGGAGAAGATATTTTAAAACAAAGAAACAAGATTTTCTTTGAACTAGTAAAAAGGAGTTTAAAACTAATGCCAGGAGCCGAACATTTTCTAAAACTTGTAAAAGATCATTATAAAACTGCCCTAGTAACTTCTTCTAAAAGAGAGTACGTAAACTTAGTTTTTGAAATTATTAGTATTGAAAAATATTTGGATGTCATAATTACAGGGGAAACAGTGGTTTATGGCAAACCAGATCCCGAGTGTTACTTGGAAGCTGCTAAGTCACTAAATGTAACCCCTGAGGAATGTGTTGTGGTGGAGGATGCCCCTAGTGGTATTATGGCCGGCAAGAACGCAGGAATGAAAGTCATTGCCGTTCCCAGCTATTTTGTAAAAGATAGCCCGGAGATAAGAAAAGCTGATCTAGTTGTTAATTCCCTAGAAGATATTGCAAGGAGTACAATTTTAAAGATATGATTTTATTAATTGATTTTGGATCACAGACAACACATCTGATAGCAAGAAGAATCAGAGAGCTGGGTGTGGATTGTAAAATTGTTGCACCATCAGATGTCTTAGATATTATTGGTATGGATTCCCGCCTTCGCGGGAATGACAAAGGAATAGATGGAATCATCCTTTCAGGGGGGCCGGCAGCTGTTTTTGAAAAGCAGTCACCGACAATAGACTCGGAGATTTTCAAATTAGGTATTCCGGTTTTAGGCATTTGTTATGGACAACAATTAATGTGTCATTTGTTAGGCGGAGAAGTCGTAGCCGGACACAAAAGAGAATATGGACCGGCGGTGGTAAGATCAAAGATCAAAGATCAGAGATCAAAACTACTGGAGGGGATACCGGAAGAATTTACGGCATGGATGAGTCATGGGGATCAGGTAATTAAGACGCCGGAGGGATTTTCAACATACGGCACAACTAAAACAATTCCGCATGCCATTATTGCAGATGAAAAAAGAAAATTTTACGGTATTCAATTTCATCCGGAAGTTGTGCATACCGAATTTGGAGAGCAACTCCTTAAAAACTTTTTAGAGATTTGCGGCATCGAAATTGCGAAACAAGAAATTAATGAAGAATTCGTTGAAAACTTAATTAAAGATATTAAAGATTCTGTAGGAGAAGAAAAAGCTGTTTGCGCCCTCTCCGGCGGAGTTGATTCTTCGGTGGCAGCACTTTTGGTACACAAGGCAATCGGCAAAAATTTAACTTCTGTTTATGTTGATTCCGGATTGATGAGGGAAGGTGAGACCGAGACTCTCCGGGAAGTATTCCGGAATAAATATAAGATGAGTGTGGATATTACAGATGCTAAACAAGAATTCCTGAAAGCGCTAGAAAATGTAGTTGATCCGGAGCAAAAAAGAAAAGCCATTGGTAAGACTTTTATTGAAGCTTTTGATGGTGTGGCAAAAAAAATTAATGCCAAGTTTTTGATCCAGGGTACGATTTATCCGGATGTAATAGAATCTGCCGGCAGCAAGCACTCGCAAAAAATAAAATCACATCATAATGTCGGTGGTTTGCCGGAAGATATGAATTTAGCGCTGGTTGAACCCTTAAGAAATTTTTATAAAGATGAGGTGAGAAAAATTGGTAAGATTCTAGGACTGCCGGATGAGATTATAGAAAGACAACCTTTCCCCGGCCCGGCTCTGGCAGTCAGAATTATTGGAGAAGTGACAGAGGAAAAACTGCGAATTTTGCGGGGAGCGGATAAAATTGTCTTGGAAGAAATTGAGAAAGCCGATTTAGGCAAAAAACTTTGGCAATTCTTTGCGGTTTTTACCGGAATAAAAACAACCGGAGTCCGGGGAGACCAAAGATTTTACGGCGAGACAATTGCCATTCGGGCAATTGAAGCAACAGATGCCATGAGTGCCAGCTTTGCCAGATTGCCGTATGAACTTTTGGATAAAATCTCTACCAGAATTGTCAACGAAGTTCCGGAAGTAAACCGCGTAGTTTACGACATCACCAACAAACCACCGGCCACCATGGAGTGGGAGTAATTCAAGTAAAGATTACGTAAATTATTTTACAGCAAATTTAGTAAATAACATAATAAGTGATTCTGGTAACCAATAAAAAATAAGCGGCGAAGAAAACGATAGAAATAATAGTACCGTTATGAAGATACGTTTGTTTTTAGAGACTGGCGTGTAAGCAGTATTTTTATAAAATAAAATAGCCCCTCTTAAAAAAAATAATATTGGAGAAAACAGAAAGATTAGAGCTATATTACCAAATAACTCAATTCCTACAACTGGTTGGCTTTGTAGTCCAACCATAAATAACATGAATAATCCGATAAAAAATGGAAGTATGGATAATACAAGAGATTGAATGAAGTATTTAAAGAAGAGCTGTTTCACTTAATTAAGCATAGCATAAAGTAAGTTATTTAACGATATATTCTTTTCTTTTGGGGCCGGATGATAACAACTTCTAAAAGTTTTTATAAGTAGCATAATTTAAAATCTTGACATCGTGATTCGATTATTCGAATAATTAGTACAGATATGGGAAGAGTTTCAAGGAGAAGAATAGATCCGGAAATTGAGGAGAGGATTTTTGAAGTATTTTGGGATTACTTGGCTACTCTCCGGAAGCCGGAAGAAATTAATGAATTTCTGGTTAGTCTGCTTTCTTTTACTGAACAGGTAATGCTTTCAAAAAGACTGGCAATAGCCCTGCTTTTGGCAAAGGGGTATCTCTACAGAGATATTGACGAGACTTTAAAAGTTTCTACTTCAACGGTGGGAACTGTACATAAACAGATATTAGTAGGGGCGCCCGGTTATAAAAAAGCCGTAGAAAGAATTCTCAAAAGAGAGAAAATGAACAATCTCTTTAATAGTTTGGATGAGATATTAATAAAATTTTCAGGACCTAAAAGACATAAATCACCAGCATGGGAGGGGAAAAGTCAAAGGGGTAAAGCATTGGCTAAACGCCAAAGAAAACTATCTGCTTTGTAATTGTAGCGATTATTCGAATAATCGCTACAAAGTAAAAAATAGTTGTTGAATAGATGACATTACCAACAAGCCTCCGGCCACTATGAAATGGGAGTAGTGTTACTTTCTTCCAACAAATTGCCAGCAGTTTCCTTCCGGGTCCAAGAATGTAGCAAACCAAACTTCTTTGTCAGGAGTAGAGAAGGGAGCTAGGAATGGTGCGGCCACAATTTTAACTTCCGGGTTGTCTTTGATTTTATCAAACCAAAATTGCACCCCTTCTTCCGGATATAAATTAAACAGGTGGCGGAAATTTTCTTTAGCTTTTTCTT
>MFDZ01000024.1:0-4759 GCA_001777455.1 Candidatus Daviesbacteria bacterium RIFCSPLOWO2_02_FULL_41_8
CGACTCCACATCCAACATTGCTTCTGCCGGTGCCACCATCAATACGGCAAACTTTACTTTGAACTTCCCCCAAAATTTTACCAATCAAAATATCGTAGTTAACGCTAAATCCGCTCCGATAGTTCAAACTTTAAATAACTTAATTTCCCTGGGGTCAACTTTACTGATCAATGCCGCAAACAGTGCCGGAGCTCCCGTCACCACAGCGGTAAACCCGTACACCATACTTTTCGATTTCAGCAATCTTGACCAATCTAAAATCAAACCCAATTCCCTTTTCCTTTATTCCAGTCCGGACGGCCTAAATTGGACAAAAGAAACGACCATCTTTCCCTCGCCTACTCAGGCTCAAATTCAAATTAACCATTTCTCCTATTTTGCGCTACTGGGGGAAAGATTGGACTCCGCGCCGCCCACTACCACGGCCGGACTGTCCGGCACAGAGGGTCAACCGGGCTGGTTTAGATCTGATGTTAATTTAACTCTTATTGCCACGGACAATGAAGGCGGCTTGGGTGTTGATTATACTTTATACAAAATTAACGACGGAAATATCCAATTGTATACCGGTCCGGTCAGCTTTACCAATGAGGGCCACTACAAAGTAGAATTTTACTCTACGGATAAAGACGGCAACACCGAAGAGATAAAATCAGTTGAATTTAATATTGATAAGACCCCTCCCGAGGCAAGAATTTCCCTTGAAAATCTTCAGGCGCTTCTTTCTGTCACCGGACTGGATACTAATCAGACAAGCGTAACTAAACTCGGTACTAACAAAAAACCAATCTACCGGATTTCGGATCAGGCCGGCAATACCTTAAATCTTGAGATCCACAATATCAGCCCGAAAGATAGTCTGATCGGTATTTATTCCTTAAAATATAATGATTCCCCTCCTGTTATGCAAAGCCGAACCCGTTTCCGCGTACAATTCAAGAAAAATTCTGCCACACCCATCCGCCTGCTTCAGGAATTTGTTGCAAATAATCAGGTAAAAATACAAATCCACTACAATGAACTGCACAACAGAAGCGCTATTTACGTTTTTGAAAATAATCTGAAAAAGCTAAAAGAAACGCGGAGCGGTCAGGTAGTCTTATCTGTCAGCACTGACCAAGGGAGTTTAAAATATAGCTACTAACACTAAATCCGGTTATTTCAATTCATCCATGAACTCATGGCTTTTTTGAACAAATGAATGCTGTATCAACCGGTCCGGATGAAATTCGATACGGCGAAATAAGCAAAGAAATTGTTTCCTCAATCCGGCTTTTTTAGGTTGACAAAAAACTAACGTTCGTTAAGTTTTTGTCAAATGAATTTAAAAAAAGGGGGGATTGGGATTACGATCTTGGTTTTATTTCCAAATCTTCTTTTTGAAGGTCAAACTTAACTACAAATTTATCAAAAAAACCAATTTGACCTAATATGCCAATTGTGCCTGAAATTTGAGCAAAAACTATGGAAGTTTCATATTTGGAACCGGCAATTTCAATATTAACATTTGAAATTATTCCTTTTAGTATTCCTTCATCGACTCCTGTGAATAAAATTTCTTTTGATTTTGAGTATTCGATATTAAGAATTTCAGCTAATCCTAAAGGTAAGATAGTAAAATCTGCTCCTGAATCAATTAAAGCCTCGTAGTAAACACTCCTACCTTTATATTTAATACTGACAGGTATTATCGGTCTAGATATAAACTTTCTTGAAAAAGGAGAGGTTAAGTTGATCTTTCTATATTTAAATTTCACTTATTAATAAGTTCCACCAACAAAATATGTTAATTTCTTAGGAACATTCATTAATATTGGTTTCTTAAATCCTTTTTCTATCGCTTGTTCCCAAGCGTTTTTAGCAGTCTTACCAGAAGAAATAACCGTTACTTCATCGTCTTTTAAAGCTACCCAAAGGCCCTTATATTTTTTATAAATTTCTGTCCAATCAATTGCCATAGGTAAATAATATCACAAAAAAGTTTCTGTGTCTTTGGTGGCAAAGATATTTTCTTCACGCTTTTGACGCGCGCAGTTCCTAAGTCAAAGATTTAAAGAAGACTCTCTGCATCAATACCGATTAGACTCAAAGGAAATCAAAGAACCGTATTCACAAATGTAGGCTCAAATGCAGGTTCCTCAATTGCAATTTCTTATTTTAAGATTATAGTATTATATATTCGAAGAATTCATAAAATTGATTATGGCTAAAAGAATACGAAAGCACTTCAAAAATATTCTTCCGATCAAAAAACCTATCCTTAAAGAAGCTCTATATACTCAAACAAGTAATTTTACACTAAATACAGCCCAACTGGATAGAATTTCCTTTTCAGTTCTAAGAAACAATAAACGTGAGTTAAGAAAAATTGAGAACATATCGTATGAAATAAATATTGAAGGCTGTTGGGAATGGATTGTAAGATATGATGATCACGGAGGAGTGGGATCTTTACATAGGCATATAAGAATATCTTTAAAAGATGATAGTAATGTTGAATCTACTATTGGAATAAAGAAATATAAAGATAAAGGTCACGAGCTGACTTGGGTATGTAAAAATATACAAAGAGATTATTTAAATATTCGAACAAAATTTCTTAGGAATAGTAAAATTGACTTGTATTAATCAAATGCATACATTAAAATACAAATATGAGTAACAAAATGCAAACATCAAAGAATATAGATTTAACACAAAAGCTAATTGATTATTTAGTAAATGGTAAAAATGTTCCTGAATTACCTCAGGATGTATCATTTGTGCCATTTTCAAAAAGTGATAAAAAGCTAAATGAAGCGAATGAGGAATTACTAGAAAATATATCTAAGGAAGATAAACCGGTAGCAATTGCCAAAGAACCTCAAACTAAAAAAGACTCCTGGGAAATAATTCCAGTAAATTTTTAAAAGCTAGTATTTCTCCGCAATTGCAGGTTCCACAATTGCAATTTCTACACACAAAATTCCCTAGGCCTGCCCGCCTTTGGAGGGTGGTGTAACTAGACTTCATCCAAGGTGGGATCAGGGTTATTTTAAGGCTTTGTAAAATTCCTGTTTTGTAAATCCGCTTTGGCGTACCATTGATTTGAGTGTTCCTGGTCTAAATTCTTGATTGGTTCCATGAAAGGCAACCGTCACAGCATAGCTCATCCCATTTCTTTTTAAAACCCATGTTTGATGAGAAGAGCCTGTTCCTCTTTCTTGTAAAAAACCTAAATTTTTAAGAATTGTTGTGACTTCCCGATATTTTAAAGGTTTGAAACTAGGCATATGCTAAGCCAGTTGGTGGTTGAGTAGTAAAAAATTGGAATGGTTCAAAACTTTTTTTAGAGACATTTTCCTTTGTGATCTCTCTGAGTTTATTCCAATACTCCTTTGGAGCTGATCTGCTAACTAATTCTTCAGGAAAATCCAACTTTGCGGCAACTTGAAGATGAGACGAAACAGCGTCGTTAACGCTTAAAATTGTTTCCTCCAAAGAAACATGACCTTCTTCTACAATGTCCAGATCAAGACAAACCCCTGTAAAAGAGCCGTCTTTTTCTTGATAGGCTATGCAACGAAAACTTAAATCTTTATGTGACATAATATCTGCATTATACCACTTTTTTTCCCATTCACATTTGCAATTTCTTCGGAATGTCTGACGTTTTCCCTGCCCCTCCGAGTGTCTTAAATCTGCATTCCCACTCGTCAAGTGGGAAGCTACTTTAAAGACCTCCGGGTATAAACCTGGATTACAAAGTTCACCATCCGGAGAGCTTAATTATCCAATAAACAATAAGTCCGCTAATTATGGCTAAAATAATTTGGTTAGTGAATATGGATAAAAATTTTAGAGCATTTTTTATGTCTTGATATAAAAATGGTCTTGGAAAGTATAAGACTCCACAATACTTGAATTTTTGCTCATTAGATAAATAGCTTCTTCTTGCCCGAAGATGAAGTATTTGAGCATAGTTTAATGAGGACGGGTCAATAGCAAGCAGTCTTTTTATCGCTTCCTGATCCCTAGAATTTAAGTCCTCTATCTGATTCATAAGAACAGGGTATACGGAAATTATATAACTTGTCAAGAATAATTTCCCACAATGGCAATTTCTTCCGGCGTTAGACAGTAGAGTTTATAAACCTCTTCATCAATTTTTGTATTTGTTCTTTCGATTTCCGTTTTAATTTCATGCCATTTGTTTGAATTTTCTGCCTCAGTTAGTAATGCATTGTTTAATAAAAGCATCTTGTCAGCAAATGCAGTAATACTACGCTGTACTATATTACTCGCTTCTTTGATTGGGATTTGAGCCAAGTACTCCTTGGAAATATTTACTGTTAAAATAGAAGCATTTGTGAATCTTGTTTTGTAAAACCAATTAATAAGTTTTGAATTAAGTATACCTAAAATATATTTAATACTATAAGAAACATTATTTTTTAGGATTAAGTTATTAATTGATTCTTTGTTATAAAACTGCTTGTTATCGTAGGCCACTTTAAGCGGGGTATCTCCTCCGGTAATTCTTTGTATAAGTAGTTTTTCTTTGGATTCAAAAATTTTCGTTGTACGAGGACGATGTATTTTACTTGGAGTATAATCTAAATATTTTTTAACCGGGCGAATATGATATCTACTGATATCCTTTCCCTCAAGAAACGGTTTAAAGCCAGGGTGTTGAACATTAGACACTAATTCGTTGCGGTTTTTTGTGATTACGACACCAAAGATTAATTCCGAACATAAATTACCTAAAGGGGTTGTA
>MFDZ01000024.1:4779-4931 GCA_001777455.1 Candidatus Daviesbacteria bacterium RIFCSPLOWO2_02_FULL_41_8
ATTTGCAATTCCTTGGGATTGTTGTTCAAGCTAAACACAAAACTCCTCCTATTAAATTCTCTTTGTCTAACTTCTAAAGGCTTGCCATTTAATCCAGATTTTATTTCTATTGCATTATCCGCAATATTTTTAAGTTGTTTCTCAAATAGTAT
>MFDZ01000024.1:5005-15891 GCA_001777455.1 Candidatus Daviesbacteria bacterium RIFCSPLOWO2_02_FULL_41_8
TTAATAATTTCAACGATTTCTCTATAAATAATGTGAAGAGATTTATCTTTCCGTTTCCTGAAATAAAGTTAGATTTAAAATATTCTTTATCTAGGTTTTCTATTCCATAATTACCCCCAAAAACATATGGAGGATTGCCGATAATTACATCAAAACCGCCTTGCTCAAAAACTTCTGAGAATTCTTCTTCCCAGTTGAATGGTTTTTTATCTCTGAAGTTTTTGCCAAAATATTTTTGTAATTCTTCATCTGAACCTGAGATGAGTGAATTCCCATTTCTTATATTCTTATCAAGCTTTGGAAGCTTCATTTTAGTCTCTAGAGTGCTTAGTAATAAATTGAGACGAGCAATTTCTACCGCTTGTTCGTCAAGATCAACTCCGTAGATATTCTCTTTTAGTATTTGTATTTTTGTTAATTCGTCTCCAGCGTTTTTAAAATCCTTGTATTTTTCATTAATTAATTCTAAAGCTTTAATTAAAAATGAACCTGATCCACAAGCAGGATCTAGAACTTTAATCTTCTTTAGATCGTCTATGGAACGACATTTATCTAAAACTGGTTTTAGAGCATTTCTCACAATATAGTCGACAATAAATGCGGGTGTGTAATATATTCCTTGTTCTTTTCTTTTTTTAGCATCTTTATCTAAACTTACTCCTTTTTGGGATGCAGCTAAACGATGTCCTAAATAATTTTCATAAACTGCCCCAAGAACATCAGCCGGCATTATTTTAAAATCATATTCATAATAACCAGCTTTTCCTTGAAATGTTTCAATGACTTTTTCCGTAACCCCAGGGGATTCATTCCATTTTTCAAATGTATGCTTAGTGAATAAATTTGAATTGTATATATTATCTAGCTCTCTGAATTTATCTATCATCGACTCATACAAACTCTTCCCGTTTTTATTGCTCTCCCACGCTCTTAGTAGAGGAATTAACGTAGGGGGTTCTATGCCTCTATCTTCGGCAACTCTAATAAAAATTAATCTATCCAGTAATTTTTGCACGCCTTCATCAAGCAACTTCTGATCTTTTATTTCATTCCATGTTCCCAATTTTTCGATTAGCATCTGTCTGCATTCATTAAGGTGTTTATATAATTGATCGCCCACTAACACTTTCTGCATTTTTTTACCATGCTTTTGAGCGTATAGATCTAATTCGTTAGCTTCAAGTGCTTCTTTAGAAAGCAACCTTAGTTGATCAAATCTATTTATGTATTCATCAAACCCGATTTCAAATACAAGTTTCGAGAATAAGGTTTGATTTGGATCCTGAGTGTAAAAAACCTTTATACTTTCAAAATCAGTAAGAATCGCCCAATCAACCCCTTTATTCCAGGAATATCTTATTGCCTGTTTTGCATATTCTTCATTGTGTAGATCTGATTTTAAGGACTTCGCCTCAACATAGAATTTAATTCTACCCTCTAAATAGAAACCATAATCAACTCTTCCGCCTGACAACTGACTTTCTTCTGCGGATATTTCATCCTTAGTTGTAAAATCCCAACCTAACGCTGTAAATAGTGGCTCTATAAAACCCTTTTTTGTTTCCTCTTCTGTATATTTACTAATCTGTATCGAATCTAGGGATTTATATTTATCTACTAGACTTTGAATTTTGTTTTTAACTAATGACAAATCCTGAGTATCCATATATTTCCTTGCCTCATTGTAACTCTGGGAAGAGGAAAAAGCCAGAAGTTAGTAGTTAGTAGTTGGTAGTTGGTAGTTGGTAGTATGTAGTAAGAATTAAGAATTAAGAATCATGAATTAAGGTCAAATATTTAAGTATTACTTAATCCTGTGGGCTATTGAGGCAGTAGGGGTAGACAACCAATCTTGTTTAAGATTTACGGGAAGAGTTTTCCCAAAGTCTTTTAACAGTCTGCTGGCATCCAATACTTCTATATATACAGCCTCACTCTTTTTAGTAAAGTGTACGATGACATCGCCTGTTTGTTCAGCATAATCAATAGGTTTCCTTGATAGCCATATATTTAAAACATCATCTTCCTGCTCGTATATCATTTTTGGATTGCTCTTAATTCTACTTTTCATATCTGCCTTTCTTTGTAGGGTAAAATGTTATCACAGTTATTATATCATTTTCTTCTTTACTGGTGTAGCTCCGCAAGCTTCGCTTATAAACCACCCTGACAATATGTTTGATATCTAAGCTTTTATGAACAATAATTTTGGGCTTATCAGATTCAGTATCTTGATAGTCTGGGTTCTTGATTGCTTCCAAAACATCCTCTTCTTTTACCTTGACACTTCCTGGCGGTAATTTTGTAAACTTATCAGCAGCATGTCTTGTAAAAACAATCTTCATTTCCTTGCCTAATTGTAACTCTGGGAATAGGAAAAAGCCAGAATTTAGTAGTTAGTAGTTAGTAGTTAGTAGTTAGTAGCAGGTATCATGTATTATGTATTATGTATTATGCGAATTGCATGAACCAAGAAGCATGTTAGAACAATTAATCCTGTGGGAGATTTGGGGATTTACAAATTATCCGTTTTCTGGTAATATAAAACCAATAATCATCTGAAGGTCCCCGCAAGGGGGCTTTTGGAATCTAGACAACTCTTTCTACAAATTCCCTTAATGTATTGAAATTGATATATTTGTCAGCAGCTTTTAGTAGTTCAAAAGATACATGCCCTTTTGAGGAAATGACTATTACTTTCTTATTCTCATTATGAAGATAGCTGATTAATGCATGAAAATCACTGTCTCCACTCATCAGGATCGCTGTGGAATAAGATTTCAATTCTTTGACTGCATCTATTGTTAACTCCACATCCAAATTCCCCTTCTTTAAAAATGTTCCATCCTTTTGCCTGATCAATTTTACTTCCTTTGTTCTTATCGTATAACCCCACTGCCTTAATTTTTTGAAGAACCCTTGCTGTTTTTCGTGATCTTTCAAAAAAGCATAATAAAAATAAACATTATCCAACCGATAGTTGCTTTTAAAGTACTTTATCAGCTTTTTGAAATCTATTTGCCACTTTAATGTTCTCTGGGAATAAATAACATTTGCAGCATCGATAAAAACGGCTGCTTTGGTTGATTTTCGATAAATATCTTTGTCAGGCTTCATACTTTCTTGCCTCATTGTAACTTGGGGGATAGGAAAAAGCCAGGAGTTGGGAGTTGGTAGTTAGTAGTTGGCAGTAAGTATTGCATGCGGCATGCAGCACGAAAGACTATTTAATCCTGTGGGTGATTGCGGTTGTATGGTCAAAATCCGCATTCCTTAGACCTAGCTTGGAACCCAGAACTTTAGAGGCATCTAAAATTTCTATACCAATTAGTTTCTTACCTTCATAATCAGCTATCCATCCTGATTCCATCTCTTCAGTCCGGGTAATCCCTTTCTTCTTAGGGTTCAAATAAATATACATGGCATCTACTTTAGAATCATATGTTACTTTCATTGTATTGGTATTTTACTCCCTGACTCTTTTAGATATATCTTTCTATCATTTTCTCCTAATAATATTTGATCGGGATTATTGGCGCATTTATCTGCCAACTCTATCTTTATGTTTCTATGTGCGAGCATTTCCTTGGCGTGTTTTGTATAAATAATTGCCATTCTTCTTGCCTCATTGTAACTCTGTGAATAAGAAAAAGCTACATTTTTTTGAGATCAGTGATTTATGAACAATAATTTATGATTAATGATTTATGATTAATGATTTGGGATTAAGAATGGAGAATCAAGTAAGCAGCATGTGGCATGATTCAAAGTATAGTTGACAATTTGCGAAACTGTAGTAAAATATATAGTAAATATATGCAAACAACACAAGACAGAGTTCAAAAATTAGTAACATTTTCCCCAAAACTATATAACAGTGCGGTAGCCAGAGCAAACAGCTTGGGGATCCCCTTTGCTGAGTATGTCAGACACACCCTTATTAAGGATGTTGAGGAAAGCAATAAAAATCTGCCAATGGTTGATACCGAAACCGAGAAAAGGATTGGTCAAAGTCTAAAAGATCTTGAGGCAGGAAGATATACTTTAGTAGATCCCTCTGATGAAAAAGCATTGAATGCTGTGCTAAACATTAAAGAGTAAATTTATGTTTTTACTCAGTTTTACCGTAACTTTTAACTCTCGCCGGGAAAAAGTAGTCGGTAAAATAGGTTAATCATTCTTCTTTTGGATATTGGCAGTCATAGCGGAACCCACAAGGTATATAAATAATTTCAATTCACAATTCTTGCCTTCACCGGAGTTTCTTTTTCAATAACAGAAACCTCCCCTGTCTTCCAATTTAACCTTTTCGGCACTCCGAATGAATGAAGGAATTTTCCGGAAAATCCGGAGTCAGAAAACAGTATTTTTTTCTTGATCTTTTAGCCATGCATTCCCTATATTGCCAGATATTGCTTAATATTGCGAGATATATCTCTTGACTTCGGGTAAGTTTTGGTTTATGTTAAAATACAACACGCTCTATGAGCAAGAAACAATTGCCGCTGGAAAATTCATACAAACTGAGTCCTTCGGATTTTGCATACCTTTGGAATGACTGCAAACATTGTTATTATCAAAAAGTAAAATTGGGAGTTTCCCACTCCGGCATCTTTCCCGGCATGTTTACCAAAATTAATACTCTGCTGCAGAATTCAATCATGGGCATGAACCTTTCCGATATTCACCCTGATCTTCCCAGCGGAATTATAGAAATACAGGAAGGCTATATGAAGTCAGTAGCTATTGACGGCACAAATTGTTTTATAAGCGGCAGGTTTGATATTTTGTCTAAACTTGATGACGGCACATATGCAATTATTGACTTTAAAATAACTACTCCGGACGAGGAAAAAATCCAAAAATATACCAGTCAATTACACGCCTATAAATTTGCGTTGGAAAATCCGGAAAACGGGGAACCGATTAAGATTTCCCAAATGGGCATTGTCAGCGTTAACCCGGAGAAGATGAAATTAGTTGACGGAAAGATTGTTTTTACTACCACTCCGAGATTTCACCCGGTTAAAGAAAATACGACCGGTTTCCGGAAATTAATTGAGGAGATTTCAACTGTCTTAAACGGGGACTTGCCGGCAGTTTCCGCCAACTGCAGTCTTTGTATTTACAGAAGTAAATTTTAAAGAGGGAGTTATTTATGCTTACCAAAGTTTCAGATGTAAAAAATATTGTGAAAGACGGGATAGCTTCTCCGGAGACTGTTTTTGCCAAAATAACTAATAGTTTTCTAAAAAATTATCTAAAAAGAAAAGGCGCTCTTTGAATAAACCAAGGTTTAGATTCTGAAATTTGATCAGCTGTTGTCGCATCTAAAGCTAATGTACTCGTGTAAGATACGGGGATAATCCCCAGAAATTTAACAGTATTTTTGGTAGCAATCTCGTAAATTGGCTTACACCCACGGAGCTGTGTACATGAAGCATCTAATGAGATTTGCTTTGGTTTAACAGACAACTTATCAATAATATCGTCTGGGTTGAGAATTATTACCGGACTTGGGATTTTCTTTGTGTTGGGTATTGCTTTTATTTCGCCTTTCTCGTTTGTTTCTACCTTAACTTTCGAAATCACTTGTACAGACTCTGTTTTAATCGTGTATGAAGGTTGTCCATTGTTAGTTGGTATTTCCTTTATCTCTACTTTAGCTTTTTTGGTCTCCCCACCGAGTATTTTAA
Organism: Candidatus Daviesbacteria bacterium RIFCSPLOWO2_02_FULL_41_8; assembly: GCA_001777455.1. Lineage (GTDB taxonomy): Bacteria > Patescibacteriota > Microgenomatia > Daviesbacterales > UBA10151 > UBA10151. The sequence goes on from MFDZ01000024.1 coordinate 10,702, forward strand.
TACAAACACGAGGCAAATTTTCTTTACTTCCCAATAGAATGGGGAGGCAACTATAGGCGGAAGAATCGCACTGCTTAATAGGGTAGACGTTTTCTAAATTCCCTCCACCACAGTAATTATCTTTTATAGGAAGACACTTACTTTCGCCTGTTTGTTCATGGTAACAGTACTCACTTTGACTGCAGGCAGTTTTAGTTTTCCCACAGTAAATGAGCGGGTAAGTTTCTTTAATTAATTTCGTAGTCGGTGTGGCATCCTCGCAAGGTTGTCCTATGACGCATATTTTCGGTGTTTCCTTACATTTCTCTGGATTGTAACTACAACTTGATGGATTACAAGAGTTTTCGTCTTGAGTGCAGGGCTTAGGTGTTACGAGAATAGCCTGAACCGAATTAGTCGTAGAGTCTGCCGCCCTGACATAATTGACATGACCTAGAAAAACAAAATTCATCAATACTAGCAATACCGTCAGTTTTTTTGACACAATGTGGCAATTATATCATGATTTTCAGACCCAGTTATTGGGGTACACTAAGGTTAAGTCTTTAAAAATTTTTGCGTCCTGGTGGGTACTGAGGGATTTGCCCCCCGACATCTGTTGTGGTCGCATCTGGACTCGAACCAGAGACCTCTTCGATGTGAACGAAGCGCTCTAACCAACTGAGCTATGCGACCGGTCAATCAAATTCTACCATCACGCCTCTTGCTTCACAACCTGATTATTTGAGATAATCATCAAATGGAGTCGAATATTCCCAATAGCACTTCTTACTACTCCGACACACCGCAGAAAAGTCTTATGGACCGGATTGGCGGATATCTTGTAGAATTTTTTCAAACACTGGTGGTATTCGGAGCAATATTTGCCGGGATTTACCTTTTTGTGGCCCAATTCCACAAAGTCCAGGGTAATTCCATGGTACCGACCTTTCACACCGGGGATTATCTGATTACCGAGAAAATAAGCTACCGGTTCCGGGATCCCAAGTTGGGAGAAATTGTGGTCCTGAAAAATCCCCGGGACGAATCACAGGATTTTATCAAAAGAGTGATTGCCGTACCGGGAGATACCATAAGAATCTCCGGCAATACCGTCTATTTAAATGATCAACCTTTGCAGGAAGAATATCTACCCCCCGGCACTCCCACCCCCGCAGGAGCTTTTTTAACGGAAGGGGCGGTAGTTAAGGCGGCCAGTAACCAGTATTTTGTGATCGGAGATAACAGGGAACACTCCTCAGATTCCCGGGAATGGGGAGCGGTTACCAAAAAAGAGATCATCGGCAAAGCCTTCTTCCGCTACTTTCCTATACCGGTCATCGGTATACTGACCGATAAGTAATTATTGACCTTTAAGCCTGAAATAACCGACAATTGCCTGATTTAAATCTTCCAAAACCGGCATGGTTTTGGCCGGATCCCCGTCTATATAAAGCTCCAGCCTGGCCCTTTTTCCTGTCAGTTGACATTTGACGTGTGATTTTTCTGCTACTCCCGATAAAATACTGCTTATCTCGTCCTGAATTTTATCTACATCCGCAGACATAATCCTCATCCCATCCACATCGGCTTGCTTCTTGGGCCCGATACCGATATCGGTTCGGAGGCGGCGGACCAGCTCTTCCGTCCCCCTGACCGAAAGATTTCTTTTCAGCACCTCTTTGTAAGCATTGATGATTATGTGCGGATCTTCCAGTGCGGCCAGTGCTCTGGCGTGACCTTCCGTGGTGGCTCCGGACATCAGGGCATCTTTGAGAGCATCCGGCAGGATCAGAAGCCTGATGGTATTGGAAATATATGAAGGGCTTTTTGACACCCGCTCCGAAATTTCCTGATTAGTTAAACTAAACTCATCCATTAACCTTCTGTATGCCTGCGCCCGCTCCAGCGGATTAAGATCTATTCTTTGGACATTTTCTACAATCGCCATCTCCAGCATGCCCTGCGGGCTGGTTTCCCTAATAATTACCGGCACTTTCGGCATACCGATTGACTTAGAGGCTCTCCATCTGCGTTCCCCTGCTATGATTTGATATCCGGCAGGAGTTTTCGCTACGACCAAAGGCTCCAAGATTCCGTGCTTTCTGATGGAGTCCCCAAGTTCTGACAAGGATTCAGGACTAATTAAACCACGGGGCTGCAGAGGGTTGGGTTGCAGGAGATCTATTTCCAGCTCGTATATTTGTTCGTCCATACTAGATGACACTAACTATTTTCTTCCCCAGTTTCTTCTTAAACTCTACTTTACCTGTCGTGACAGAGAAAATTGTATAATCATTGCCTTGTTTGGTACCTAACCCGGGATAAAATTTATTCCCTTTTTGACGGACCAAAATATTTCCGGATTCAGCTTTTTCCCCACCATAAAGCTTAATCCCCAATCTCTTGGATACTGAGTCTTTATTTTTTCTGGTACTGCCTCCGCCTGTTTTATGTGCCATCGGTATTAAATGATAATCTTTGTGAAAACTGAAGTCAATACATTCGATTCAGCTCAGTATTGATCTCGAACATAGTCGAGAGATCAAGCTTTTTTCACACTCCATATAACTTTTGTGGTCTTAGACCGGAAACCGATTGTCCTTCTGTAATTTGCCTTGGCGTGAAATTTACTCACCCTGATTTTTTTACCCTTACCGTCCTCAAGACGTGTCAAAGCCAGTTTTTCCTTCAGGTATGGACTGCCTATTTTTAATTTACCGTCTTCCGACAAAAGCAAAACATTAACTTCCAGATCCTTTCCGGATTCTTTTTGCAGATCAATTTCAAAAGCCCGGCCCGGAATTATCTTGTATTGTTTTCCGGCGATTTCACAAACCGCATAATTTAACATAAGTGTTGATTTTACCTTTTTCCTGCGGAAGATGCAACCATCCCCAGCGATATCAGAGTAGCTACCGCAGAGCTACCGCCGTAGGAGATTAACGGTAAGGTAATTCCCGTAATCGGCAGGAGCCCTACATTCATCCCCATATTCACAAAAGCCTGAAACAAAAACATCGACACGGTACCTACTATGACCAGAGCGCTGAAAAGGTTATTTGTCTTTTGCGCGGCTTGTAAACAAAAAATTAACAAAAATAAATAAAGAGATAAAATCAGCATTGCTCCGACAAATCCCATTTCCTCGCTAATGGAGGCAAAAATAAAATCCGTCCGAAATTCCGGTAAAAACTGCAGTCGGGATTGAGTCCCCCTGCCTAAGCCTCTGCCTAAAAATTCTCCGGACCCTACGGCAATGGTTGATTGAATAACATTATAACCCCTGCCCAAAGGGTCTGCTTCCGGCGCTATAAAGCTTAAAACCCGGTCTCTTTGATAATCATGCAAAAATGTCCAGCTGGCGGGAATAACAATCAGGGCAATTATCCCGAGTATCAGCATCTTTTTTACGGAAACATTTGCCGCAAATAGCATCCCCAGCCATATTGCAATTAAGGTAAGCGCTGAACCCAGGTCAGGTTGTTTGAAAACCAGAAAAAAACAGGGTAAAACCCAAAGCAGGCTTTTTAAAACATTTAACCAGGTCGCTTTATTTTCCGACCAGAATTTTGCCAGCATTAATATTAGGATTGGTTTGGCAAACTCCGAGGGCTGAATATTAAAGATCCCCAGAGGAATCCAGCGGATTGATCCCCGTGTTTCAATACCAAGAATCAAAACAGCAACCAGTATGATTAATATGAATATATAAAGCGGCCTGATCAGATTTTTTATTGACTGAAGTTCAATGCGGGAAATCAGAAAGAAAAAAATAAATCCGACAGCAGTAAATATCGACTGTTGAATTGCCAACTCTCTTGAGGAAGAAAAGATTACCAAAATGCCGATGGATACCAGCAAAAAACTGATTAAGCTAATCGGAAGATTTATACTTGTTAAGTTCTTCATTTGCAAAGGCATCCCCCGTCATTCCTGCGAAAGCAGGAATCTATACAAAATATTTTATGGATCCCGACTTTCGTCGGGATGACACTACTGTATCACCTTCACGACCTTAAACTCCGGGCCTTTTTTAATTGAGACAGATGCGGTCCCCGCAAGGATTTGTTTCTCGAAGGATTTAGGCCACTCCGGAGAAATAATTTCTGTTTTATCGGATAAAATTAATCCTTGTTCTTTTCTAAGTTGCTGGACTTGCCGAATCAAATCACGCGCCTGCCCTTCTTCTTTAAGCTCCTGAGTAATCTTAGTATTCAATCTAACTTCCGGCCCGGATTGTGTAGACTTTTCGTACTCAACCTTCTTTACGTTAAGCTCTTCCGCAATAATTTTCTCCAGTTCCCCGCTAAGTTTTTGCGGTAATTTATATTCAACCGAAGCTAGGGGTTGCCTTAACTTAAATCCTGCTTCTTTCCTTTTGGCATGTCCGGCTTCTGCAATTTTCTTAACCTTTGCCATATCTATAATTAAATTTTCATCCAGTAAATCACTATTTCCCTCCGGAAAATTTTGCAGATGAACCGATTCCTCATTGGTTAAGCCTTTAAATATCTCTTCCGTAATAAAAGGAATAAGCGGAGCTGCCAGCTTGGATACGGTTACCAGCACCTCATACATAACAGACAGCGCCGTGTTACGGTCTGTCCCGCTTGCTTCCGGTCCTACTCTGTTCCGGGATCGCCGGATATACCATGTTGAAAAATCATCTAAAATAAATTCCTTGGTGTATTTTACGATTTCATTCGTGTCATATCCCTCGTACGCTTTCCGCAAATCTATAACCAGCTGAGTTAGCCTAGAAAGAATCCATTTATCCAAAGCCGTTAATTTCCGCTCACCCCCGGGCTGCCAATCCGAGAGATTGGCATACTCTGTAAAGAATTTATAGGTATTCCAAAATACCAGCATAAATCTATACGCTTCCGCTACACCGTCTTCGCTAAAATTAATATCCTCTCCCTTCATAATCGGAGCTCCCATAAGATAAACTCTCATGGCGTCTCCTCCGTATTTTTTTAAAATCACTTTTGGATCCGGGTAATTGCCGAAATTTTTACTCATTTTACGGCCGTCTGTACCAAGCAGTACTCCTGTAACCATAGCATTTTTGAAAGCATTTGAGTCATAAAGCGCCGTTGAAATGACGTGCAATACATAAAACCAGGCCCTGATTTGACCGGTGTATTCAACTATAAAATCCGGCGGAAAGAACTCTTCCAGTTTTACGTCCTTATCAAAAGGAAAATG
>MFDZ01000024.1:15909-17104 GCA_001777455.1 Candidatus Daviesbacteria bacterium RIFCSPLOWO2_02_FULL_41_8
ACGTCATCAATTTCCGGTTTGTGCAGATCGGTAATTTTTTTACCTGAGCGATCTTCCAGCTCGGCAACGGAATCCGGCACAAACCGCTCCCCGCATTCGCATTCCCAAACAGGGACAGGCGATCCCCAGTACCGGCTCCTTGAGATATTCCAGTCAGGCGCGGCTTCTAAACTTTTTAAAAACCGGCCATGTTTAAAATGTCCCGGAAACCAATTAATTTCTTCGTTAGTTTTCTTAAGTTGCTCTTTTAGTTCCTGAACATTTACAAACCAGGCATCTTGCGGGCCATAAAATAAACGGGTGGCGCATCTCCAGCAATGCGGCACGCTGTGGGTATACTCATCTATTCGGTAGACAAACCCCCGCTCTTTTAAATCTTCCAGCACCAACTTATCAGCTTTCATATAATACATTCCCCCGAACTTCGGCACGAAATCCCGCACCATGCCTTCCTCGTCAACATGCAAAACCATCTGAATATTTTCTCTCTGCATGACTGCCAAATCTTCTTCACCGTATGGAGCAAGCGTAACCACTCCCGTACCCTCATCTGCCGTCACAAATTCATCACCGACTACAACGAATGCCTTTTTACCGGGATCAATTGTGTAGAAATCGTAAAGCGGTACAAATTCCTTACCGATAAGTTCACTGCCTTTAAATTCTTCCAATACTTTATACGGCGCTTCTTTAAGTATTTTGATTGTACCTTTTGCCAAAATGTAATTTTCGCCTCCCTGGGAAACTTTTACATAAGCAAGTTTGGGATTAATTGCCAAGGCTGAGGTCACCAGTTTATTCCAGGGAGTTGTAGACCAGGCCAAAAGAAAAGTATTTTTTTCATCCTTCAGGGGATATTTATATACGGCGGTGGATTCTGTTAAATCCTTATAATTGTCCGTATCCATCGCCACTTCAAAATTGGAGATCGGGGTTGAACAGTGCGGACAAAAAAGTGACACCCGGAGGCCTTTGTAGATCAAATTCTTCTCATACATTTGCTTGAATACCCACATCACCGTTTCCATATAAGATAAATCCATGGTTTTGTAGGCATTTTCAAGATCTACCCATCTGCCGATGTGTAAAACATACCACTCCCATTCGGCGGAAACATTGTTAACATATAATTTACACTCATCAATGAATTTTTTAACTCCGACTTTCTCTTCAATATCTTTTTTTCTGGTAATGC
>MFDZ01000024.1:17118-19854 GCA_001777455.1 Candidatus Daviesbacteria bacterium RIFCSPLOWO2_02_FULL_41_8
GCCGTGACAATCCCAACCCCAAACCCGCCTCACCCGGAAACCTTTCATGGTCCGGTATCTCGGAAATATATCTTTGGGAATCCAGGGCAGGATATTCCCGTAGTGCGGCATTCCGGTAATAAAGGGCGGGCCGTCTAAGAAATTCCAGTCTCCGCTCGGGGCCAGCTTTTCCAGTGATTTTTCAAAAATCTTCTCCTCTTTCCAGAACTTGATAATACCCTCTTCAACTTCGGCAAAATTGACTTGTGATGAAACTGGTTTAAATTTGCTCATATGGCTAATTGTAATTTTTTCTGGACGTTAACACAAGACTTTTAAGAGAAAATATTTATATGCGTCAATTATGGCATTTTCTCCTGCGATTTGTTGATCTGTCCCTTTAGATACCGACGTCCAACGATGGCCGCCAGCTCCGAACGTTGTATGGATAATAACTTCCGCATCCGTTCCCGGCTTTTGAATATCCGGCGATCTATAATGCAGTAATTTTACTGCAGCTACATGAGGATATTTTCTTTCCAGTGCTTTTCTTAATGCGATATCAAATGCATGTATCTGTCCGTTTCCCACAGCGTATTCCGTTAATTCATCTCCATTTACCCGCATAACTAAATTAGCAAAAGCCACTCCGTCGCACCGACCAGTAGACCGATTTTCCGGTAAAACATCAAATGGCTCGGGATTATTCCGAAGGACTTTATTCAATAACAGAAATCCCTGGGCGTCACCTAATACCTGAAATTCTTTCATCATTCTCACTAATTCCCTATGCTGAACTGAACCAACTTCTAGAGGAAACCCGAATTTTTCTGCCATATCTTCAACATTAGCTCCTCCCCCCAAATCAGAATAGCTAATACTGCTTTCACCTCCTACCAAGCTCGGATCTATATGACGATAGGCCCAAGGGCATCTCCTTGAAGCACTAGCATGCACACCCCCTTTATCAGTAAAAGCATTTTCCCCCGTATATGCATTATAAACCGGTACAGCTAATCCGTTTTCCAGTTCAACAAATCTTGAAAGATTTCTTAATTCTTCTAAATTAATGTTTCCTATACCCCAACCACGTTTTAAGTTAACTGACGCCAAAAATACACAAAGATCTAAATTACCACACCTTTCACCTGCCCTGTTAATAGTTCCTTGTACTTGTCTTGCACCAGCTAAAACTGCTTGAATTGAATTCTCTTTAGCTGAATCGTCATCATTGTGGGCATGAATCCCTAAAGGAAAATTTGTTCCTAAACGCGCTCTTGCTGCTGAAGTAGCTTCAAAAATGAATTCAGGGAGTGATCCTCCGTTTGTATCACACAAAATAATCACTTCAGCCCCGCCTTGTTGCGCCGCTTCTAGGGTCTGCAGAGCATATTCAGGATTATCTTTGTACCCATCAAAGAAATGCTCAGCATCATAAAATACTCTCCTTCTTTCAGTCAAATACGCAACTGATTAGGAAATCATCTCTAAATTTCTCGGGCCGGTTGTCATCAAGGCCTCCTCAACATGAAGCATCCAACTCTTACCAAAAACTGTTACAACTTCTGTTTCACTCTCCAACAATGCCTTCATAACTACACTACTAGCTGGTGTTTCATTAACTTTAATGGTGCTTCCAAAAGCAACTAACTTACTATTTGTTAAGTGTAAGTTTCTGGCTCGTCGAAAAAATTCCACATCCGTCGGATTAGAATCCGGCCAACCACCTTCAATATAAGGAATGCTAAATTCGGCCAGCCTAGGAGCAATCCGTAATTTTGCATCCACGGTCAGAGTCACTCCTGGAGTTTGAGCTCCATCCCTTAACGTCGTATCGTAAGGTATTATTTCTAATCTTTCTAATTCATTCATATTTTTTCTCCATAAAAAAACCCCGGCTTGGCGGGGTTTTGCTTGTTCCTTAATTTTGTAAATTAAGTTACACGAAAACCCTCCGCCCCAGGGGAGTAATAATTTCTATAATAATTCCTATTGTTTGTCTGTTCATATTAACAAGGGTAATCTTATCAGTAATTCCCCCTTTTGTCAAAAACTAACGGTTCGATCTGAGGAATGCGGGGATTTCCAAGTCTTCTTCGTCTTCCTCCGGCTTTCTCTCTGCCACATCATCGGAATCAGATCCTGTTTGAGTAGTTTGTGAATCATCCTGTTTTGAATTGGTATCGGAAAAAGTATGCGGTTGGGATTGCATTGAAGCCGATCCGATGCCGCTACCTATATACTCCCGCAACCTTCTTCTGGTTTCATCAAAGCCGGTGGCAATTACCGAAATTTTAATTTGATCCAGTTGATCTTCCTTGATGGTAGCACCAAAGATAATATTGGCATCAGGATCTGCGGCCTGAGCAATAATTTGAGCCGCTTCATTTACTTCTGTCATAGAAAGATCAGATCCTCCTACTATATTAAACAGCACTCCTTTGGCGCCTTCAATGGACACTTCCAAAAGGGGAGAGGCGATAGCCATTCTGGCCGCGGCCGCCGCTCTGTTTTCACCGCCGGCCACCCCGATTCCCATCAGGGCTGATCCGGCATTAGACATAATAGTTTTTACATCCGCAAAATCAACGTTAATAAGTCCCGGCATGGTAATCAGGTCGGAAATACCCTGAACGCCTTGACCCAATACCGAATCTGCCAATTTAAACGCCTCCTGCAAAGTCATATTTTTATCAACGGTCTCCAGCAGTCTTTGATTAGGAATAATAATCAGCGCGTCTACATGACCTTTAAGTT
>MFDZ01000024.1:19876-20118 GCA_001777455.1 Candidatus Daviesbacteria bacterium RIFCSPLOWO2_02_FULL_41_8
CACCATCCGCCTGGTCCCCTCAAAAGCAAAAGGTTTGGTAACTACGGCCACAGTCAGCGCGCCGAGAGTTTTCGCAACTGATGCCACAACCGGAATTGAGCCAGTTCCGGTTCCTCCGCCCATACCTGCCGTCAAAAATACCATATCGGCATCCTGCAGAACATCCTGCAGTTTTTGGGTGCTCTCTTCAGCCGCTTGTTTACCTACTTCCGGATCTCCGCCCGAACCTAAACCACGAGTTA
>MFDZ01000024.1:20155-21030 GCA_001777455.1 Candidatus Daviesbacteria bacterium RIFCSPLOWO2_02_FULL_41_8
ATTCATCAAGGCCTGGGCATCGGTATTAACTGCCACAAATTCTACTCCTTGGATTTGTTGCAGGGAGATCATTGAATTTAAGGAATTGGATCCGCCACCGCCAAGTCCCATGACTTTTATTTTGGCAAATCGTTGAACATCAGGTTTAATAAGCATAAATTTTTTCTCTTTCTATGTCTTGCTTAAAAAATTTAAGCTTGAAAACAAAGTCTTTCAAGCGGTGCTTTCAAACTTCGTTTATCAGCATAGATATGAGCTCTCAGGCAGAATATAAGCAGAGCTTGCGAGATAAATCTCTTAAGCAAAGCTTGAATTCTTCGCTTCGCTCAGAATATAACAGATTTATATTTTAAATTGCAATAGCTAAGCTTGCAAGCTAATTACTCTAAGGCAGAAATGATTTCACTAAATCTATTCCCTTTTGTATCATACCTTTAATCGGAAGGCCCCCTGAAAGAACAGGCAGGCGCATTTGGCTTTGCGGGCTCTGGGTTACCCCGTAAAGAATTAAACCTGCAGATAATGCAAACACCGGTGATTCTATTTCCTCAACTAAACCGGATAAACCTTCAATTGCGCCGATCCGCGCCGGAAATCCCAAAACATATTTTGCTTGATCTAGCGCTCCGACAGTCAAAGCTCCGCCCCCGCAAATTACCAATCCGGAAGGAACCTGGGTGCCAAAACCGCTCTTTTTGATTTCCTTTCCCACAAATTTAAATATCTCCTGCAGGCGGGGTTTAATAATTCCGTCAACTACAGCTTTACGGGAAATTTTTTGGATGTCTTCAACTAGACCCAATGATTTAATATCTATCCCCTCTTCTTCCTTCTTTTTACCGTTTAGCATACTTTTGCCGTTTTCCTCCATTTCG
>MFDZ01000025.1:0-4102 GCA_001777455.1 Candidatus Daviesbacteria bacterium RIFCSPLOWO2_02_FULL_41_8
AAGCAACCGGCGGCAAATACAACATGTCTCCCCGTCCCAGCAGTTTCTCCGCTCCCGGCCCGTCCAAAATCACCCGCGAGTCAATCATGGAAGACACATTAAAGGCAATCCGGCAGGGGATATTGGCTTTAATTAAACCGGTGATGACGTCCACCGACGGCCGCTGGGTAGCCACCACCAAGTGAATTCCGGTAGCCCGGGCCAGCTGAGCTATCCTGGTGATAGCATCCTCTATCTCCACCGGCGCAAACATCATCAAATCCGCCAACTCATCTATCACAATCACAATATAGGGAAGAGCCTGAAAACCCGACATTTCGTTATAACCAGTAATATTTCTGACCCCCACCGACTGGAACAGTTTATAGCGTCTGTCCATTTCCGCCATGGCCCACTTTAGGGATGAAAGAATTTTCTCAGGCTCGGTAATAACCGGGGTTAGAAGGTGCGGAATGCCGTTATAGCCTGTCAACTCCACCCGCTTCGGATCAATTAAAATTAATTTAAGTTCGTCAGGTGAATTACGGAATAACAGCGATCCAATAAAAGCATTAATCATGACTGATTTACCGGATCCTGTAGTTCCGGCGATCAAAATATGCGGCATTTTATCTATATCAACTATCATTGGTTTGGAAGATGTGTCCCGCCCCAGCGCCACAGCCAGTTTTGATTTGTGATGAGCCATCTCATCCGAGGCTAAAACGTGTTTTAATCCCACAATTTCCAGCGAATGATTGGGTACCTCAATCCCCACCAAAGATTTGCCCGGAATCGGAGCTTCTATCCGGACAGTACCGGTTGGAGTGGCCAGGGCCAGGGCCAAATCATGTTGCAAGTTAGCGATTTTGGAAATTTTGGTGCCGGCGGAAATCTTGAGGGCATACTGGGTCACGGCCGGACCGCCATTTACTTCTGCTACATCTGCCTGGACACCAAACGAATCCAGGGTTTTTTCAATAATATCCGCGCTCTTTTTCACATCTCCCCGATCGGCAGCAGATCCTACTTTGTCGGAAAGAAGGGAGGCCGGCGGATATTTCCACACCACCCCTTTGCCGGCCACATTCTGCACCAGCACATCAGCAATAATCGGCCCCTTTGTTGTTGGCAGTTGGGGTTTAGGAGCAACCGGCCGCTCGTCTACCCCGGAAACTTTAATCGGAATATGTTTGGCTTCAAAAGTCCGCTGCCGGTTAAAAAGCGGCTTAACTAATTTTTGCAGAGTATTAAATACCCAAATAAAAATACCGAAAATCTGCTGTAGTGAGGTATTGAAGAATACCACCAAACCCACCAGAAAAACTACTATCAGCAACGCTGCCGCCCCCGGCGAGGTAACAAAAGAAGATAGCTCTGACCACAAAGTCTGTCCGATTGCGCCGCCCCGGTCAAATTTTACTGCTGCAATTAAGGACGAAAAAGATAAAACCAGTAATATAAATCCCAATAAAACATTGGTTTGGGCAAATCTCCATCTGGCTTTGGTTAAAACCAATCCGGACAAAGCAAAAATAACCGGCGCGCTAAATTTCATCACCCCTAAATAATTTCCTAAAAAATCCCTCCAGAAAGATAGAGCTTGGGAATTGGTAAACAGCGAAACTGCGGATAAAATGGCCAAACCAAAAGCTATCAGTGTCCCGATGGCAGTAATTGTTTTGTGTTTTAATTTAAATTTGGGTAATTTATAAATTGATCGGCGTCTTGACATAATTTAATTATACCATATTCCACTATAGGTTATACTACACTTCCACTACTACAGACAATATTAATGGTCGTCTTTCAGTGACCCGGTATAAAAATTTATCCAGGCAGTCTTCAATTGTTTTCCTGATAAAGCGCCAATCAGAACCCTTGTGAGTGTGTGATTGCAAAGTCTCTTTAACTACCTGCTTAGCTTCTTCCAAAAGTTCTTTTGCCATCTCTTCAAAAACAAACCCGCGGGAGATAATATCCACCGGAGAAACAAGCTGGCCCGTGTGTTGATCTACCGATACCACCACTACTACCACTCCTTCCTCACTCATTTTTTGCCTGTCGCGCAAAATTACCTGCCCGATATCTCCGATGCCCAGTCCGTCCACATATACATTCTGCACATCAACTTTGCCGGCCAACTTAATTCCCTGATCTTTTATTTCTAAAATATCCCCGTCCTCAACTGCCAACACTTGTTTTTTATCGAAACCTAAACCCACAGCCATTTTGGAAAAAGATTCCATGTGTCTGAAGGTTCCGCCAATAGGGAATAAAAATTTTGGCTTGATTAAATTTATCATCAGCCTGATTTCCTCCAGGGCCGCATGACCCGACACATGCAGGTCAGATAGTACTGCCGAATAATAAACATTCAAACCCAGCCGGGAAAGTAAATCAATTAGAGCGTTTTGTGCAGACTCGGTCGAAGGAATTGGGTCGGCGGAAAATACTACACTGTCCCCGGCTTTTAACTTCACCTGTTTGTGTTCCTCGTTGGCTGCCCGGGTTAGCGACGAATCGGCTTGGCCTTGGGCCCCGGCAATTAAAATCAGCAGTTTATTGGGGGCAAATGTGGAAATTGCATCCGGCGCCACAATCAAGCCCGGCGGCACTTGCAAATAGCCTAAGTCCCTTGCCACCTGGAAATTATTTTCAAAAGAGCGGCCCACAATCGCCACCTTCCGGTTTAATTTAGCTGCCGCATTAATGGCCTGCTGCATCCGGGACACATTTGAGGAAGTCATGGTAATTAAAAGTTTCCCGGGAGTTTCCAGAGCCGCTTTCTCAAAAGTTTCTTCAATGGATTTTTCCGATTTGTTAAAACCCGGCTTATCCACCCGCAAACAATCAATTAGAAGTAATAGTACTCCTTCACTGCCTATCTTTGCCGCCGTCCCCACATCAGTAACCTGGCCGGAGACCGGCGTCCAATCGATCTTAAAATCTGCCTGATGCACAATGATCCCCTGAGGGGTTCTGATAACCACTCCGGTAGAATCCGGGACCGAGTGCGATACCTGATAAAAAGAAACTTTAAAACTGCCTAAATCCAGCGTATCGTTAATTTTAAGTTCCCTGATTTTGTCTTTAGGTAAATTATGTTCGGTGAATTTAGCCCGAATAAACCCGGCCGTTAAACGCTGGGTATAAATCGGGGCCTGAATTTCCGGCCAAAGATAGGGGAGACTGCCGATATGATCTTCATGACCGTGGGTAATAATAATCCCTCTGACTCTATCCATCTTGCCGCGAAGGTATGAAATATCCGGAATGACTAAATCCACCCCCGGCATGCCTTCATCCGGAAACCCCACTCCGCAGTCAACAATTAAAATGTCATTGCCGCACTCATAAACATACATGTTTTTCGTCACGTCACCGACGCCGCCTAAGGGAATTATTCTTAGTGCTTGAGTGTTATTAAGTTGTGGTAAAAATTTTGGTTTAAATGTTTTCATCATTATTTTGTAGTTGGTAGCTGGTAGTAAGTAGCAAGGATTTTTGAATATATTTCCCCATACTACTAACTACATTCTACTAGCTACTAACCCTGAAGGTATTCCCCCAAATTCTCACTTGTTATCCTAAACGGCCCTGACCCCCCTTCCACTTTTTTCCTGGCCACTTTCCGGCAGATGGCCTGCAAAGACCTGGTCAGCGACCTGATTCCTGAATCAAAACCTAAAGGCCGTAAAATCGCCGGCCAGACTGCCTCATCAATGGTCAATATATTCTGATTAATCCCTGACTCCTGCATTGTTTTTGGCAATAAATAATCCCTGCCGATCTTCAGCTTTTCCTCATCCGAGTAAGAAGGCATCACAATCGGTTCCAGCCTGTCCAGCACAGCTGTCGCAATATTGCCGGTGTTATTGGCTGTGGCGATAAACAATACCTGTGACAGGTCATAGGGAAAATCCAGGTAGTGATCCACAAATGCCTGATTTTGAGCCGGATCCAACAGCTCTACCAACACCCCCATGATATCAACTTTATTCTCAACCGCTACCCGGTCTATTTCATCTAACAGTATAACAGGATTTGAAACTTCTGCAGCCTTAATAGCTTTTATAATCTGGCTTGGTTCAGCATCGGGACGGATACGGGATGCACCTCT
>MFDZ01000025.1:4113-11267 GCA_001777455.1 Candidatus Daviesbacteria bacterium RIFCSPLOWO2_02_FULL_41_8
CCAATAAAAGCCAAAACCGGCGCATGAAAGTCGTTTTCCTGTCCGGTAGTTTTATGTAAAATCAAAACCGATAAATACTCTAAAATCCGATCTTTTACACTTTGTAATCCGTAATGATTTTTATCCAGAATTTGCTTAGTCCGGTTGATATCCAAAATATCCTGGGAATATTTGTTGAATGGCAGTGCAATTACAAAATTAATATAATTAATTAAACCGGCCAGTTCCGTGCTTCCGCCACCGCCGAATTGTAACAGGTTAAGCAGTTTTTCTTCAATTTCTTTCGGGAGACTCGCTTGAGTAATCTTGATTTTTAACTCTTCAATTGTGGCTCGGGCAGAATCCATACGACACTTATTTTACCCCAAATATGTTACTAGCGAAAGTCTCAGATCCTGAGCTTGTCGAAAGACCGGAATCCACTCCCCGTCATTGCGAAGCCACGCAGTGGCTGTGGCAATCTTTATTATTCTTCGAGCGATTAGCGAGAAGATCAAACTTGTTATTCTTCGACCCGGCGAAGCCGGAGAGAAGTTACCTCAAAAACTATGATGTCATTCTGAGTGTAACGAAGAATCTAATTAATAAATTTAAAGGTGGAAAGAATTTGATCAAATATATACTTATTTTTCCATTCATCCTGCTTGATAACAGATTTACCACCAAAAGTTCCTTCGCTAAACGAGATCACATATTTTCTGCCATGATGATTTGTTACAACTGTATGTATCAATTCTCCTTCCGAACCATAATTTGTCCCGAATAAATCAAATTCCGATGCTTCCTCCCCATCAACTTTTATTCTGGTTTTATTAGATACTTTGTCTGGCTTTGGACCGTTCAAATTTATTACTAAATTTGATTCTAAATCATTTTTATTTTTGTTGTTTTCAACATAAACTTGAATCACCGAACAACTATCATCTTTAATATTACAAGTGTTCTTTGAATAAAAGGTGGTCAGACTAGTAATAAGAGGGTTACTATGTTGATCTCGTGAAAGTCTCCAGTCGGCCGGATATTTTAGAATATATCCAAATTCATTAATAGAAAGTGTTTCCCAATTAGCAATTTCCCCAGTGTCATTCGGTACAGAACTGACACTGAGCGTTGAAGAAACGGTGGCTTGTGGAGATTGAGAAACAACCACAGGGTTCTGAGTTAATGGTTTTGAAACCTGGGATTTGCCAAAGAAATATGCTCCACCGGCTATCCCGATTATGACCAGTATTCCAACTAAAACCAGAATTACTGCTTGGCCCTTCTGCATACTTTATTCTTTCATCATAACACAGCCAACTACCCCATACATGTGTACGATCGTATCAATATATGTCCATACCAATTTGGTGTGCGACCCACCTGCCGGACGGGCAGGTCGTACAGTGAATTGGTATAAATAGGCATATTAACTGCCAAAAAATATTTTACTGGAGGTAAATAGAAAGTTTTTGAAAAGTAATGAAGAGGAAAGAGAAGGTTTAACGGTTAAAGCCGCCGCGACCACCGCGGTCCCGTCCACCACCACGATTTCTGTCAAATCCACTGGAACTTCTGGCAGGTCCACCTCTGTTGAAACCACCACTTCGTGGTCTGTCTCCAAATGGGCGTCTTTCGCCTCCGTCAAACCTGGGCCTATCTCCAAAAGAAGATCTTGGTCTAAAACCACCGCCACCGGAACGGGGCCGGCTTTCTGATTCAGGTTTAATGTCTGCCCCAAAGAGCATGGATAATCCGATTTTTCCGTCCGGAGTCACATCGGTTACTCTAACTTTAACTTCCTGCCCTTCGGACACTATATCTTCCGCTCTTTCCACATGTCCGGGTGCCATTTGTGAAATATGAACTAAACCATCCTTGCCGGGCAAAATATTAACGAAAGCACCGAAGGCTGCCAGCCGGACCACTTTACCGGTAAACTCTTCCCCCACTGTCACCTCTTTGAATTGACCTTCAATTGACTCCAAAGCGGCCTTAATAGAATCAGGATTGGTGGCCGAAACCATTACTGTGCCGTCATCCTCAATATCAATCTGGGCGCCGGTTTTGGCAATAATCCCGTTAATATTTTTACCGCCCGGCCCGATCAAAGCCCCGATATCTTCCGGTTTAATGTGCACAATCTCCACTCGAGGTGCGTGCGGCGACATCTCTCCCGGAGCAGGAATCGCTTTACTCATTTCGGCTAAAATAAACTCACGAGCCGCTTTGCCTTGTTTCAGCGCCTCTTCAATAACTGCAAAACTAATTCCGGTCAATTTAGTATCCATTTGAATGGCAGTAATGCCGTTTTTGGTGCCAGCCACTTTAAAATCCATTTCGCCGTAAAAATCCTCCACTGCCCGCATGTCTGTTATAACTTGGAATTTATCACCGTTCGACAAAAGCCCCAGGGCAATACCTGCCACCGGCTCAATCGGCACACCGGCATCAAACAGCGCCAAACTGGCAGCGCAGATGGCGGCTTGTGAGGTCGAAGCATTGGCTCCCAACACTTCGGAGACAATTCTGATGGCATAAGGAAAATCTTCTTCTTTGGGTATGACCGGCTCCAGGGCTTTTTCTCCCAGGGCGCCGTGACCGACATCCCGCCGGGATGGCGCGGCAATTCTTTTAACTTCACCTGTGGAAAAAGGATTAATGCTCATATTGTAATAGTGCATGAATCTCTTAATCCGCTCCCCTGCCATGCTTTCAATGGTCTGGCCTAGTGACGGCGCGCCCAGTGTCACTACGGATAAAATCTGTGAATCTCCTCTGGAAAAAAGAGCTGAGCCGTGCGTCCGGGGTAAAATTCCCACTTCGATTTCAATCGGCCGGACATCTTCCATTTTCCTGCCGTCAACTCTCTTGCCCTGACTCAGCACCAAATCGTGCATGATCTCTTTGGCCACCTTATCAAAAACACCGGAAATAATCAGCGGGGTTAGCACTTCAGTGTATTTGGTAACCAGTTCTTCTTTGATTTGATCAGCCATTGAATCATGCCAAGCGGTTTTTTCATCAAACAGCGCTTTTTCAATTCGTTCTTTGGTGATTTGTTTAACTTCTTTAAGCAGGGCTTCTTCCACTTCTTCAGCCAGTGTTGAATAGGTTTGTTTTTCCTGTCCGGCTTCCTTAGTAAATTCCTCAATCAAGGAAATCATTGCCTGCGACTGCTTGTGTGCTTCTTTGATGGCGTTAAAAACTACCTCATCAGAAACCTGATCTGCTTTAGTTTCAATCATAGCCACGCTGTCTTTGGTGGTTGCCACAAATAAATCCAGGTTGGAGTTTTCTAACTCTTCGATGGTCGGATTGATCATCAATTTTCCTTCAGCTTCGCCGATTCTGGCCACCCCTAACGGTCCGGCCCAGGGAACGCTGGAAATTGACAAGGCTGCCGAAGCCGCAATTAAGCCTAAAATATCCGGATCGTTGGATTGGTCAATTGATAAAACAGTTACCATCACCTGCACCTCATCGTGAAATTCTTTGGGAAAAAGCGGACGGATAGAGCGGTCAATTAACCTGCCTGTTAATATTGCTTCCTCCGAAGGCCTATTTTCTCTTTTAATAAACCTGGAAGAGGAAATTTTGCCGCCGGCATAGTGTTTTTCCACAAATTCCACCGACAGAGGAAAATAACCTTTATCCTCGGTTAAGGGCTGGCTGGCCACAGTTGCTAAAACTACCGTCTCACCCCAGCTAGCCACCACTGCGGCATTAGCTTGCAGAGCCAGTTTACCTGTCTCTAATTTCAATTTTCGACCATTAAGGTCAATTTCTTTTGTAATAATTTTTTTCATTTCTTTTTTCTGTCATTGCGAGGAGCGTAGCGACGTGGCAATCTCTAGATTAATCTTGAGATTCTTCACTGCGTTCAGAATGACAATAATTGAGGATTTGGAAACTGTGGAAGAGGTAATTAGCTTTCAGTCTTCAGCTGTCAGCTTTCAGACTTTTGTCTGATGACTGACGACTGAGAG
Organism: Candidatus Daviesbacteria bacterium RIFCSPLOWO2_02_FULL_41_8; assembly: GCA_001777455.1. Classification (GTDB taxonomy): domain Bacteria; phylum Patescibacteriota; class Microgenomatia; order Daviesbacterales; family UBA10151; genus UBA10151. Next base: position 8,082 of record MFDZ01000025.1, read on the forward strand.
CTGACGACTACCTATCTCTTTGCAATCCCCAAACCACTCTCAACCTAAATATTATACCACAATCACTTAGACAATCCCAGCTTCTCTATCACAACCTGATACCTATCAGCTTCTTTTTTAAACAAATATTGCAGTAATCTTCTTCTCTTGTTAACCATTGACAAAAGTCCGCGGCGGGAATGTATATCGTGCGGGTGTTCTTTTAAATGATCGGTTAAATGTTTTATTTGTTCCGTTAAAAGCGCCACCTGTACTTCAGGAGAACCTGTATCACCGCTCTTTGTGGCAAACTCTTTAATTATTTTCTGCTTAATCTTTGGATCAAGTGGCATCGTAATCCTTTCTGAAACAACCTCGGTGCCAAGACGTTGCTCTTTTTTATCTTGGGCGTATATTATCAGAAACTGGAAAAATATGCAATAACTAACCTACTGACGTACCTTTGAAGATTTTGGGGGTCAACCACTCCGGTTCAACTGTTTCGGAAACTACACCTTCTTCCAACGGCCGCTCTTCCGGTGAAGATTGAGACTGATTTCCGGTTGATGAAACCACCGGCGGAACCGTAAATTCAGGCACTGATTGAGATTGCGGAGTTTTGGTCTGACCAATGGCGGCTGCTACGGCATTCCAGTCATAAGTCGGCTGTTGCGGAATAGCACTTACCTGAACCGGTTGGCCTTGAATTCCGGCAACAGGTATACTCTGAACGGAATCGGCGGGTTTTCTGCCGCCCACCCGGAGGCAATTGGCTACCGCCATATATGTATCGGCGGTGACCTTGGGACCCATTAAGTTGTTTGTGGCATCAAAAATCCCGGCCAAAAGGTTACTGGCAGTGTCAGCATCCAGCACAAATCCCAAATCAGCAACTACTGAACCGACTACCTCCGATAAAGCAGCAGCTTGTGTATCCGAAATATTAGTTTGCCCGAAACTGGTATTGGCGCTTTGATTGTCAATATTTGCAATATGAGTGCCTGAAAAAGCCTGGGTGTTTGCTGAATAAATACTGCCCAGGACATTTAAATTAACTGCCCCGATGGTAAAAATTAAGTTAAATCCGGAACCCTGATAACGGGGAACAATCCGGGCCGGTTGGAATATCTGATTTGGCAAAACATGAAAGACCAAATTTAAATTATTATTTTCCGCATACCAGTCCAGCTTTTCCAAGGCCGGCACAGTACCGTCCGGGCTGGCCACGCCTTCCAAAGTTAGGGTTAAATTACCGCCTTCTGTTGAGGAAAGGGTTTTTTGAATATGATCCACCCCGAAAAGGTGAGTATGGGAAACCAAGACAGCGTCATCGGAAACAATACTCACTTGTTTTCCCTGAGCTTCAAAAATTAAAAATAAAGCCAGCCCGGCTGCCAGTTTATCCACATCAGCACCGGTCGGAATGGCGATTAAAATGTTTTTGGCAGAGGGCAGAAGGTTTTTAAGTTCCGCAAGCTGTGAATCGTATTTCATGAGAATATGCCAATTCTACCACTAGTAGCCCATAAAAATCAAGTCCTGAAGATTTTTTCAAGGTTCCCTTATAATTGCAAGTGAAGCGCAGAAATTAAAGTCTTCTCGCAGAAAAGTATATAAAATGCAAGAGCCTGAGAAAACTAACTCGCCAATGTAGTATATTGTATAAAATGGATAAAAGAAGCTTTGTCTGGTGGTTATGGGTATTAATTCCAATCTTAGCTATTCTATATGAAAAATTTAGTTTTTACCTGAATAATACCCAACAGAAAATACTTCAAATTATCCTTTTGGGATTACTGGTTTTTCTAATCTACTTTTATATTCCAGTAATGTTAAAATTGAAAAGTAAATTGTATATTTTTTTAATGATAATTACAGCCATATTACTAGTACTACTATTCTCGGATTATCAAAGGTTTCTAAAGGCAGACTCCATAATTCCATAAAAGTTATTAACCTTTTACACTGCCTCTCCTACTCTTGACATACAATTGTATACCTTTTTCTTGTCCCCAATATGTCAAAAATAACTTCCACCCCGGGGGTGGAATTGTAGCTACACCTGCGGAATTCTTCTGCAATTGATGCAGAGAGCGTCTTTAAATCTTTGACTTAGGAACTGCGCGCGTAAAGAATTCAAGGCGACGTTGCCAGGGGGAGGTCCGGCTCTGCCGGAGGGGGAAAACTTTCCCCCGGCCAGCGAGCCGCAGAATTCAGCGCGACTTCCAGTCAAAGAAACTTTTGGTACTTTTGGTTACAAAAGGACATAAAAAAGAATAATATAGATTGCCACCCATTCGACTCGCTACGCTCGCTCAGGGTAAACTATCCTCGTAATGACAAGAGGAAAAAACTAAATTACTCTAAAGGATTCGACGACGTCACCAATTGCAAAATCTACCGGGGGGTCAAAGAGCATGCCGCAGTCATTGCCTTTTTCCACCTTATTAACCTCTTCCTTCACCTTTTTCAACGACTTAAGTTTAGTCTCACCAAGCAATACTCCTTCCCTCATCACCCTGATCTTTTGTCCTTTGGCAATTATTCCCTCTATCATTCGACAGCCGGCAATTTTTTCGAGTTTGCCATGAGGAAATTCGGCAATAATATTGGCCTTCCCCAACACTTCTTCCAACTGCCCCACTTCCAGCAAAGTATTAACTACCTCCTCTACATCTTCCAGCAGTTCATAAATAATATTGTAGGTCCTGATTAAAACATGTTCATTCTCAGCCATTTTTTGAGCTGTCGGAGCAACTTTAACATTAAATCCAATCACAATGGCCCCAACTGAGGAAGCCAGTTTAATATTTTCCTCTCCGATATCCCCGGTGCCGGTGGCAATATAATCCACTATTTTTCGCTCAGTATTGAACTTTTCTAAAGATGCTTGAATTGCCTCCAAAGAGCCCTGTTTATCAGCTTTAATAATCACTTTCAGGGTTTTAGTGTTACCCTGTTGCAGTTTCTCTACCAACGATTGCAAGATTTCTGCCTCTTTTACTTCAGCCGGCTCCCCCAAAACCGCCCCAACTCCCGGCACCGCTTCCAAACCCAACACTTCTACCGGAGTTGAAGGCCCGGCTGAATTTACCGGCTTACCACTCCAGTCAAACATCCCCCGGACCTTACTCTTAATTTCGCCCACTTCTATTTGATCTCCTTTTTTCAAAGTGCCATTCCTGATTAAAATCGTGGCAATCGGTC
>MFDZ01000025.1:11317-12175 GCA_001777455.1 Candidatus Daviesbacteria bacterium RIFCSPLOWO2_02_FULL_41_8
AAGTTTATCTACCCCTTCGCCGGTTTTAGCTGACAGCGGTAAAAACGGCGTATCCCCGCCGTATTCTTCCAAATTGATTTTTTGATCGGATAATTGTTTTTTAATCTTGGCCAATTGGACTTTTTGATCTATGCCCTGCAGATCTGTTTTGTTAACTGCCACAATTACCGGAACTTTGGCTCCCTGAATATGCTTGATGGCCTCAACGGTCTGCGGCATCAGTCCGTCGTCTATCGCCACCACCAAAATGGCAATATCAGCCACATTTGCTCCGCGCGAGCGCATTTTTTCAAAAGCCGCATGACCGGGGGTATCGATGAAAGTGATTTTGCGGTTTTCTGCAAAATCATCCCGAGCTTGTCGAGGGATCTCCACCTGGTAAGCTCCGATATGTTGGGTAATTCCGCCATGTTCTTTGGCAGCTACAGAAGCTTTCCGGATAAAATCCAGAAGGGTGGTCTTACCATGATCAACATGGCCGAGTATAGTTACAATAGGTGGTCTGACAATTTCACTCATATTTTATTCTCCGCTCTTTTTTCAAACGAAGAGGAAATTGTAGCTGGTAGCAAGTATTATGGGAGAAAAGAAAGTTTTAAAAATTTCATATTCCTTAATACATACTACTAACTACTCTTCCCTGATTCTTCTTCTGTTTCACCAACTGCTTCTTCCAACTGCTTTTCTTCCTGCTCCGGATTTTCTTCCTCAAGTGCTTTTTCTAAAACCTCCCCGGCTTCCTCTGCTACTTCTTTTTCATCCACAGTTACGGCATTTTCTTCAGCTTCAGCCACTTCTTTTTCTATAGCCTCTTTTGCCTGTTCCTTTTCTGGCTCTTCAGTTGGTTCTTCTTCTTTC
>MFDZ01000025.1:12183-12532 GCA_001777455.1 Candidatus Daviesbacteria bacterium RIFCSPLOWO2_02_FULL_41_8
GCCACTACTTCTGGCTTGCCCGTCATAGCTTCAGCGTCGGCGGGCTCCTCCGCTCCTTCAATATCAATCTTCCAGCCGGTTAGCTTGGCAGCTAATCGAACATTTTGTCCGCCCTTGCCGATAGCTAAAGACAACTGGCTTTGCGGAACTGTCACCGTAGCGATATTGTCTTTTTCATTTAATTTAACCTGAATCTCTTTGGCCGGAGAAAGCGCGGCGGCAATAAACCTGGCCGAATCGCCGGAATAACTAATAATATCAATCTTTTCCTCACCCAACTCACCGATTACTGCCTGTACTCTTACGCCTTTTTGTCCCACCAGACTACCAACCGGATCAACACCGTCTT
>MFDZ01000025.1:12585-14076 GCA_001777455.1 Candidatus Daviesbacteria bacterium RIFCSPLOWO2_02_FULL_41_8
TTCACCTCCACCGCGCCTGATTTGATTTCCGGCACCTCTAGGGCGAACAGCGCTTTGACTAAATTCGGGTCAGCCCGGGATACCACCACCTCCGAACCTCTACCGCCTTCCCTGATTTCTTTTACCAAAAACTTAAGTCGCTGGTTTTGATGATACATTTCACTACGGACTTGTTCCGAGGGAGGCAATACTCCTTCGGCCCGGCCCAGATCCACAAAAAAGGTATTACCTTCCTGTCTTTGCACAGTGCCGGAAATAACTGTGCCGACTTTGCCTTCATATTCTGCCAGAATTGTTCCCCTCTCAGCCTCGTTTAATTTTTGCATTATCACTTGCTTGGCAATGGAGGCAGCAATCCGGGCAAATCCCGGTGGGGTTACATTGTCCTTGCCATGGAAAACGGAAATTTCACCGGTGGCCGGGTCTACTGCCGAAGTAAATTCTTCAAAATCCTCCGGAACCGGCTCGTTTCTAAGCATTAAATCCTTTTTATAAGCAGCCAAAGCTGCCACTCGGATGGCATCCAAAACCACTTCAACTTCCACCCCTTTTTCAGAGGCTATTTGATTTAATGCTGCTGCAAATTCGGTTCTAGCTTGTGCCATAATGTTAAGCGTAAAGCGCTAAGGGGGAAGGGTGAAGTTTTTTTATTAACTTTTCCCTTTACGCTTTCCCCTTTGCCCTAAAATAAAAGGTGGGACTAGCCCACCCTTCAGGTCCCTTGATTATTAACAGTTGTATTCTAACCCCTTACCAAATTGAAGTCAAGATTAAAAATTCTGCCAGAAGATTAATTATAAAAACTACTAGTTTGTATTTCTTTGGGCTGAATGGGTGCTTCACTTGGTTTAGTCTTTGTTCCACTGGAAGTAAAATTAAAGCCGCTAAAAATTATTGCTATGGCAATCAGAATTATTTTGATTTTGTCATGATTCATCGAAATATAAAAACTGGGATATCGATCAGATAAACCAGTCATATAAGCATTAGTCGAAATTGACACCCTGATAGAATCGCGCGCCAGTTCAAATATCCCTTCAGGGTACCTACCTTTAAAAAGTACTACTGCCCAAGCTAATACAAAAGTACCCATCGCTGCAGCCTGAGATACGATGCTCCCGAAAATAAAATAAGGAATTAACAATATAGTTCTTATGAGAATTCCTATCAAAGGAATCACAAAAAGCTTCCTGGGATTTTCCGGATAGGGAATATCCAAACTATAATTATCATTAATCGTCAAGTTAAAACCTGGGTATTTATTGGTTAATCCAAATAAATAGAAAGAGATTTTTGTGGTCATCCTTAAATATCCCAGGTTAATAGAATAAGCGCTTCGCCAATATTTACCGGTAAATAAAACCACAAAAGGATTGATCAGCATTACTGCAATACCCCACCAAATACCCACAAATATCATTTCTAAATAAACCGGTATTAACAGGATAAATTTAACGAGAATCCCTAATATGGGATATTTAAGGATGACCA
>MFDZ01000026.1:0-7228 GCA_001777455.1 Candidatus Daviesbacteria bacterium RIFCSPLOWO2_02_FULL_41_8
ATAATCGGCCTGTCCTGGTTTTTAATTTCAGCGAGAACAGCATCAGCAAATTTTTGATTAACCTTAACATATTCTTCCCAGTCCTCTTGCCTGAAAATGGGTCTGTTATGGGCAATATGACAGAGTGGCCATAAGCCTTCATTGGAAAAGCCATAGTAATAGCCTGTTTCTTCTTCTTCTGTTAACCAAACACGCTTTAAAGTATATTTTGGTTCATCAGGCGGTACTTTTATTTTATTACTACTATCAACAACCAACCTATCTGCATCACCGCTTCCATGAGCAATCCAAACTCCGCCACAAGCACGCATCACGGGCTCAATTGCCGTTGCCATGCCGCTGGCCGGGAAATAGTAACTGATTTTCCCCCCGTTTTTTGTATGTATATAAGGTTCCCTGTTGGAAACCATAAAAATAGTTCGACCTTTTAAAATATCCTTTATGAATTCTTTTAATCTCTCTGCTGTCCACGGTGAATCTAGCTTTTCCAGCCGCAACCTAGCTTCTTCGCTGGCAGAAATTCTGGCTTCTGAAAGACTGCTTCTTATATTAGAAATTTCTTTAACAAGGGGTCGAAAGAAAAAAGAGCTTGTTAAACCCTTTGAGGACTGTTCTACTCCTCCCGCTCTTGCCAATCTTAATGTTTCGACTAATCCCTTGATCGGTTCAAAGATAATCCAGCGTATTAAGAGAAGGACAGCAAAAGAGAGTAATGATGCCTGAATTAACAACCTGATAAGATTATTTCTCCAGATTTCATTTAGACGGTCATCAATATATCCTGCGTTTTGTACTACCATTAAAGCTCCTACCACGCTTTTATCATCATGTAAAGGCATCGCAAGAAGGTAAACTTTTTTGCTGCCCATTGTTTCGAAGTCTCCGTTTGCTTTATCAGCATCCATTGCGTTAGCTACTACATCCTGGGCTGAAGCGGATGCCTCAGGAATAACAGAAGAGGTAGCGATAACCTTATTTTTATTATCGTAAATTCCCAGCCCGGCAAATCTTTCTTTATTTGAAAACCTTTCAACTACATCCTGTAAATATGCGTCCGATTTATTAATGAAGTTTGGCTCAATACTTTCTTTCAAACTCTGCGCAAGCAGTGTGGATCTGTACTGTAAGTCAGATTTAAGCCGTTGCTCCTCCTGCGCGACCTGGTTTACAGTAAAAGCAATTACTACAAGACTAATAATGGTTACTATTACCAGGAGCGCTACGATAATTTGCTTCATTGATTCCTGTATTATACTACTCGGGTATGATTCTTCAAAGAAATGCGAACTCAAATCCCAACTAAATTTTTTAACTAATTTTCAGGGTGGATATTTATTACAAAATATTTAGCTAAAATAAGTGATAATAAAATAGAGTATAAAAACTACTTATTTAAAAGCCCATAGTTTATTTATTTCAAGGAATATGCTATACTATAAATATATTTATGCCCACAACTAGACAAATTATTGCTAAACAAGTAAAGGAAGCTAGAGATAAAAAGGGGTGGACTCAAGAAGAAGTGGCTCAAAAAGCTGAATTAACTTCTAATTATTACGCCATGATTGAACGAGCTGATCCAAAAGCTAATGTTTCTACTGATAAATTGGCAAAAATTGCGAAAGCTCTTGATGCAACCTTCAAAATTTAGTTAATTAACCCCTTTTTAATTAATTTCTCTCTTGTTATTTTACCCTCCAGATTTAATTTCCTTCGAATATATGTATCAAAAAGTCGCAGCAAAGCAGAAAATTTTTCTGCATATTCTTCACTGGTATTTTCATGACGAATCTTTTTCAAAATCTTTACTACATCCTTTATTGATGTAATATCGTATTTATACGATACTGCTACTGAATAGCCATGTACAACTGGATCGTATTCCAGTGGTTTTGTTCTCATAAGCACCTCCTTTCTATACTATTTACAACTATTTACAGAAACTTTTCAAGTTTCAAAAAACTAAGCATCTGCATTGTTAGCTCCGGACTTTCAATTCGCCTCATAATTTCCCGGCTTTTATTTTGAGAGAGAATATTTAATGAACCTTCCCACAAAACTTTTCTATCCAGCAATGCTAACTTTCTATGATGATTTCCTGCAATTAGGAAAACTTGGACTCCAACCATCTCACACCAGCTAATGGCATCTTCTGACTGTATCTCCATACCTAACTCATGCTCTTTTGGATTTCTGGTGATTATGTAGATTTTTACACCTTGTTCCAACAATTTTTTAAATAAACGATCAAACGTTCTCATCCGTTGAGAGGTGATATACGGGGATTCAATAACAAGCTCACTTTGACACTTTCTACGTCTTTTAAGAACGTTTGATAAAAGGTATGCTCATCATAAAGCTGAGAGTCAAGGAGGCTATTCATCTTCCTCCTTGGTCTGATATACTTGTCTTAACTGCTCAAGCCAGGCTAATTGTAGTACGAACTGTTTATACGTCGGGCAACTTTGAACGAAAACCGTCCCTCTTGGGCGGTTTTTTAGTTCAAAATCTCGGAATAGAGATTTGTGACTGCGTAGTCCGAAGGACAAGACTGTCCGACCCCGAGCAAAGCGAGTGGGCAAGCTTCGCTTAATCCATGTCCCGCAACTTTGAACGGAAATCAGCCTTTGTTTACCCTTTTCTTGTAGCATCCAAAATAAATGCCAAAGCCATAAGTGCCAAGCCCAACCAGAGAATATTTAAAGACGGGATTAAGGAAACCAGCATAATCCCCAGGCCTAGTCCAAAAATGCTATGAATAACAATGTGCGGACTAAAACACTCTTTTTGTTTCTTATTCATCTAAATCACCTCCCTAAATTAAAATTACTGCATTTTTTGAATTTTGTAAATGAGCAACTATTTTAGTAACTTGACAAATTCGCAAAAAGTCATTATGGTAAATATGTCCGGCCGATATATAGGTTTGGGACTTAATGACAAAGAGTTTGGTTTCTAGAGGCCAACCTTTGAAAGGATAATTGTGTGTTGTCGGTAGAAGGGCAGATGGTAAAACAAATGTTCTTCAACAAGAAGATCTGTTCACAAGACAGATCTTTTTGGTTTTTGCTATACTTTCCTTGTGGGTTTCTTCCAAGTTTTTTTAATAGCTATTAGCTTGTCGCTGGATGCTTTTAGCGTCAGTATTGTCGGCGGAATGAAGGTCCGAGGATTCAAGCACCTGCACGCCCTCCGGACTGCTACTTTTTTTGGGGGGTTTCAGGCTCTTATGCCGGTAATCGGTTGGCTTATCGGTGAAGTATTGAGGGGTTTTATAACCGGCATTGATCACTGGATCGCATTCGGACTTCTGGGAATCATCGGCGTAAAGATGATACAGGATTCATTAAGCAGTGATACCGGAGAAAAGAAGAACATTCTTGAGATTAAGACTTTGTTCCTGCTTGCTATAGCCACCAGTATTGATGCATTAGTAGTGGGGATTACACTTAGCCTGATCAAAATCCCTTTTATATTATCAATTAGTATTATTGGTTTAGTGACTTTTGTAGTCTGCTTTTTGGGATTTCTATTCGGTGAAAAATTAGGCTCCCGTTTTGGGAAAAGGATAGAGATCTTAGGGGGGCTAGTATTGATTGGCATCGGGACAAAAATATTGCTGGAACACCTTTAAATAATTATGGGAAAAATTATTAGTCTTAGTTTCTTGTTGTTTTTTATTGTTAGTGCCTTGATTACCCTGCGCCTGATTTCAACAGGTGATCTTCTGGCAATTTCTTTCTGCGATCGGCCAATCCGTTACCGGGTCGATACGGTTGATCCTAAATTTAATATCTCCAGGGATGAGTTCTTAGCCGATATTGAACAATCCGTTCAGATTTGGGCTCTTGCAATAAAGAAGGATTTATTTGTCTATGATCCTAATGGAGATTTAAGTATTAATTTAATCTATGACAAGAGGCAATCCTTAACCAATAAAATTGGCCAACTGGAGGATAAAGTGCAATCAGAGAAGCAATCACTTAATCCGCAAATTAATGAATATAAGAGAAGATCTTTGGAGTTTAAACAAAGATTGGATGATTTTAATAAAAATGTGCAATATTGGAATAGCCAGGGCGGGGCTCCTATTGAGGAATACAGTAAAATTATAGAGACACAGCAAAGCTTAAAAGCTGAGGCAGACAGCCTGAATGAGACAGCCCGGAATTTAAATGTTTCCACAGACGTATTTAACAATCAAGTTAACCAGTTGAATCAAACCATAGGTTCATTAAGTGACGCTTTGGAACAGCGGCCGGAAGAGGGCATTTATAAAGGACCGGAGAACAGAATTGAAATTTATTTTAATATCAGCAAGCAGGAGCTGGTTCACACCATTGCGCACGAGCTGGGACATGCTCTAAGTATGGGACATGTCGGCAATTCAGCCTCCATTATGTACCCCAAGACATCGCAGGAGATAATTCCCACGAAAGAGGACATTTCGGCTTTGGCAGAGGCATGTAAGAAATATACTGCTTTTGAACTTTTGCAAATCAGGCTATCGCAAATCATCGCCGCCAATAAATTCCGTTTCAACTTCTGACATTTTGTATATAATATTACGCTCCCAGGCGTCCCCTGGGAGGCTACGGAGAAAGTAAGTTTACGAATTCCTTGGCAATGTTGTCCCAGCTTAGGTCCTGAACTTTTTTGGCTACTTCCCTGCCCATTTTTGTATGCTCCTGATTATCGGTTAAAAGGTGATTAATTTTTTTGGCCAGCATAATTGGATTGCTGGCTGAGGTCAGCAGTTGCGAGTGTTTTTTATCCAGAAGTTTGGAAATACCCGCCACATCCGTGGTGATAACCGGCACTCCGCAGGCCATAGCCTCGAGAGCCGTAATACCGAATGATTCGTATTGGGATGGCAAAACTAGTACCTCTGCGGCGTTGTAATAATTGGGCAGATTCCTGTTGTCTATTTTTCCGACAAATTTTACAAAGGTTTTGATTTTCAGTAAATCCCTGAGTAAAATAAGGCGTTTTGACTCCGAAGACTTCTCGCCTATTATCCAAAGACAAATGGTTTGCTTAGGGTTTCTTTTAACAAGAATCTTTATTGCATACAAAAGCGTATCAAGTCCTTTCAGGGGTACAATCCTGCCTACAAACAGAATTAATTTATGGTTTAAACCGGCATTAATGGATTTTTTTGCCAGTTTTTTCTCAATAGGCTTAAAAATTGCCAAATCAACCCCGGGAGTAAGGATAAATATTTTTTTTAAGGGACAATCATAGAGAGTGTGAATATATTCCAGGTCAGCCTCGCTGGTGGCTATAATTTTATCCGAATATTTAACCAGCTTAAATTCGGCTTCAATTCTTTGATAATCACTATCTCTTTCCACCAGATTTTTCATCAGAGCTAGGGTATGAAAAGTCATAAACAAAGGAATGCGCAGTTTTTCCCTAATCGCAAGACCGATCAGGCCTGATAAATAGTAGTGTGCACTGATCAAGTCATAGGATAACCTTTCTTCCTTAATAAATTGCTTAATATTGCCAGTAAACTCCTGTATATAGTGAATCGGGTTCTCTTTGGAGACGGAATTTGCCGGTCCCGCAGAAAGGTGAATAACGCGCAAGTTGGGGTTAACCTTGACCACTTGTGGGCTGTTGGTATCTACTGAACGGGTGTAAATATCTATAAAATACCCTTTTTGAGATAAGGCTTTGGACAACTCCAGGACATAAGTATTTATGCCTCCTATTTCTGCATTTTTTTCATCAGAAAGCGGACACGTATGATATGACAAAACAGCAAGCCCCTTGAAAGCCATGATGGATATTATACACGCTCGCGCTTAGATGTGATCTTCCTTGTCTGCCAGAGCGTCCTGCTTCGTCGCGTGGATTGTTTTGTTCTTGTGATGGGCCGGACTGTATACGGTATACAGTTTCATCTTCTCACTGGATGAAGTATTGATGATATTGTGCTCTGTTCCGGCCGGTACAACTATGGCTGAACCTGCACATATTATTTGTTCCTCACCGTTTAGGATAGCTTTGCCGTCCCCTTGTTCTATCCTAATAAATTGATCCACAATTTCATGAACCTCCGGGCCGATATCTTCAAGCGGCAATAAACTCATGACTACCAGTTGACTGTGCTGGCTGGTAAATAATACTTCCCGGAAATTCTCGTTTTGAATAGCTTTCTCTTCTATATTAGTTATATATCCTGTCATCTCCTCACCTCCTTTTTCCTATTTCTTATAATAACACTTTAACTAAACAAATTGTGTAGTTTTTTCAAAGAAATAATATACTACGAATAGTATAAATAGACCATAATATGAATAGCATTTATGGCCAAGCTAAAACCCACAGTAGCTTCGGTATAAATTCCTTTATTCTGGAATTCACTCCAGAAAGTGAGTAGTCCTGTTATAATATCCGCCCTATGATTTGGGTCATCTTGTCTGCCATTTTAATGAGCTTACTGACTGCAGTATTTTATCTGGGCTCAAACACCAACCGGCCACTGGTTTCTCCTAAAGTCAGCAGTTTTCAAAGTACTCCCTTACCAACACCCTCACCCACTCCGATGTTCACTCTTGCCCCCTCCCCCACCGCCAAAATAATCTCCCAAAAGATTCAGGTTTTCCAAACCTTTAACAACTGCGGACCGGCAGCGCTCTCCATGGCCTTGTCGTATTTTGGAATAAACGAATCCCAGCAAAAATTAGGGCTGGATCTTCGACCTTTTCAAAATCCCCAGGGGGACAATGATGATAAATCAGTCACACTTGATGAACTGGCCAAAAAAGCGCAGGAGTATGGGTTACTAACTTATCACAGACCAGGCGGCAGCATCGAACAAATTAAGCTCTTTATTAGCTACGATATACCGGTTATTGTAAGAACATGGCTAAAGCAGGGTAATGATATTGGACACTATCGCCTTATCCGGGGATTTGATGATACTTCCGGGCAGATTATCCAGGACGACTCTTTGCAAGGGGCAAGCTTAAAGTACTCATATAATGATTTTACCAAGCTCTGGCAAGGTTTTAACTACGAATATTTGGTTTTAGTTCCCAGGGGAAAACAGAAAATTGCGGAGGCTATTTTGGGTGAGAGTTTAAACGGAAAAAAAGCTTGGGAAAAATCTTTGGCAACCGCTCAAAAAGAGCTTGAATCAGACCCCGGGAATATCTTCATACAATTTAATATCTCTGTTGCCTATTATTACTTAGGAGACTATCAAAATGTTGTGGAA
>MFDZ01000026.1:7276-10487 GCA_001777455.1 Candidatus Daviesbacteria bacterium RIFCSPLOWO2_02_FULL_41_8
GCTTACCAAAAACTTAAGGATTATGACCGGGTTTTTGAGCTATCGGATAAAATTTTAAATACCTATAACCGGGCTTTTTCCGAGCTTTACCAAATCAGGGGAGAAATTTACCAGGAGCAGGGTAAGGAAGACCTGGCTCAGGCTGAATTTGAAAAAGTTTATTTTTACAACAAAAACTTCAAGCCTACTTAAGGATTTTATCAAAAAATTCAACTGAGCGGTTCAGGGCTACAGTTAAATTTCCGGAAAGATTATGATCATCGCCTTCGTAAGTATAAAACTCTACCGCTAGCCCGGCAGTTTTCATGGCCTCGTTTAGTCTCTCGCTAAAAAGTAAAGGCACTTCGGAATCGGAAGTTCCGTGATGCAACTGCAGAGGTCCGGAGATATCCCTGGTAAAATTTATCGGTGAAATTGATTGCCAAAATTCCGGGTTTTTATCGGTATCTCCGTATTTATCTATGAGCGCCTGCCTGCCCGGACGCCTGATGACCCGCTCGCTCTCTGAGAGCATAAAGGGTACCGCCCTCCTCCAGTTTTTGATCATATCATCATATGAGGCTACCACTCCGGCCCAGATTACCCCAACTTTAATATCCTTGGTTACAACCATTGAACGCAGGGTAATGCTTCCTCCCATGGAGTGCCCCCACATACCTATTTTATCCGGATTTGCTCCGGGGGATTTCTTTATGGAAGAAACAGCATTTAAGACATCTATTGTGTATGCCGTTGAATAATAAGCTCCTTCCGGGTTGCCCTCCGAATCCCCGTGTCCCCGGTAGTCAGGTTTAAACACAATGTAGCCGTTCCGGGAAAAGGCAGCAGTATAGGCAACATAGCGGCCGGTAGTTGTATACTCTGCCGGAGGTATGTAACCATGATTGAAAATAATCACCGGCCAACCGTCTATTGGTGGATTTCCTTGAGGTACAGTGAGAAGCGAATAAATCTTCAGGCCTTCAGACTTGTATGAAGCAAGGTACTGTCTGTAGTTACTTCCCGACCCAAGATCCTTTTCAATAGTAACTTCGCTGCCGGGATATTCCTTCTTTCTCATTTCCGAGATCTGCAAAGGGTGGAGATCTGTTTTGGGTTGTTTTATAACAAAACTCCCAGGACTCACCAGAGGAGAGCTGTTCTCTGATGTCTTTATAAACACCAAGGTTCCACCAACTATAGCCACCAAAGCCATTAGACCAATTATCAATTTTTTGTAGGTGATCATATTTTTTGCGGATCGATTTTGATTATTTTATCATCTCCCTCTAAAACCTTCCCCCTGCCGTCACGGTTGCTGGTGGTAATGTATAGAAAATTATCCGGGCCTAAAACCACATCACGAATCCTGCCAAATCGTCCTTTGAAATATTCTTTCAGAGCTTTATCGGAAAAATTATATTGCAAAAGCGCTTCACCCCTTAAACCGCCAAAAAATACCGACCCTTGATAAAAAGCTGCCCCGGCCGGCGCCCAAGTGCTGGAGCCGGAATTAATAATTGGAGTTTCTATGCCATCTCTTTTCTCATCTCCCTGAATAGTTGGCCAGCCATAATTTGTCCCAGGCTTAATTAAATTCAGTTCATCCAAGCCGGACTGGACACCGGAGCGGCCGTGTTCCGTTGCCCAAAGCCTACCCTGATCATCCCAACTCAAACCCTGAGGATTTCGGTGGCCAAATGAATAGACTAAATTCCCAAAAGGGTTATCCGGTGCTGGTTTTCCTTCATCGGTTACTCTTAAAATTTTTCCTGCCAGCGAATTTTTGTCTTGTGCTTGGGAGGGGTTCCCGGCATCCCCGGTAGTAATATACAGAAAGTTATCAGGACCAAATTTGATCCGCCCGCCGTTGTGGTTTGATGCGCCGGGGATGTTATCGACAATAATTTGCCCGCCGGCCAACTTGTCATTTTCCAGTTTATATCTGACTACCCGGTTTAAGGTATTGTCGCCGTTACCTGCATAGGTGTAATAAAGATAGACATGCTGGTTTTCTGTAAAATCCGGATGTAGCGCGATCCCTAAAAGTCCTCCCTCTCCAATATGCTTAACAGATGGGATGGTAGCTAGCAGTGTCAGGTTTCTTTCCTGGTCAATCATTCTGACTCTGCCCGGTCGTTCGGTCACCAATATCCTGCCGTTCGGCCCGCCTGCCGGCGAGCCAGGTAGAAAGGCTAAGGCCCATGGTATTTCCAAGTTCTTTGCCAACACGGAAAATTGGGCTGACTCATTTTGACTAAGACACGGGGCAAATTCACAATTTGGAGCAATTTTGCCAACTGCTGACCCATCAGAGCAAATTTTTGCATCCTGGGTACACGCTACTTCATTTTTCGGTGGGTTTTCGCCCTGGAAGTTTAATTTACCGGAAATGATAAAAATAACCGCTATCAGAACACCTATCCCTAAGATGGCACCAGCTATTCTGAAAGACATACCGCAAATTATATCCTTTTAGAGGCAGGCTCACAAGAGTGATTTGACGGTTTCTACAAGTGATGAGTTATTGAAATAAAGCAGCAGTTTTTGGGGCCAGTCAGGATCCTTAATGCTAATATCAGGGTCAACTCCCCTACCTTCAATCGGCTGGTTGTCATCCCGCAGGGTTAGGGAATGGACTAAAAATATTGAATATTTCTCTTTAGAGCTGATTTGGTTATCCAGCGGAAAAACCCGCTCTACTGTCCCCCAACCTTTGGTAGGAACTCCGAGGACTACTCCCACATGATATTTTTTCAAAGCGGCGGCCATTATTTCGGCTGAGGATTGAGTATTTTGGTCGACTAGAATTACGATCTGCTTATATTTGGAAACACTCGGCAGTTTGTCAGTCATAGTTTTAAATGGCAGGTATTCTCCTTTGTGGTAAAAATCAAAGGCGTATTGACCCTTACCTAAGAAATACCCCAGGAAATACGCTGTCGCATCTATTGCCCCGCCGATATTTCCCCGCAAATCAAAAATCAGTGCGTTTAGGCTCGGATCACCTTTGTAGCTTTCAAAAGTTTTTTGGAATTCATCCAATGATGTGGGGGAAAATTTCTTAAACTGGATATACAAAATGCCGGATGAGGCAATTTTACTGAAAAAAGTAGGTTCAACCTGGTTTGCGTCATACCGTTTTTTGGTATCTGCCTGAGTTAGGGTATCTTTGGCGTAAGTTAGCGCCTTAAGCTTCTCTTGGGCTTCCGGTGATTTATCCTGCGCCAGT
>MFDZ01000027.1:0-7000 GCA_001777455.1 Candidatus Daviesbacteria bacterium RIFCSPLOWO2_02_FULL_41_8
ATTTTTGGAATACCGGCAACTCTTTAAGTTAGTTTCCACCTATATTGATGCTCTGCCAAAATCAGTCAGATCTGACGGCAGAATTCATTCCACTTTTAATGTAGAAGGGGCTGCCACCGGTAGATTATCTTCCAAAGACCCGAATTTACAAAATATTCCCATTAAAGGTGAGGCTGGGGGAGAAATTCGGAAAGCATTCGTGGCTCCAAAGGGGAAGGTTTTACTGGCGGCTGATTATTCGCAAATTGAACTGCGGATTATGGCTCATTTGGCTGATGATCCGGGGTTGAAAAAAGCTTTTGCCGAAGGGTGGGATATCCATACTTTAACTGCTTCCAAAATCTTTAATATACCCCTGGAGAAAGTGGAAAAACAGCAGAGAATGGTAGGTAAAACTATGAACTTTGCCACCCTTTATGGCCAGGGGCCGCATGCGCTGTCCCGGCAACTGGAAGTGCCGTATGAGTCAGCCCAACAATACATCGCAGAATATTTTGCGGAGTTTCCCAAAGTACGGGAGTGGATGGAGAAAACGCTGGCTTTTGGATACGAGAATGGCTTTGTGGAAACCATTTGGGGCAGGAAAAGGTATATTCCGGAGCTAAAAGCCGGTAACCGGATGATCAGGTCAGCCGGCGAGAGAGCGGCTGTGAATGCACCTGTTCAAGGAACCGCAGCGGATATGATTAAAAAAGCCATGGTGGAGATTGATCGGAAATTGAAAATGGATAATGGAAAATTGAAAATTAAGAAAGGAAAAAATTCTCAATTCTCAATTCTCAATTCTCAATTAATATTGCAAGTTCACGATGAGCTTTTGTTTGAATGCGACCCCAAAGATGTGGAAGAAACAGCCAAAATGGTTAAGGAAAAAATGGAGAATGCCCTGAAGCTCTCTGTTCCGGTCATAGTTGACCTCAAAGTCGGCTCCAACTGGGGAGAAATGGAAAAGATCAGTGTTTGACGATAGAAGATGGATGATAGAGTGTGGATCTTTGAAGATGGAGAATGGATGATAGAAAAGTTATGATAAATACATGATTCAGAGCTTTAAGGATTTAGAGGTTTACAAAGAAAGCTACGAGCTGGCAATTATCGTAAACAAGCTCTGTATAAAGCTTCCAATTTATGAGAAAAATGATTTAGCTTCACAATTAAGAAGAGCCTCAAAATCCGCACCTGCCAATATCGCAGAAGGTTGGGCAAAAAGAAGGTTTGAAAAAGAATTCAAAAAGCATCTCGATTGCGCAATTGGATCAGCCAACGAGATGGAAGTTCATTTAAATATGGCGAAGGATTTAGGTTATCTGAATCAGATAATTTGTGATGAGCTTATTAATAAATATATGGCTTTAGGTGGGAAACTAACCAATCTTAGAAATAACTGGAAAACATATTAGTCTATCTTCTACCTTCAATCTTCAAAAATTCTACCATCTATTTTCTATCATCTACCGTCCAGACCACACCGCCAGCTTTTTAACCGGCCTCTGTTCTATTTCAAACTTCCCAAACCGCTTGACATGTAATAATCATATTGTATAATACAGTATATACATGAGAGTAGTTCAAGACGCAGTAGAGTTTGAATGGGATAAAGGAAATATAGGCAAGAATCTAAAGCATGATGTAGAAGACAATGAGACAGAAGAAGTATTTTTAGATAAACGAAGGTTTGTTTTTAAAGATCATCTTCATTCCGGAAACGAAGAGAGATTTAGAATATTGGGTAAAACTAAGAAAAGTAGACTATTATTTATTGTATTTACCAAAAGAAGAAAAAAAATCAGGGTTATTTCAGCTAGAAATATCAACAAAAAGGAGGTGCATCTGTATGAAGAAAAAATTAATCATTCCTAAATTTAAAAACGAAGATGATGAAAGAGCGTTCTGGGCAAAGTTGGATTTGTCCAAGTATTATGAACCGGATGATCTGGAAGAGGTAAGTTTTCCCAACCTTAAACCAACCAGCCGTTCCATCTCAATTCGGATTCCGGAATATCTGCTCAATAGGGTTAAAGAACAGGCGAACGAGATTAATGTTCCGTATCAGTCATTGATTAAGGAATATATTAAAAAAGGAGTTTTTTCTCCTTCGTAACTTACCGGTTAGACCACTAATTTTTTAACCGGTCTTTGTTCGACCTCGAACCTAATGAATCCTGTTTTTTCCAGAATATAAAAAGTAAGCCAAAGCAGGGGATAAACTAGAAGGTTGATGACGGAAGTTAGGGATTGGAGGGTGAGGAATAGCAGTAATGCCAGTCCGGCGGGGATGAAGTTTTGGTACGGTTTAATAATGTTTTGGATTTGATCTTTGACAGTTTTCTTAATCAAGTCCTGAGCAGGATTTGTAGATGATTTTGTTGATTTAGGTTGGTTTAGGGTATCTAAAATCTTGGGATCCAGGCCGGACTGCCTCAACAAATCAGGATTTTGTTTCAGGAAATCCAATTGTTCCTGATTAATGGCAGGCAATTGCAATGACGGCGCGCCTTCTTCCGCCGGCAGATTCATTGGAGTCATTTTTAAAGCGGAGTCTATTAAAGAATCCGGAATCTGAAAGCCCTTTTCCACCACCATTTTACTGGCAGAGAAAAAGTAAATAATACAAAAAGAAATAATCAACAGTCCTGATAGCTGTCTGATGGCAGGACCGAGAATGGCTTTTGGACTAAAAGTCAAATAGCTTTTTAAGGCGGCATTTAAGGACAAAAAAGTCAGTAGTGTGCTGATGCAGATGCCAACAGTGAAGACTATGGCCAAGGCGGGGTTGATAAAAGCAAAGGGCAGAAGGGCGGCAGCTGCGCCAACCGGTATAGAAATTTTCCAATCTGAAGCAAAAGTAGAAAGTAGGACGAATAAAAAGCCGGATAGGGAAATCAGGCCGACCACGGTTATGATTTGAGTTAAGCTGTCTAAAGACAAGGAGAAGACGAAGTCGTAGGACTTCAGGAAAGGGGTTAGCTGGGAGATTAGAATAGCAAAAACAATTAGAAAAATCGGGGCAAAGACAAGTTTTTTGACCATGTTCATGCTATACTTCATCTTACCATGAAAACTCTGGTAACACACATAAATCCGCACCTGGATGATATTGCCGGTATTTGGCTGTTAAAAAAATTCCATCCGCAATTTAGGGATGCCAAGTTGGAGTTTGTGTCAGCGGCACACGACCTGGCGGCCAAAGAAGAAAACCAGGGAAAAGTATTCGTCGGGACGGGCGGGGGAGAGTTCGATGAACACAAAGAAGGCTTGGACACTTGCGCCGGGACGCTGGTTTATGAATATTTAAAAAAAGAAAAACATATTCCGGAGAATGAAGTTTTGAGGAGAGCGTTAGATAGTTTGACTGAATGGAACAGGTTAATAGATACGGGCAGGGCGCCTGATTGTCAGATGAGTGAGTTTAGCGTGCAGGCTTTTATCAGAAACAGGGACAATTCAGACAAAAGTTCTGAAAAAGCAGTTGAATTGGGAATTGAAATACTGGAGCGAATTTTGGTGGTTTTAAAGAGAAAGCAGGAATCTTTAAAAGATTGGCAAAGCAAAATTGAATTCCAAAGTAGATTTGGCACGTCTTATGCCGTGATTTCCGAAACGGTCGACCGGGAGTTTTGCAAAACACAAGGTGGCCTGCCTGCCGGCAAGGCAGGAGATTTGTTTTTAATGTATCATCCGAAACACAAAGGGGTGCAGTTTTTTACTCCGTCTTTTGAAATTGATCTACAGCCGATTTATGAGAGAGTGAAATCGTTGGACCCGGAAGCCAGTTGGTTTTTACATCAAAGTCATCACATGGTAATTTGCAGTTCCTCATCCGCTCCGGACTCAAAACCCACCAAATTAAGCTTTGAAGAGTTAATTGATGTAGCGAAAGAATTATAAAGTAGCTCGTCACAGCACAAAAAATCGTTCGCACGGTAGAAACTTGCTCACTTGTGTTGATTTTATGTCTACCTATAATTTCGAATCATTAAGATAACTTGCATAAAACCAACAACATTTTTTGGTTGCTTGTGACTTCGCTGCTTTTTAATATGTATAATATTTATATATGAAAGTAGCACTGGTTCATGACTATCTGCGGGAATACGGAGGAGCAGAGCGGGTGTTGGAGGCTTTGCATGAGATTTTTCCGGAAGCGCCTGTTTATACGGCCTATTACAATCCTGATTCTTTAGGAGAAAATGGCAAGAGGTTTAAAAGTTGGGACATTAGACCTTCCTGGTTTCAGAAATTTCCTTTTGCCAATCGTCTGCTTTCACCGTTCCGTATTTTCGGGCCAATGATGTTCGAAAGCTTTGATTTATCCGAATACGATCTGGTCATTTCTTCCTCATCTGCTACGCATTTGGCCAAGGCGGTTATCACCAAGCCGGAAACTCTGCATATAAGCTATATTCATACCCCGCCCAGGTTTTTATATGGGTATGTGACGAGTTTCAACTACAAAAAACACTGGTGGAGCCGGATCGGGGGAGAAATCATCAATCATTTTATGAGGATTTATGATTTTGAAGTGTCACAGAGACCCGATATTTTAGTGGCTAATTCCAAGAATATTGCCGCCAGGATCAAAAAGTTTTACCGGAGGGATAGCGTGGTAATTTATCCGCCGGTGGAAATTGGTAGCAAGTATTATGTAGCAAGTAGTAAGGGGAAAAAGGATTATTTTTTGGTGTTAAGCAGGTTAGTACGAGGTAAAGGAGTGGAAATAATAGTTGAAGCTTGTGGGAAGCTGGGATTACCACTAAAAATTGCCGGCACCGGCCCGGAGCTGGATAATCTTAAAAAACTTGCTACCAACTACCAACTACTAACTACTAACTTTCTAGGTTGGGTAGGAGATGAAGAAAGGGTAAAACTGCTGGCAAATGCCAAAGCCCTGATTGTAGCGGCAGAGGATGAGGATTTTGGTATAACTTCTATTGAAGCCCAGGCTGTCGGCACTCCGGTCGTTGCCCCGGCTTCCGGCGGCTTTCTAGAGACTGTGATTGACAAGGAAACAGGACTGCTTTATGGTGGACCTGGAGCAGTGACGGTAGAGAGTTTGGTTGGGGTGTTAGGGGAATTTAGGGAAGATAAGTTTAAACCTGAAACTTTAAGAAAAAATGCAGAAAAGTTTTCTAAAGAAAGATTTAAAAAAGAAATTTTAGAGTTAGTGGAACGTAATTTGAGCTCTTGAATAAAGCGGCAAAGAAGGGTATAAATATTTCGTGAGAGAAAGATTGAATGCAATTAGGGAAGCTGTAACTGGAAATAGAGTATTTCAAGAGACTGCGTCTATGGCTTCAAAAATGCGTGAAGCAGTTACTCCAGAAAGAATAATGATTATTTCAGGTTTCATCGCAGTTATATCATTAGGAGTTGTTGTTGGTGCAGGTTTGGCAACTGAAGGCAATATTCAGGTGGATAATCCGCTAATTTTAGTACCCTCATTGACAGCATTAATATCAACTTTTTCTGCCCGATTGGCATTGGAGAAATTGATTAGGTAATGATTAATATTCGGCATCATATTACCCGCGCCACAGAACTTACCGCCATTTCTGTTTGGAAACTGATTAAGGAAAAAGGTTTTACCCCGGAAGATTTACTGACAGAAGATGAATCCAAAGCCAGAGAAAAATTAATTGATCAGGCCGGCGCGGACGCGATGGGCACCGCTTTAACCGATATCCCTTTCGTTTTGAGAGTGGTGGGTAGCGAGGGCAGAAAACATGTTCACCAATACGGGGAAGCGTTACCGACCCTGGAAGGCACTTTCGGTACAGGAAGTCATAAACTGGATATGGTTAATGATGTGGTGGAAGGCAGTAAAGCCGCCAAACTAAATTCTCCGGGGGCCGTTTCTGTGATATCCATAAGTTCCCACGAAGGTCTGATGCCGACCCCTGACGATATTGATTATATGGATAAATTATTCGGCCCGCCGGAACTAGTTGGTAAGATTTCCATTGATAAACTAATAGAAGAGAATTTGGCAGAAGTGGTGGATGTTTTTAAAGTGGAACCAGCGGAAATTAATGTGGTGGTCATGGACCGGGATAGGAATGCCCATATAATAAATGCTTGTCAAAAGTTTGGAGTCAACCTAATTTTAATTCAAGCCGGGGATTTTTTACCTGCCATCTTATCCTGTATGAGTCCGGGCAAGCAGGGGATCCACCTGGTAGCCGGGATTGGTGGGTTTGAGGAAGGGGTGCTGGCGGCAGTGGCGGCCAAGGCACTGGGGGCGGTCGGGGAAGGCAGGGGTTGGTCCGGCGATAAACAAATTTCTCAAGGATACAGAAAAACTTGGACAATTGATGATCTGGTAGCAGGTAAAAAAGAAGATTGCCTGGTTTCCGTCTCAGCTATTACGGATGATAACAAATGTCTGGATCTGGATGGGGTAAGGGAAAAAAATGGAGGCCACGAAGTCACAACCTTGACTGTTGATGCCAGCGGTGTGAAAATAGAGAAGAAAGTTCACCGCTAATTGTCATCCTGATACGGCGAAGCCGGAGAAGGATCTCTGACTTTATGTCAGATACGTTAATGTAACTTGCATTCGCAAGAGATTCTTCGCTAATCACTCAGAATGACAGGGGAGTGATATGGATATTAATGTACTAAAACAAACAGCTCAAGCTTTGGTAGCCCCTGAAAAAGGCATCCTGGCGGCTGATGAATCTTCTAAAACTGTCCAAAAGCGGTTTGATAACATCAAAGATGTTTCAAGCTCCGCTTACAAAATCGGTCTGCAATCAACTCCGGAAACTAATTTAACATACAGAAAGATGTTATTGGCCGCACCCGGCATAGAACAATTTATCTCCGGCGTGATTTTATTTGATGAAACCATCAGGCAGAGTATTGACGGTCAGTCAGTTTCAAAGTTTTTGGAAAGCAAAGGGATTTTGCCGGGGATTAAGGTTGATAAAGGAGTTTGGAAAATGGCTAATTTTCCGGGGGAAAAGATTACGGAAGGTTTGGACGGCCTGCGGGACCGGTT
>MFDZ01000027.1:7016-7285 GCA_001777455.1 Candidatus Daviesbacteria bacterium RIFCSPLOWO2_02_FULL_41_8
ACACTTGTATTGAAGCCAATGCGGAAGTGCTGGCAATGTATGCGGCACTGTGTCAGGAGGCTGATTTGGTGCCGATAGTTGAGCCTGAGGTACTGATGGATGGCGGTCACGATTTAGCAAAGTGCAGAGAAGTAACTACTAAAACCCTAAAGGTTGTTTTTGACCGGTTAAAGGCCCACGAAGTGGTATTAGAAGGAATGCTTTTAAAGCCAAATATGGTTATTTCCGGTAAAGATAGTTCTACTCAAGTCAGCAGTAAAGAGGTTGCC
>MFDZ01000027.1:7426-8370 GCA_001777455.1 Candidatus Daviesbacteria bacterium RIFCSPLOWO2_02_FULL_41_8
CGCTTGGGCCGGGAAAGAAGAAAATGTGCCAGCCGCCCAAAAAGCCTTCCTGGAAAGAGCCCAAAAAGTCTCCCTTGCTAGATCTATAAAACCTGCTTAATCTCTGGTAATTAGCTTCAATCTAATCTACAATAGTTATTGTCATTCTGAACGTAGTGAAGAATCTCTCGCGAATGCGGGACTCAAACAAGTTGAGAGATCCTTCGCCCTTCGGGCTCAGGATGACAGGGGAGAAGTTTATGGATAAGAAGGTAATTTTAGAAGTGAAAAATTTAAGGAAAAGTTTTAATCCGGCGGGTGCCGGATTCACTGCTATTGATGATATTTCTTTTTCTCTGGAAGAAGGGCAGATTTTGGGTTTTCTGGGTCCAAATGGGGCAGGGAAATCCACCACCATTTATTGTATTTTGGGTTTGATTGGCCCTGACGGCGGAAGTATCAGTATTTTCGGTAAAGATATTACTAAAAACAGAAGTGAAATTTTTAAAGAAGTAAATTATGCCTCGGCAGATTTTAGTTTGCCCTGGAATTTAAGTATTTGGGAGAATTTACTGGTTTATGCCAAACTTTATGAAGTGCCGGAGGCCAAACGAAGAATAACAGAGTTGCTGGATATGTTTGAAATGAGCAATTTCCGCAGTACCGCCACCCGGGACCTGTCAACCGGACTGCGGGCCAGGGCTAACCTGTGCAAAGCATTACTTAATAAGCCCAGGTTATTGCTTTTGGATGAACCGATGGCCTCCATGGATCCTGACGTAGTGGATAAGGGAATTAAATTGCTTAAGCAAATTCAAAAAGAAGAGAGTATTACCATCCTTTATACCTCGCACAACATGTGGGAAATAGAAGAGATTGCGGGTAACGTAATTTTCATCAACCATGGAAAAATTATTGCCCAGGGCACGCCCTTGGAGCTGACTCAAAAAGTGCTGCAAACCGGC
>MFDZ01000027.1:8387-10794 GCA_001777455.1 Candidatus Daviesbacteria bacterium RIFCSPLOWO2_02_FULL_41_8
TTTTGATGTGATTATTTCTCCCGTACTGGTATTAATACTGTGGGGATTTTTAGCTACCTATGTACAAGGCCTGCAGTCTCAAACTCTGGCGGCATATTTACTGGGAGGGATGATTTTGTGGGTGATATTTGAAAAAGTTTCTACGGATATCGGGATTAACTTTATGTTTGATATTTGGGATCGTAATGTCATTAATGTTTTGGCTTCACCGATTACTTTTTTGGAATATTTAACCGGACTGATCACAATCAGTTTTATCAAGATTCTGGTTGCTTTAACCTCCATGGGGCTGATGGCAGGCATCTTTTACAATTTTCAGCTTAGCTCGTTGGGTTTTAACCTGGTATTATTTTGGATTAATTTATTCGTTTTTGCCATGGCTTTTGGTATTTTTAATATCTCCTTAATTTTAAGATATGGTCATATAGTGGGTCCGTTAACCTGGATTTTGCCATTTTTTGTCCAGCCCTTTGCCGCTGTATTTTATCCGATCAGCGTTCTGCCTCCCGTGTTTCAGAAGATTGCTTTTTTTATTCCTATTTCTCATGTATTTGAGGGAATGAGGTATACCATGCGTACCGGCCGGTTTGACATCAATTCTTTTTGGACAGCGGTTTTGTTAAATGCGGTTTATCTAACCGCCTCGATAATTTTGTTTGCATTTATTTTGAAAAAAGTTATCAGAAACGGCAGATTAGTCAAACTAGTTTAAATATCTATGATAGATGAAAAATTTGTGTTTGTATCTGTGGCGCTGATTCTTTTTGGTAATTTAAGTTATCTAATTTACACTATCAAAGGGAAAGTTAAGCCCAACAAGGTGACTTGGTTTCTCTGGGGCTTGGCTCCTTTAATCGCTTTTGCTGCGGAAGCAAAACAGGGAGTAGGCTTATCTTCACTCATGACTCTCGCAATCGGAGTTGGACCACTGTTTACATTTATTGCCTCTTTCTTAAATAAAAAAGCTTATTGGAAAATTACTAAGTTTGATTTTATTTGTGGAGTGTTGGCGGTTTTGGGATTAATTATGTGGCAGGTAACCGGGGTAGGGAATTGGGCGATATTCTTTGCTATTGCCGCAGACGGCTTGGCTGCAGTGCCGACCTTTGTAAAGGCATTTAAAGCTCCTGAAACTGAGGACTATAAGGTGTATTTATTTACCGGGTTAGGTGCAGGTGTTACATTGCTTGCTACTAGGCAGTGGGGGTTTGCTTATAGCGCATTCCCGGTATATATTTTGCTTTTAAATATTGTTTTTGCTCCGCTGATCAAATTCAAATTAGGAAAGAAGATCCACCCAGGCTAAAGAACCCACTCTGTTGACATACATTACAACGATCGTGTAATGTAGTGGGTATGGAAATTAGAAAAGGGAGCGTAAGCGATATTTTGTTAATGGTTTTAGAGAAAAGCATTGACGGATATGTGCGACTGGAGGATTTTGCCTATCATCATTACCGCTACCATTATGGTATTCCTGAACTGAAGAAAGCGGCCCTTTCTAAAGCAGTTGCCAGGTTAAGAAAAAGGGGATTGATTGAAACAGATAAAACAGATATGGGTAAACTGATCTTAAAGCTGACTGATGCAGGGCGGACAGTATATCTTTTGAGCAATGATAATGTTGACAACTGGGACGGAAAATGGCGGATTGTGATTTTTGATATACCGGAACAAAAAAGGTTAATCAGGGATTTATTTAGAAGAAATCTTAAAAAGTGGGGTTTTAAGCATCTGCAAAAAAGCGTGTGGATTTCCAAAAAGAATGTGACGGAAAAACTTTTCAGTTATATCAAAGACTTGGGGGTAGAGAAGTGGGTGTGGGTTTTCGAATCTGATAAGTACGGTCCTAGTAACATACATTGATGCGATCGTACACATATACGTGATGGGGGATAAAAAATCCATTTAGGTTTTTCTTTCCCAACTGTGAGGTCGGCAAAGAAGAAGATATATCGGCTACCCAAAAAGCTTCTCTTGCAATTTGTGCAAAAAACAATAAAATAAAATATTAGGAGGTAGAAAAGATGAGAGAGCAAATTACAGAGTTACAGCATAAGAAACTAGGGGTTGAGGAAGATGCTGCTATGCACAAAGAATGGAAAGATGTCAGAAGAAAATATGGTTGGTTTTCATTTTTGTGGAGGGGATTAGCCGCTTTCCAGGAAGTCGCTGTTGGTTTAGGATCTATTATGCCACGAGGAAAAGAAAGACTGCTACATCATTAATAATATTCAGGTTAGGAAAAAAAAGAACTTATGCCGGAGTTACCAGAGGTAGAAATAATTAAACTGGGATTAGAAAAGAAAATTATCGGACTAAAAATTCAAAATATCCAGGTTTTATCCCCGAAATCTTTTATTGGAGACTCCGATTTAGCAGAGGGTAGAAAAGTACTCAAAGTTTG
>MFDZ01000028.1:0-1459 GCA_001777455.1 Candidatus Daviesbacteria bacterium RIFCSPLOWO2_02_FULL_41_8
ATAACCTCTTCCACACTTTTTCCTGCCTGGCTGTCGGGCAATCTGTTATCGGCCAACCCTGTCTAACCTACCAAATGACTAAAAATGCCCAGGGCATGATTCAGGGTATCCCGGTCCTTTCCCAAACTAATTTATCCGGCGGGACATTGGGCACTGTTACTTCCATCATCGGAATGTTATATACAAATCCTCCTGTCCGGACAGCTGATTATATAGCCAGTGTCGAGCAGGGTTTAGGGATTGCAAAAGTTACCCGGGCTCAAGAAGTCACCGGATCCGGTGCCGATGTTTTAAGTCCGATTATAAGACTGTGGCAGGTATCCAGAAATATTTCCTATGTGCTGTTAATAATTATCTTTTTAATTATCGGCCTGATGGTAATGTTCCGCAATAAACTCAACCCCCAAACAGTCATTACTGCCCAAACAGCGCTACCGGGACTGGTTATTGGCCTGATTATGATTACTTTTTCCTACTTTTTTGCCGGGCTGATTTCTGATTTTGCCTTTGTCAGCACAAATATGGTCGGCTACTATTTTTCTGCAGCCAGAGGAGCGACAGACGCCCCGCAAGACCTGGTAAAAGATATAAGTAAACAGAGTACTTTGAGTATTGTTGCCCCTTTTACCAGAATAGCTACCTCAAGCAATGTGTCTGATTTCATCGGGAGCATCTGGAATGATCTGGCGGCTCCGCAAACACAACGGCAAAATCCGTTTGACTTAGATCCGCAAAAACTGATTACAGATCTGGCAATGTTTATGGTTACTCAACTTGTTTTGCCGTTTGGCGGTTTAGCCGGAGGATCCGGGCAAATCATATCCGCGGCAGTAACATTACCACTCGTCGGTCTGTTCCCTGTACAGGTAGTTGGTTTGGCTCTATCAATGATAGCTATGATTATTTTAATTATGGCAATGTTTAGGCTTATGTTGCGCTTGATCAATAATTTTATAACTATTATTTTTTTGACAATCATTGCCCCGTTTCAATTCCTAGCCGCGGCTTTACCAGGCAGGCAAAGTTTAGCCACCGACTGGATGCTGAATATGCTGGCGAATATTTTGGCGTTTCCGGCCGTAATAGCCGTACTTTATTTCGTGGCGTTTCTGCTGGGACCACAATTAACAGACTACTGCGCCCGGCCATGTCCGTTTAAGGTTTCCCAAGTAATCCAGAGACCGGATAATTATTTGGTAAGTCCCGTATATGCTGATAGTCTTACGATAACCGGTAATGCTTATTTCCCTATGTTCGGAGGCATGAATATAAAATTCATCAATCTGCTTCTGGCTTTCGGGGCCATAGTAGCATTGCCGGCAGTGCCGGATATTATCGGCCGGGCAATAGGTAAACTTGGGACGGCAGGACAACTTATCGGGCAGGAAATTAGCAGTAGTACAGGCTCCGGCAGGCGGTACGCCGGCCAATTTAATCAAACGGGCGGTTTTGCGGAAAG
>MFDZ01000028.1:1471-3033 GCA_001777455.1 Candidatus Daviesbacteria bacterium RIFCSPLOWO2_02_FULL_41_8
GAATGATAAACCTGGATACTTTGGAAAGTTTAATGATGACACCAAGCAACTGGAGTGGAACCAATCATGGGAACCTGTGCATGGAGCACAAATGGGCACCTGGAACCGTCTCAAAACCGGGTTAAATTCCTATATCCCAGCAAGATTCAGAAAACCCAAAGTATAATCAATCAGCGTCCCATTTTATCGAACAGCCAATCCTTTAGTGTCCCTGTTCTATGCTCTTGACTTTCCGTGTCGAACCAAGTAATTGGTTTATTAAGAAGTTTATAATAGTAGGCTTCTGATTGATATGACTCAACCCCGCCTCCTGTTTCCCTGGAAAGTAGCCAATCCATATACGTATCAAATAATATCCGTTGGCTATGTCGGGAAGTGCCGGTGTTTTTATCAAAGGCGATTTTCGTGTTATAACTGCCGTCCGGCAAAAAGATATCCTTATCTTCCAAAAACAGCGCACCCTGGGAATTCCTGGCATCTGTCCCCATCGTCCTCATCAACTGCATGACTCGCTCCAACCTGCCGAGAGATTCTTTCAAACCGTACAAGATTTCATTTAGTTTATCAGGATGTTCGCCAATCTGACTGAGTTTTTCGTAGAAAAGCCACAATTTATCGGCATTATTGGTTGGTTTTTCAAACAAGCCCTCTATACTGATACCTTTTTCTTTATCAACATAGCCAACCAAAGCCCCAAACAACATCCACCCGTAATACATCTGATCCACAAATTTATTGATCCCCAGTTTACTAACTACTTTTTGATGGGCAATCTTACCAATCGGATCGGCAAACATCTCAATTGCTCCCATTACCCCTTCCTGCCCCCAAATAGCCGGCATGGAGGAAACTTCCATAGGCATCTCGGCAATCATAGCAGATAGTCTTCTGGAAAATCTTTTAGGCTGGGAGGCCGCTAAGGCTTTAATTTGTATGACAAATCGGGACTGTCCTCCCCAATCCTCCATATTAAAACCTAAGCGCATTTTATCAGGATTTCCATCCTTGGGAAGAAATGCTTCACATAATTCCCGGTTTATCCGCCAGTGCCCTTGCAGTGATCCTTCTACGGCAGCCTGCATAAGACTGATTTCCCTTTGCTCCTGATCACCTGCAAGGCTGGCCACCCGCTTCAAAGTAGGGTCGATAATTAAAAGTTGGGTCGCCAGTAAATCTGCCTTTTCCGGCGGCAGTAAGCCTGCCCTGATTTGTCTGGCCTGTTCAAAAATATGCGGCGCCAGTAAATAATGCCTGTTTTCATTCTGGTAACCCCAGTAAGTATGCG
Source organism: Candidatus Daviesbacteria bacterium RIFCSPLOWO2_02_FULL_41_8 (assembly GCA_001777455.1). GTDB lineage: Bacteria > Patescibacteriota > Microgenomatia > Daviesbacterales > UBA10151 > UBA10151. The sequence goes on from MFDZ01000028.1 coordinate 2,757, forward strand.
AGGTCCAACGGGAATAAATATGGCTGACAGCAGTTTGGAAATCTACCGGCACTTCCCGAGTACTGAAAGGGCCATAAGTGCCTTCCGCTTGGAGAGTTGGGGTCTTAAGAGTCATCAGGCGGAATGAACCTAAAAGCTGACCGTTTATATTATAATCCGCATCTAAAAGCCGTGCCTGAAATCCATTGTTTTTTATTTCCGAAACAGCCACCCGACGCGCTTTCGTTGACATAGCGGTTCTGTACATGGCTTTGAAATTTGGTACATCTTTCAGCGG
>MFDZ01000028.1:3043-3300 GCA_001777455.1 Candidatus Daviesbacteria bacterium RIFCSPLOWO2_02_FULL_41_8
AAGGATGCATCCTGTAACATACCTTCTAATTGTTTCGCAAGTTTCGGATCTTTCCAGATATCCGCATCTTTAGATATATCGCTTAAGTGTTTTGCAAACTCGGGGCCATTCCAAATTTCCGCATCATCGGCATATTTAATTTTGGTCCAGGTATCTGCGAACTGGACAAAATTTTCTGCCAGGAAAATCGGCATGTGGTCAACATAATCTTTCCGGTCTGCGTCAGTGACTGTGGGGATGACCGTACCGTCAGCTGA
>MFDZ01000028.1:3311-3885 GCA_001777455.1 Candidatus Daviesbacteria bacterium RIFCSPLOWO2_02_FULL_41_8
AGTTTCCTGCCGTCCCTTATCTCGCTGATCAGCCATCCCAACCACTCGCTTTGACTCCATAGCGCCCCTTTTTCCTTTAACGAAAGCTTCCTGTAGTAAGCATCACTGTCTTTATTCTCGTATAACTCTTGTTCGTTTTTAGTTAAATTATTTACGGCCTTTTTTTTTCTATTTTTGTCTTTTATGCTCCCCGATTTAATATCGTTTTCAATCTGCTGGTGAATCCTATCCAGCTCTTTAGTCCGGACCCTCTGATAAGCCTGAAAGCGAACATTCCGGTCTACATAAAATATACCACCACCTCTTCTGACCTTTTCACAGGAAATACCCACCATCTGGAAGGCAATGTCAAAACTGGTTTTTGCCTGATCATAGGCTTCCTTATAAATTACTCTGTCTTTTTCGCTCAGTCCGGGAAATGCTTCTCCAGGCACAGATATTTTCAACCTGGCAACAGTTTCAAGATCAAGTTTTTGGACCAACAACTGCACCCGGCCTAATTCAATTGAATCTTTAAGACTTTTCGGGAACTTACTTTGGTCGTAATCGACAAAACGCAGATAATTATTGATAT